>NZ_JBIDAJ010000020.1:0-147046 GCF_043202395.1 Streptomyces sp. NPDC048197
CTGGGGGGGGGGGGGGTTTTGGGGGGGGGGGCCGCTGGTTTTGTTTGGGGGGGGGGGGGGGGCCCCGGGGGGCGGGTTTCCGGACGTAAAGCGAAGCAGTCCGGAAACCCGCCCCCGGAGGACCGAACCCGGCACCCACCACCCACCAGGCGCCCCCGGCCCTAAACCCACCCCCGCCGAAGGCGGAAAAGACAGCAACCACCACGGTGGGAAAGCCGAAAACGTACGGCGCTAAATAAAGAGCGCCGCGACCCGATCCGGCGCTACGGGGCGGGAGTAGAGCCACCCCTGCCCCGTGTCGCAGCCGATGCGGCGAAGCCGCTCCGCCTGTTCGGCGCTTTCGACGCATTCGGCGGTGACCGTGAGCCCGAGGCGGTGGGCCAGTGCCACCAGCGCCTCGACGATCATCTCGTCGGCCGGATTGGGGTGTTCCTGGGAGCGGAAGCCGCGGACGAACGACCCGTCGAGCTTCAATACGGAAACCGGGAGGCGGCTGAGGTAGGCGAGGTTGGAGTAGCCGGTGCCGAAGTCGTCGATGGCGATCCGTACGCCCATGTCGCTCAGCGCCTGCAGGGCCTGGAGCGGGCGGCCGGCGGAGCCCATCACCGCCGACTCGGTCAGTTCCAGCTGGAGCAGCTGCGGCGGCAGCCCGGTCTCGGCGAGGATCCCGGCCACGTCCGCGACCAGGTCGGAGTCCCAGACCTGACGTACGGCCACATTGACGCTGACGAACAGCGGCCGGTCGCCGGGGTGCGCCAGCTGCCAGGCGCGGGCCTGGTGGCAGGCGCGTTCCAGCACCCACCGGCCCAGTTCGACGATCGCGCCGTTCTCCTCCGCCAGCGCGATGAACCGATTCGGCGACAGCGTCCCGAACTGCGGGTGCCGCCACCGCACCAGCGCCTCCACGCCCTGCGCCCGGCCGTCCCCCAGTCCGACCAGCGGCTGGTACTCCAGGGTGAATTCGCCCCGGTCGACGGCCGGGCGCAGGGTGCTGGAGAGGGCCTGCCGGGTCATCCGGTGGGCGTTGCGCTCGGGGTCGAAGAGGGTCCAGCGGGCCTTGCCGTCCTCCTTGGCCCAGTACAGCGTGGTGTCCGCGGCCTGCATCAGGCCGGTCGCGGTGGTGCCGCCGGCGGCCCGTTCCACCACGCCGATGCTGGCCGACACCGACAGCCGCTGTCCGGCCAGGTCGAACGGGCGCTGCAGCGCGTCCAGCACGCGCTGGGCCAGCTCGGCCAGCTGGTCGGTGCCGGTGGAGTCCTCCACCAACAGGGCGAATTCGTCGCCGCCGAGCCGCGCCACCAGATGCCCGGGGCGGCCCGTACCGCGGTCGTCGTCGGTCTCCGCGCAGCGCATCAGTCGCTGTGCCACCGCGCTCAGCAGCCGGTCGCCGACCCGGTGCCCGAGGGTGTCGTTGACGGCCTTGAAGCCGTCCAGGTCGAGGTAGCAGAGCCCGATCCGGCCGGTGCCGGTCGCGTCGAAGGCGGCCGTCTCCAGGGCGGCGGCGAGCCGCTCGAAGAACAGCGCCCGGTTGGGCAGCCGGGTCACCGGGTCGTGCATCTGCAGGTGCCGCAGCCGGGCGAGCAGGTCGTGGCGGTCGCTGATGTCGGCCACCGACAGCAGCATCCGTTCCTCGCCGCTGAGCGGTTCCGGCGTCAGCGGCTCGACCGTCACCTCCACCCAGACGGAGTGCCCCTCGGGGTGTTTGAGGCGGCGGGTGCAGCGCAGCCGGTCGCTTCTGCCGCACAGCACCTCGCGGTAGGCGGTCCACACCCGGGGGTCGGCGCCCAGGTCGGTGAGGTCGGCCGCGGTCGCCGCCACCAGGCCGTCGGGGTCGGCGCCGACCAGCTCGCCGAAGGCGGGGTTGGCGGCCAGGACCAGTCCGTCGCGGTTGAGCACGGCCATCGCCAGGCGCCCCGCGTGGAAGGCGGCGCGGTAGTCGCCGAGGGAGGCGGCGGAGTCGTCGTGGCGGCCGGCCGGGGTGGGCCGGGCGTCGTCGGATTCTTTGGGGGTGCCGTTACGTTCCGTCACTGAGGGCAGCGTCGCTCCGGGCGTGCGGCCCGGGCCGTCGGGGTGTCCGCTCACTGCTCGCTCCCGCTTGGCGCTTGTCTCGTGATGGAGGGGGGGTCCCGCGCTGGAAAGTGTGGCGATCATAGAGGCTGGCACGAGGGCCGATCCAGCGACGCAGCCGTGCTCCCCGGCCCACATGACGGAACTTCAGCCATTTCTGCCCGGCTCTGTTCGCGGCGATTGCCCTCTTGGTCGATTGTGACTGTCCGTTACGGCACGCGGAGACGCGCCGGTCACTCGTCCGGGCCCCGGAAACAGGACGAATAGCATTAAATCGCCACAGGGTAGATGAGGTCCCCGAATCCGTCCCTGGAGGTACGTGTGCCGCGCGCCCAGACGCCCGACGGGGGCGATCGCCGTCGCCTGCGGCGCCTGGCGGCGATCCTCACCTCGCTGAGCGCGCTGATCGCCACGTCCATCGTCGCCGGGCCCGCCACCGCCTCGGAGGCCGCCCTCCCCTGTGCCCTGGGCCGCAGCGAGGCCCATCACTCCGAGGGCCTGGACAACTGGAACGGCTCCTACACCCGCCCGGACCGCCCGCTCGACGCGGTGCTGATCTACCTCTCCTTCCCGGACTCCCGGCCGGCCGCCACCCCGCAGACGCTGGCCCGCGACTACTTCCCCGCCACCTCCGCCTTCTTCGAGCGCGCCTCCTACGGCCGCTTCCGGCTGCGCCCGCACGTCCACCGCCCCTGGGTGCGGATGCCGCGCTCGTCCGTCGCGTACGGCATACGGCGCGACTGGGACGCCGGACGGCGCGCGGCCTATCTGCGCGACGCGGTCGCCGCCGCCGATCCCTCGGTGGACTTCGGCCGCTACGACGTGGTCTATTTCGTCGCCGATCCGGAAGCGCCCGGCGTCGATTCGGACGCCACCAAAGTGGTCAACCTCGATCAGCCGATGCACGCCGACGATCACGAGCTGCGCCGGTTCGTCACCGTCTTCGAGCAGAGCCCGCCGGACCGCAACGTCCTCGCGCACGAGACCGGTCACGTTTTCGACCTGCCCGATCTGTACCACCGGCCGCAGAGCGGCAAGGGTGACTGGGACACCTATGTGGGGGACTGGGACCTCATGGGCAGCCAGTTCGGACTGGCGCCCGACCCCTTCGCCTGGCACAAGTGGAAGCTCGGCTGGATCGCCGACAACCAAGTTGACTGCGTCGACCTCGCGCGCCCCGGCCTGTACTCGCTCCGCACCCTGACCGCCCCCCTCGAACCCCGCGGCCAGCGCCGCCCGCGGCTGCTGGTGCTCCGTACCGGCCCCGACAGCGCGCTGGCCATCGAGGCACGCAGCGCCCAGGGCAACGACCGCGCGCTGTGCAGCGAGGGCGTCCTCGCCTACCGCGTCGACAGCGCGACCGCCTCCGGCTCGGGCCCGGTCCACGTCCTCGACGGCCACCCCGCCACCTCCGCCTGCTGGGGCACCTCCGTCTACCCGCCGCTCGCGGACGCGCCCCTGGGCGTGGGGGAGAGCATGGACGACGCCCGGGACGGCGTACGGATCCAGGTGGCCGGGCGGAGCGGCGACGGCGACTGGGCGGTCAAGATCGGCCACGGCTGACGGCCGGGGCGCATCGGTCCGTGCCCATGACGAAGGCCCCCACCTGAGGTGAGGGCCTTCGACCGTCTGTGCGCCGCCAGGGACTCGAACCCCGGACCCGCTGATTAAGAGTCAGCTGCTCTAACCAACTGAGCTAGCGGCGCCTGCTGACGGGGAAAACATTAGCATCCTGATCGGGGAGGACAAAAATCGGTTTCCCAGGGGCCTGGGCCAGCGCCGAAACGCGGGGCTGACCTGCGGCTTCCCCTGCGGCCGCGGCTGCCTCCCCGGCCGCCGGGCGGGCCGCGCGGACACAGGCCCACAGCAGCACGTCCGGCCCCGGCAGCCAGGGCCGGCGGACGTCCGGAGCCACCAGCCACCGGGAGCCCGCGACGGCGTCGTCGTCGGCCGGCGCGGTGATCGACTGCGGGGCGCCACGCGGGCGCGTACGGGCGGCGGGGGCGGGGTGCGGGTGCAGCGGCGGGATGGTCACCGCGTCCCCGGTGCCGTGGCACAGCAGCGGCGGGACGGCCGCCGCCCACTCCTCCCAGACCAGCAGTGCCGGCAGCCGCTGGGCGGTGCCCGGCGCGGCGAACAGCAGGATCCGCCCGCGGTGCGCGGCCACCGGCCCGGAGCCGGGGCCGGCGGACCACAGCCGGTCCACCATCCGCCGCCCGAACAGCGCCGGGGCGTTGATCACGTCGAAGGCCGTCCCGCACGGCAGCACGCTCGGCGCGTCCGGGTGCAGCGCCCACTGGGCGTGCAGATCGTCCGGGTGGGGGCCGGCCGAGGCGAGCCAGTCGGCGCCGGCGAGGGTGACGTACGACGTGGCGGCGTGGGCGGGGGTACGGGCGAGGTCGGGCAGCCGGTCACTCATGGGGACAGGTCTATCGATACGGCCCGTACCGGCTCGGCTGATTGCCGGAAATCGGGACAGCGTGGCACGGGACCCGGTACCTTGCCCCTTCGCATATGCCAGCGGCTCATGGTTGGTGACCATGAGCCGTCGTGGGGCGTCTGTGGCGGATGTGAACGAGCGGACGGGTCGGTCCCGCGGCGGTCGGTCGACGGGCAGGGTCCAGGGACAGGTCAGGGCCAGGGCAGGGACCGGGTCAGTCCATGTCGCCGAGCAGCGTGCTGCCGCTCCGCATCAGGCTGCGGCCGAACTCGATCATCTTCTGCGCGTAGTCCTCGGTCCACTCGGCCTGCTCCGCGAGCACGGCCAGCGGCAGCCGGTCGAACCGGCTCGGATCGGCCAGCTGGGCGGCGGCCAGCGCCTGGAACTCCGTGGCGCGGTCGGCCGCGGCGCGGAAGGCCAGGGTCAGCTCCGTCGCGCGGCTGAGCAGCTCGCGCGGGTCCTCTATCGACTCCAGGTCGAAGAAGTGCTCGGGGTCGGCAACGGCCTCGGGTGGTTCGAAGAGCAGCTGCGCGGGCTTCATGCGCCGTGGCCTCGGTGCCGTACCACGGGGGTCGGGAGCCGGTCGCGGCTCGGACATGTACGTACCTCCAGATCGTGTGCCGCATTCCATTGTCCCGCCTCGCGCAAGTGCGCCCTGGGGCGTGAGGTGCACGGAGGGGGTGCCGGTGGCCCGCGGGCCCTTTCCGCCCGGACCGCGGGCCGGGGTTCTCAAGGCCGCCAGGCCACCCGGTGCTCCTGCAGGTGCGCGAGGACGGCGTGGTTGGCCTCCCAGCCGTCCGGGAACTTCACCGTGACGCCCAGGCTGACCGGCTCGGTCGAGGGGTGCTCGTCGAGGAGGTCCGCGACGCCGGCCCGGCAGACCACGATGCAGGCGTGGCGGTGCCGGGAGGCGAGTACGCACAGCCGGCCGGTCTCCAGATGGAACGCGGTGGCGTCGGGGCGCCCGGAGAGCGGGTGCAGGACGACGGTGACGTCGAACTCGCGGCCCTGCAGGCGGTTGGCGGTGTCCACCGTGACGTCGGACACGCCCAGCTCGGCGAGCGCGGCGCGGACCGCGGCGGCCTGGTCGCGGTGGGCCGTGCCGACCGCGATCCGGGCGGCGGTCAGCGGCCTCGGCTCCGGCGCGTGCTCACCGCTCGCCGCGCCGCCGCGGTCCAGCAGCCGCCGCACCACCAGGGCCACCGCCCGCACCGCTTCCGGGTCCGTCCGCGGCGTCCGGCGGGCGGGCAGCTCCAGCAGGCCCCACCCGGACCCGGCGGCCTCGTCCAGGACCCGGTCCACGCCCGAGCCGTCGCCCGGCACCCCGAACGCCAGCCGGCGCTCACCCGGCCCGGTGCCGCTGCGGAACGGTGTGTACGGGTAGAACGCGGCGGAGACCAGGGGCGCGGCCGAGGCGGGCAGCCGCCAGGAGACCGGCAGGCGGTGCTGCGGCAGGTCGGGGTTGTGGGCGAGGAGGGTGGAGACGGCACTGGCCGACGGGTCGTACGTCAGCCCGGCCCACTGCTCGGCGCCGACCACGCTGAACGGGTCCAGCTGGCCGGGGTCGCCCACGAACAGCGCCCGCTCGAAGAGCCCGGCCACGCTCAGCAGCGCGTCCGACCGCATCTGGTACGCCTCGTCCACGATGGCGTGCCGCCACGGCTCCTCGACCTTGGTGTAGGCCCACTTCGCGGCCGTCGACACCACGACGTCCAGCCCGGCCAGATCGGCGATCTTGGCGGACGTCCGGACCGCCGGCAGCTCGGCCAGCGCCGGGTCGAACGCGCCGGGCTCACTGCTGTGCAGCCGGCCGACCGGCAGCTCGGGGTCCTTCTCGGCGAGCCGCAGCACCAGGTCGTCGACCTGCGCGTTGGTCTGCGCGACGATCATCAACGGGCGCCCGGCGGCGGCCAGTTCGCGGGCCGCGCGGACCACCAGGGTGGACTTGCCGGCACCCGGCGGGGAGTCGACGACGACGCCGCGGCGGGTGCCGTGCAGAGTGTCGCGCAGGATCGCGGCGGTGGCCGCCGCGGCCGCCACGGAGGGATCGGCGTCCCGGGTACCGGCGCCGGCGGCGGTGGGGGGCGGGTCCTGAAGGGCCGTCATTCCGCGGTGATCTCCCAAGGCGTGGCGGGCGGGGCGGTCCGGGGGCGGGTGTGGGTGCGGGTCACAGGAAATCCTCCGCGGTCACCGGGTCGGCGGTCTCGTGCGGGGCGTCGGCGGTGGCGGACGGCGGGCCGCCGTGCGTCCACGGGATGTCCTCCGGGTCCGGGAGTTCCGGACCGCCGCGCGGGGCGTGCTCGAACAGCGTCCAGCAGACCGGGTCCGCGGGCTCGGGGACGGAGCCCGGCTCCGGGGTCCGGCCCCGGCCCATCCCGCCGGTCAGCCGCACCACCAGCACCTCCGGCTCGCCCGGCGCGTACGCCACGAACTCGGCGGGCTGGGTCCGGCCGTCCGCCAGCGGGCGGTAGAGCTTGGCGCCGGCGGACAACAGCGGGCGGTCGGCGGTGCGCAGCGTCACCAGGGGGCGCGGCATCGGGCGCTTGCCCTCGGACATCGCCATCTCCACGGCGGTCACCGTGCCCTCGAACGCCTCCCCGGCCAGCCGGCGCCCCGCCATCACCAGCGGGTCGTCCAGGGCCTCCTGGGCGTCCAGCTGCGCCTGCGCGGTCTCCCGGGCGGCCAGCTTCTGCGCGGCGGTGACCGCGTCGTCCCGCCGGGGCTGCGGGGGTTCACCGGCGCGCACCCGGTCGCGGTGCGCCGTGTACGACCAGCGGTCGCGCTTCCAGCGGTCGGCGACCCGGGCGCCCTCGGGGAGCGCCCGCAGCAGGTCGATGCCGCGCCAGACGGCGTCCCAGGTCGGCCGCAACTGGCCCTCCAGCAGGGCGCGCAGCTCCTCCTCGGCGCCCGGCAGACCGGCGTCGTAACGGGCCATCGCGGGCGCGAGCAGGCGGTTGTCGAACGCCGGGTCCGTGGCCGGTCCGGCGGGCGGGCACCGCAGCTGGCCGGCCGCGTCACGCGCCGACTCGGCGAACTCGGCGGCCTCCCGGCCGGACCTCCCCGGCGGCGGGTCGATCCAGGCCAGCAGCGCCCCCAGGTGCTGGTCCTCCAGCACGCTCTGGCCGGTCGCCCAATGGCGCGCCAGCAGCCCCGTCATGGGCAGCAGCAGACCGGCGCCGGGGACCCGGGCGCGCTCGCCGAAATGCGTCAGCCAGCGGCCCAGCAGCGGGACGTGCGGCGGCGCCGGATGGGGCGCCTCCGGATCCTGCTCGGCGGTCCGCCGGAACCGCATCGAGCGGCCCAGCAGCCGGACGTACTCCACACCGGCCGCGCTGGGGACGATCAACTGCGGGGCGTCCGCGCACAGTTCGACCTGCACCGGGACCTTCTTGCCGGTCTCGGGGTCGGTCTCCTTGCGCTCCTCCCACTCCACGGCGTCGGCGAAGCCGTCCACGTACGGGAGCACGGTCTCGGCCAGCTCGGCCAGGAACGCGAACCGCAGATCGCGGTTGCGCGGCTGCGGGACGGCCAGCAGGGCGGGCTTCTCGCGGTCGGTGCCGACCAGCGCGCCCAGCGGGGCACCGGCCTCGCCCGCGGTCGTCAACGGCACGAGGACCAGCGGGTTTTCGGAGAGGTGGCGGTGCCGGACCGTACAGCGCGGGCGGGCGCGCCCGGCGGCCACCGCCTCCATCCGGGCCAGCGTCTCGATCAGCGACATCTACGCCTCCTCCGCTCGCGGGCGGGGCACACCGGGCTCTTCCGCCGTCGCCCGCGGTACGTGGCCCCCTCCCGCCGGCGTCTGCGGTACGGCGGCGGCCGCCAGGGCTTCGGCGCGCAGCGCGGCGGCCCGGCGCAGGGCGAGGACGGCCGGGTCGTCGGGGCCGGCCGGGTCGTCGCTGCCGTCGCCGGTCCGGTCCTTGGGACGGGCCGCCGCCAGCACCTCCTCGATGGTGCGCAGGGCGCCCAGCTCACCCCGGACGCCGCGGCCCAGTGCCTCCACCGCGCCCTCCTCGCGGGCCTGCTTCCGGCAGTGGAAGGCCAGCTCGCAGGCGGCCAGGCACTCGGGGGCGTAGGCCGCGCCGACCGCCTCCACCGCCGCGGCCAGCTCCTTCGCCGGGCGGGTCGGGGTCTTGCCGTCGTCCGCCATCCGCAGATCGAAGGTGGTCCCCTCCGGGAGGGCGGCGGCGATCTCCTCGACCCGGGTGAGCCGGCCCAACTGCCGCCGGGTCGTGGACAGTTGCTTGCGGACGTCGACGGCAGCGGCCGTGGGGAGGTTGGAGAAGTCCTTCGGGCACACCAGCAGCACCCGGTCACGGACCCGCACCGCGCGGCCCGTGTGCGCGGCGGTGTGCCCGGCGACCTGTTCCAGGGCGAGCACGTACACCGCCGCCTGGCGGGCCGCGGCGCCCACCTTGGCGGCGTCCGCCGAACCGTCGATCATCGGGAAGGACTTGATCTCCACGACCGTCCAGCTGCCGTCCGGATGCACCACCACCGCGTCCGGCTCCACATAGGCGGGCGAGCCGGCCACGTCGACCGCCAGCATCGGATGGTCGAGCAGCGTCCACCCGCCGGCCGCGGTCGCCTCGCGCAGCGCCAGCGCCGTACGCGCCGCGCGGCCCTCCGGCCCGGCCGCGGACAGGTCCGGCGTGGCCGCTGCCCCGGGCCCTTCCGGCTCGGGCGGTGGGCCCCCCGGGTCGAGCCGCTCCCGCACCAGCCGCAGCAGCTCCGCACCGCCGTCCGCCTTCACCCGGGCCTCGAAGGCGTTGCCCCGCACGAACGCGAACTGCGACTGCCCGTACCCCGCGGGCGCACCGAGGGCCCCGGCCAGCGCGCCCTTGTCGACGCCCGCACCGTCCAGCAGCGCCCGGCGCCGGCAGCCGGGATTGGCGGCCAGCGCGGCGAGCGCCCGGGCGTCGAGCGACCGGGGGCGTACGCCGGGGCCGCGCAGCTCGCTGAGCCGCTGGCGCAGGCTCGATGACGGCGGCGCCTGCCCCGCCGGAGGACCGGTCGCCACGGCTCGACTGTCGCGGAAAACGTTCACCTGCCGAAGTCTCGCATCCGGCACCGACATCCAGCACCGGCATCCGGCACCGGCATCGACACCGACCTCCGGGACGGGCATCGGGAGCGGGGGCCCGGAGCGGCGGAGGCGGCCGCGGCAGTGGGGGTGGGTTCGGACAAAACGCCCCCATGGGCGATGATGGAAGGCCCGCGGTCAATGCCGCCCGCGCCGAACGACGAATGAGTGAGTGGCCGAGAGATCGGCGAAAGGTGCGACCCATGGCAGCGCGCATAATCCTGGCCCGGCACGGGAAGACCGAGTGGTCCGTTTCCGGCAGGCACACCGGGCGTACGGACATCCCGCTGCTGGACGAGGGCCGGCGCGGCGCGAAGCTTCTCGGGGAGCGACTGCACCACGCGCCCTGGGACGGCCTGCCGGGCGTCGAGGTCCGCACCAGCCCCCTGGTCCGCGCGAAGGAGACCTGCGAGCTGGCCGGTTTCGGTGACCGGGCGCAGGAGTGGGACGCGCTGATGGAGATCGACTACGGCGCGTACGAAGGGCTGACGCCCGCCCAGATCCAGGCGGCACGGCCGGGGTGGCTCATCTGGCGGGACGGCGTGCCCGAGGGCGAGACGCTGGCCGAGGTCTCCGCGCGGGCGGACGAGGTCGTCGCCTGGGCGCGGTCGGCCGACCGGGACGTGCTGGTCTTCGCGCACGGGCACATCCTGCGCGCCCTCGGCGCCCGCTGGCTGGGCCTGGACATCTCGTTCGGCGCCCGCATCCGGCTGGAGCCGACGTCCCTGTCGGTGCTCGGCTGGGCCTACGGGGAGCCGGCGATCGAGCGCTGGAACGACACGGGCCACCTGGGCTGACGCCGGTCACCTCCGACTCGGCCGGGGATCGGCGCCACGGCCGGCCCGCACACCGGCTCCCCCGGCCCCCGACCCCCGGCCCGCTAGTCCGCGCCGACCACGCCGACCGCCTCCACTGCCCCCACCGCCCCCACCGCCTCACCTTCACCTTCACCCTCGCGCTCACCCTCCCCCGCCGCCGCGTGCCGGGACAGGAAGTCGGCGACCGGGGGGAGGGTGTGGTGGGGGCGGAGGGTGTGGGCGGTGGTGGCGAGCAGGGTGCGGATGCGGGCGGAGCGGACCTGGGTGAGGAGGGCCAGGACGCGCAGGCCGGCCGCGGCGGCCTCCTCGGGGGCGCCGTCGGCGGCGAGGTCGGCGGCCAGTTCCGCGGTGAACAGCGCGATGTTGCGGGTGAAGTGCGGGTCCTGGAGGGCCACCGCGCGGTGCGCGTGCTCGGCGGCGCGCCCGGCGTCGCCGAGGGCCGACCAGCACTGCGCCTCCAGGCCCGCCAGTTCGGCCTCGCCGTAGAACGTCATCCACTCGGGGTCGCCGTCCCGCGGCCCGCCGGCGAACAGCCGCTCGGCGCGGGCCAGTGCCTGCTCGCAGCCGGAGCGGTCGGCCAGCCCCGCCCAGCCGCCCGCCTCGCGCAGCGCCAGCAGGGACAGCAGCCGCGGCGAGGCGAGGTGCTTGGCGGCCTGCTGCCCGGCCTGTGCGGCGCGCACCGCCTCGCGCGGGCGGCCGGCGTCGCGGGCGAGGAAGGCGGTGTTGCAGAACGCGTGCGCCTCCAGGGCGGCGTCGCCGCAGACCCGGGCGGTGGCCAGCGCCTCGGCGTAGTGGGAGCGGGCGTCGTCGAAGCGGCCGGAGTCGTGGGCCAGCCAGCCGACGCTGATGGCGAGTTCACCGGCGCCGGTGTGCAGCCGGTCGGCGACCGAACGGTGCCGGACGTCGGCCTCCAGCAGGTCGTAGGCGGCGCGCAGCGGCTGGGTGGCGCGGTGGTAGATGCCTTCCGCGCCGTGCCGGTCGTCCAGCAGCCGGATGTGCCGGACGGCCTGTTCGACGGCGGTGGCCTCGGCCGCACCGGCGCGGCCGCCGGCGGGTGGGCGGGGCGGGGGCACCCGGTCGGATGCGGCGGCGGCAGCGGCCTCGATGGGGTGCAGGGCGGCGAAGCCCAGGGCTGCCGCCGGGCCGCCGGTGATGAACGCGCGACGCAGCACGTCGCTCTCCTCGCAGATCTGGATACGGGTATCGCGGTGGTCGGGGTCGGTTGCCAGGGGCGCGGCGCTGACCGCCGCCGTACGCGCCCCCCGTCCGCGTACCGCCTCGCGCGGCGCGAAGCCCATGTCGGGCAGCGTCAGCCCGGGGAACATGTGCCGGAACACCCGCTCGTAGGCGTAGTTCGGACACCGGATCTCCCCGGACTCGACGCGCCCCACATAGCGGGCGTCGCACGAGACCTGCTCACCGATCTCACGGGCGGACCGTCGGACCGCCGCCGCGAACTCGCCCGGGGACAGCCGGCCGCGCAGCTGTCGGAAGGCGGTGTTCGGGCGGGCGGGTACGGTACGGGACGACGCTGATCGTGCTGCTGGCGACGCCATGGCGGACCCTCTCCGTGCCCTCTCCGTGCCATCTGTGTGGCGATGCCGCGTCCTGGCGGTGCGGCGGGACGACCGTACCGGCTGTGACGACACCGATACGCACAGTTTGGCTACAAACCGGATATCTCACGCGTGATCTGCCATGAACTGCCATCCTTTGCAGCGTTACGCCGCCGTAGCTGTTGACACCCCCGACCGTTGAATTCGGTGTAAAGGGACTGCGGCTGCAGGAGGAGGGGTTTTCCGTGTGGGAGACCGGCGTGAGCAGGGGCGGCAACGGGTCCGCGGGCCGGGCCGGCGGCCGGCGGCGGCAGGTCGTGCCGGGCGGGGCGCCCGCCGTTCCGGCGCAGCCCTGCGACCTCGTGACGGTGCCCGCCCGCCAGGGGCTGGAGGCCGTGGACATCCTGCGGCTGCGGGACGGCGTGGGCCCGGTGCTGCACGACGGGGCCTGCGACACCCTCGGTTTCCTCGTACCGCCGGGCACGGCCGCGGGCTGGGACGTGCCGGGCAGTGCCTGCACCCAGACCTACGGCCGCGGGATCGTGCCGGGGGCCGCGGGCGGTGACGGTGTGCCGGACGGGCCGCCGGTGACCGGGAGCGGCTGGCTGGTGTCGCCGGAGGGCGCGGGGGCGGCCGCCACGGACCCGGCCGTGCTGCGGGCGGCGCTCGGGGAGGCGGCGCGGACGATCGCGGCGGTCGACCGCTGTCAGTGACCGCCCGGAGGCGACGGAACGACGTGCGGGGGGCCGCCCGGTGAGTGCCGGGTGGCCCCTTCGGTGTGCCGTTCCGGTGCCCCGGTGCGGGCCGGCCTAGAAGGCGGGCTCGTCGGCCGGGGCGTCCGGGGCCGGGCCGCCCGCGGGGGCCGGGGTGCCGGCCCCGGCCGGGCGGGGGATGGTGGCGGTGCCGGGCCGGTCGCCGAGCCTGCGCCGGACGCCGCGTACCACCCGCGCCGCGGTGAAGGCCGCGCCGTGCACGAAGCGCATCGAGGGGCCGAAGGACGGCGCGGTCAGCAGGCCGGCGAAGAACAGGCCGGGCCAGGAGGACTCGAAACCGGCGCTCAGTTCGGGGGCCCGGCTGCCGCCGACCGTCCGCAGGGCGGTGCGCACCCGGGGGTGCAGCAGCCGCAGCCGTCCCACGTCAGGGGTGAAGCCGGTGGCGGCCACCACATGGTGGGTGTCGAGGGTTTCGGTACTCCCCTCCGTATGGGTGAGATGGAGCCGTACGCCGTCGCCGTGCGGGACCGCGGCCCGGAGCCGGTGGTGGAGCAGGAGCGGTACGGCGGATTCGAAGCGTTCGCGCAGCCACCAGGCGCCGGCCGGGCCCAGCGCGGTCTCGGTGAGCCGTACCCGGGTCGGCGCCGGCAACCGGCGTACCGCGCCCGGGAGTTGGGACCAGGCCCAGTTGGGCCAGCCGGTGCCGAGGGCGCTGTGCGGGTCGCGCAGGGCGCGCAGCCGGCCGCGGCCGAGGGGCTGCGGCGGGGCGTTCCAGCGCAGCCGGTCGGCGCGGGCGACGACCTTGGCGCGGGCGCCCTGTTCGGCGAGCAGGGTCGCGGTCTCCAGGGCGCCCTGGCCGGAGCCGATGACGGTGACGTGCCGGCCGGTGAAGCGGGACAGGTCGCGGTGGTCGCTGCTGTGCGAGGCGAGTGCGGCGGGGAGGTCGAGCAGCGGCCAGGGGCGGTGGGCGAGCGGCGGCAGGCCGACGGCGAGGACGACGGTGCGGGCCGCGATCAGCTCGCCGGTGTCCGTCGCGACCTGGAAGCCGTCGTCGCCGTCCGGGACGACCGCGGTGACGGTGGTCTCGTCGATCTGCGGGACGGCCCGTTCGGCGAACCAGCTGCCGTACGCGGTGAAGGTGTCGAGGGGCAGCGGGACGCCGTGCTCGGCGGTCAGGTCGTGGGCGGCGCAGTAGTCGGCCAGGGTGTGACCGCCGGCGGGGGAGGAGAGGCTGGCGGCCCAGGGCTCGGATGTGAGGAGCATGCCGGCGGGCATGTGGTCGCGCCACGAGGCCATCGGCCGGCCCAGGACCCGCAGCCGTAGTCCGGCCGCCGCCGCGTGTGCGGCGACCGAGAGTCCGTAGGGGCCGGCGCCCACCACCACGAGGTCGTACATGGGTGTCTTCCTTCGCTTTCCGGTTGCTGGTCGTCGATTGCTGGTCGTGCGGTGCGGTGCGGAGGCGTGCGAAGCGCGCGGATGGGCCGTGCGGGGGATGGGAGGTCGCCAATGGGCTACCGGAATGCGTTCCGGTGCGGCGTCCGGGCTATCTCCTTGGTGCCGTCCCGGGCCGCGTCCTGAACGGCCGTCATGTGTCAGCGCACCGGACCGCGGGCGTCCGCGGCGGAGCCACCGGAGGCACCATGTCCCAGCGCAACCGGCGGAGGGCGGCAGCCACCGCGGCCGGTGCGCTGCTGACGTGCCTGCTGGCCGCCGCCCCGGTGGTGTCCGCGGCCGGCCCGCCGCCACCGGTGCCGCTCGGGGCGTTCCTCGGGTCCGACGCCCGGGGGGTGCGGCGGATGACGGCCCTCCGGCAGTGGCTGGGCGGCACCGACGTCCGGGTGGGCCACACCTACCTGCCCGGCAACAACTGGTCGGACATCGAGGGCGATCCGGTGTTCCTGTGGCCGTGGGCGGTCTGGCGGCACGGGGCGCCCGGCCGGCTGTTCGTGCTGAACGTGCCGATGCTGGCGCCCGACGAGGCGCGGCTGCCGGACGCCGAGGTGCGCCGGCTGCTCGGCACGGCAGCGGCGGGCGGCTTCGACGGGCACTTCCGCACCCTCGCCCGGCGCCTGGTCGGGGTGGGCCTGCCGGACGCCGTGCTCACCCTCGGGTGGGAGATGAACGGCATCACCTACACCCACCGCTGCGCGCCCGACCCCCGGGCGTGGAAGGCGTACTGGCGGCGGATCGTCGCCGTGATGCGGTCGGTGCCGGGGCAGCGGTTCCGGTTCGACTTCGCGCCGAGCCGGGGGCGGGACGCGATCGGCTGGACCCGCTGCTACCCGGGCGACGACGTCGTGGACGTCCTCGGCATGGACTCCTACGACCAGCCGGCCGGGGAGAGCTTCGACCGAATGGTCCGCGAACCGTACGGGCTCCAGGCCCAGGTGGACTTCGCGGCCGCGCACCGCAAGCAGATCTCGTACCCGGAGTGGGGCCTGTTCCGCAACGGCGACAACCCCGGCTTCGTGACCCGCATGCTGGACTGGATGGCGCGGCACCCGCCGCTCTACCAGACGATCACCGACTACTGCCCGCACGGCGTGTGGCAGTGCCGGGCCAACCCGCGCGCCGCACAGGCGTACCGGCGGGTGCTCTACGGCGTGCCGGACGGGGCCGGGCCCGCCGGGACGCCGCCGCCCGTGCCGGCGCGGCCCGTCCGCTGAGCGGTGGTTCGGGCAGGTCATGGCCGGCCGGCACCCCTCGCGCGTACGGTGCCCCGCCGGGCCCGCAGGCCGCGCAGCGAGGTCATCCGCTCACGGGCCAGGCGGGCGGCGAGCGCCCGGCCGGCGATCCGGGCCGCGTACAGCCCGAGGGCGGGTGCCTGCGCGCGGCGGGCCAGCAGCAGCCGCTGGTTGGTCACCGGCACCGGCCGCCAGTGCAGCTTGTACGGCTCGGTGCCGCGCAGCAGGCTCAGCGCGCCGCGGCCGGTGTCCACCACGTGGCGCGCGTCGTGGCGCATCAGCATCGCGGTGATGTCGACCTTCCGGTCGCGGAGTTCGGGGTCGGCGCCGTAGAGGTAGCCGCCGGCCAGGTCGGCGGACATCAGCAGGATGTCGGCGGCCATCACCCGGCCGTCCATCCGGTACTCGGTCAGCACCGCGTCGCCGCTGCCGACCATCTCCCGGGTAGCGCGCGCCAGATGGGCGGCGAACCGGGGCCGCAGGTGCTCCGGCGTCACGCCCCGGCCCTGCCACTGCAGGCCGTGCAGCCGCAGCATGTTCCGCACCGCGGAGGGCACGTCCCCGGCCGGGACGGTGCGTTCCTCGATGCCCAGCGCGTCGAGCTTGCGGAGCTTGGCGCGGACCCGGCGGGCCCGGGGGCCGGCCAGCCGGCCCACCAGGTCGTCCATCGGCAGGCCGGGCAGTTCCAGGGTGACCGAGTCGTCGAGCCGGCGGCGCGGGCCCGGCCAGGCCGCGTAGAGCCGCTCGGCGGCGGCGCCCGGTCGCACCTCACGCAGGTCCACCAGCGCGCCGCGGGCCGCCCGGTGCACCCCGGCGGCGAGCTCCGCGGCCGCCGGGCCGGGGCAGGAGTCGTCCAGCAGGACGTCGGAGAAGTCCGAGATGGCGCCGCCGAGCGGCACCAGCACGGGCAGCGGACGGTACGTCAGCATCAGCGGCGCCGCCGCCACCAGCCGCCCGCCGCGGTGCACCAGCACGATCCGCAGCCGCCCCGGCGTCCCGTACGACAGCCACCACGAGTGCAGCCAGGAGTGGCTCTGGAACGGGGTGGCCGCCCGGCAGCGGCGGTGCAGCGCTCGCCAGTCGGCGGCCAGCGCGGCGAACGCGGCCGGGTCACGGCAGACCGTCGTGGTCATCGCACCGCGTCCTCGGCGGCCGGTACGGCGCCCGCCTCGACCGCGGCGACGGCCGGGGCCGGGACCGATCCGCCGGCCCGTACCGCGGGGCGCCGCTCGCGCGGCCGGACCAGCAGCACCAGCCCGCCCAGCAGGCCGCCCGCCGCGCCGCCCACCGCGGTGGCCAGCGGCGCGGACGGCGAGACCGGCTCGTCCGGGGCCGAGGCGCGGGCGAGGACCAGCAGGTGGGCGCCGGTGCGGGCGGCGGTGCGGTTGCCGGTCCCGGCCAGCGCGCGGGTCACCGCGTTGGCCAGGCCGGCGGAGCCGGCCGGGGTGCGCGCGGTGCCGGTGACCTCGATCATCGGGGCGTCCGGTGAGGTCGCCGCCCGGATGCCGCCGCGCAATGTGCCGAGCGGCAGTCCGGAGGCCCGGTGCGCATCGGCCAGCACCGCGCCGCTGGTGGCGATCCGGCCGTAGGCCTGGGCGAAGCCGAGCGCGGCGGCCGGGTCGGCGCCCTTGCCGGGCACCACGACGACGTAGCCGGTCGCGGCGTAGCGCGGCGGCTCGACCGCCTGGTACACCGCCCCGCCGGCCGCGCCGAGCAGGGCGGCGAGCGGCACCGGCCACCAGCGGGGCAGCCGGCGCATCCGGTCCCGCAGCCGGCCGAGCGCGGCCCGCGGACCGGTGGGGGCGTGGTTCACGGTACCGAGCACGGCGCCGCTACCGGTTGGTGAGCGTGGACGGGGCGGGTGCCGGGGACGGGTCCGGCAGCGAGACCACCCCGGAGGGGTGGCCCGGGGCGGGCGCGGTGGCGCGCCATCGTGCCGCGGCGGTGGCCAGGGCCTCCTCGTAGACGGCCATCAGGGCCTCGGCGCTGCGGGCGATGTCGTAGCGGCGGACCACCGGCGGGACCGGCAGCCGGCCCGGCCCCTGGCGCCTCAACTCCCGGAGCGCGGTGGCGAGTTCGTGTACACCGGGACTGAAGCGGCGGGCGCCGGGGGCCTGGTCCTCGGGCAGTTCGTCGACCGCCGGGCAGCTGCCGTACAGCACGTGCAGCCCGGACGCCAGCGCCTCCAGGACGGCCAGGCCGAACGCCTCCTCGGGGGAGGGCGAGACGAAGACGTCGATGGCGGACAGCAGCCCGGGGATGTCCGGCCGCGCGCCGGGCGGTGCGGCGTCCGTGCCGCCGGTGCGGGCCCAGGCGTCGGCCCGGCCCGCGGCCAGTGCGTCGAACGCCCCGTCCCGCGCGCCCAGCAGGTGGATCCGGTCGCCCGAGCCGAACTGCTCGGCCATCCGCCGCAGCATGTCCCGCTCCGGCCCCTCGCCGGCCAGCAGCAGGTGCACTCCGGGCAGTTGGGTCACCGCGCGGACCAGTACGTCGAACCGTTTGCCGGGCACCAGCCGGCCCACCCCGCCGACCACGAACGCGTCCACCGGCAGTCCGAGGCGGGTGCGGACCAGCGCCCGGGCGGCCGGGTCGAAGGCGAAACGGTGCGCCTCGATGCCGTTGGGAACGACATGGATGCGCTCCCCGGGCACGCCCCAGCGGCGCAGCCGGGCGGCGACGGTGTCCGAGACCGCGACGGTCGCCGAGCCCAGCCGCTCGGTGGCCCGGTACAGCGCGCGCACGCTCCGGGTGAGCCGGCGGCCCTCGATGACCGCGTCGCCGAGGGAGTGCTCGGTGGCGACCACCGCCCGGACGCCGGCCAGCCGGGCGGCGATCCGGCCGTAGACGCAGGCCCGGTAGAGATGGGTGTGGACGAGGTCGTGGCCGCCGGCGCGGATCAGCCGGGCCAGCCGGGGCAGGGCGGTCAGATCACGGTTGCCGGTCATGCCGAGGTGGGTGACGGGGATGCCGTCGGCCTCGATGCCCGCGGCGACCGGGCCGGGATCGGTCAGGGTGACGACCTCGCACGTGGCGGGCAGCCGGCGCAGCATCAGCCGCAGCTGCTGCTCGGCGCCGCCCACGTCGAGGCCGGTGATGACGTGCAGGACTCTCACCAGGTGCCTCCAGGGGTAGCGGTAGCGGCCGGGGATTGCGGGTGGTTGTTGCTGCCCGGGCCGGACGGTGTCGCGGGCCGGGGCAGGGGGGTCTCGTCGGGGAGCGGGGCGCGGCGGCGCAGCGGGTGCAGGGCCCGTTTGAGGGAGAGCCGCCAGGGGGTGTCGGCGGCGCCGATGTGCACCCGCGGCAGGGCGTGCCGGCCGGTGAGCGGGCCGGGGGCGAGGGCGCAGGCGTAGCCGTAGCCGGCCGCCCGCACCGCCGCGACGGCCCGGGCGTCGACCCCGCCGTACGGGTAGCAGAAGCCGTCCGGGGCCCGGCCGGTGAGCTCGGCGAGCCGGGCCCGGCTGACCGCCGTCTCCCGCTCCCGGGTGACCGGGTCGGCGGTGGTGAGGTCCTGGTGCAGCAGCCCGTGCGAGCCGACCTCCATGCCGGCGGCGGCGACCGCGCGGATGCCGTCCTCGGTCAGCAGCGGTTTGCGCGGGCCCCTGGGGTCCCAGGAGTTGAGCCCGCCGGCCCGGCCGGGCAGCACGAACACCGTGGCGGTGCAGTCGTGGCGGCGCAGCAGCGGAAGTGCGCCGGTGAGGAAGTCGGCGTAGCCGTCGTCGAAGGTCAGCCCGACCAGTCCGGCGTCGCGCCCGGCGGCCCGGGCGCGCAGCAGCTCGCCGACCGCCACCCCGCGCAGCCCGCGGTCGCGCAGCCAGCGCAGCTGACGGTCCAGCAGGCCGGGGGAGACGGTGATCCGGTACGGGTCGTCCGCGCGGCCGGCGGTGTCGGCGACCGAGTGGTACATCAGGATCCAGGGCGGGCCGCCGCGGCCGGGGCGGCGGCGGACGGCGGTGCGGCCGGGGGCCGGCGGGGCGGGGGCGCGCTGCGGCGGCGGTTCAACGGGCATGGGCGAGCTTTCCTTTGACGACGACGAGCAGGTGCCGGACCTCTGGGGCCCGAACGGCGAGGGCGGTGCCGGCGAACACGGCGGGCACCAGCAGCGCACCGGCCGCCGCGCCGAGCAGCGGGTCGGCGGGCAGCGCGGCGAACGGGCCGCCCACCGCGACCGCCGCGGCGGCGGCGAGGGCCAGCCGGCCCAGCCCGGCGGCGAGCCGGCGCACCCGGACGGCGACGACCCGGGTGCCGAGTCCGTGCAGCAGGAGTGCGGCGGTGGTGGTGATGCCCGCGGCGTTGGCGGCCGCGAGGCCGGGCGCCCCCCACCAGCGGACCGCGGGCAGCCCGGCCCCGGCGGTGACCAGCAGCCCGGCGGCCATCGCGCCGGCCGGGTACCAGGTGGGCCGCCCGGCCGCGCAGAACGGCCGGATCAGCGCCCCGGCCAGGCTGTGGCCGAGCAGCCCGAGCGCGTACACCCGCATCACGGCCGCGGTGGCGGCGGTGTCGGCGGCGGTGAACGCGCCGCGTGCGAAGAGGACGCCGGTGATCTGCGGGGCGCAGGCGGCCACGTACGCGGCGCCCAGCAGCACCACCAGCCCCGCCAGCGACAGGTCCCGGGCGATCCGGCGGCCGGCCCGCGCGGCCTGCCCGTCGGCGACCGCCCGGGCCACCACCGGGAAGGTGACGGTGCAGACCATGAGGGACAGCACCATCGGCAACTGCGCGACCTTCTGCGCGTAGTTGAGGTGCGAGATGGCCCCGGCCGGCAGACCGGAGGCGAGGAACCGCTCGACGAGGACCTGCGCCTGCCGGCCGGCGGTGAAGCAGACGACCGGTGCCAGCAGCCCGGCCACCGGCAGCGGAGCCGTCCCGGCCGCGACCGCCCGGAAGAGTCGCGGTGGCGGCAACACCCTTACGAAAGCCGGGAGTTGGACCGCCACCATCAGGGCGCCGCCGAGCGCGACCCCGGCCGCGGCGGCCCGCACCCCCCAGTCGGCGTGCAGCGCCAGCATCGTGCCGATGATCGCGAGGTTGTACGCCAGGTAGATCGCGGCGGGCGCGGCGAAGCTGCGGTGGGCGCGCAGCGCCGCGCTGAGGTAGCCGGCGACGCCGAAGGTGAGGACGGTCAGCGCGGTCAGCCGGGTGCAGTCGACCGCCGCGGCCGGGTCGGCGAGCCCCGGCGCCAGCAGCCGGACGAGCCACGGTGCGCCGGCCGCGAGCAGCGCGGCGCCGCCGGCCAGCGCGGCGGACAGCCGGGGCAGGGTGGCGCCGAGCAGGGCCCGCACCGGGTCGGCGGGGTCGTCCGGCGATCCAGGGGCCGCGGCCCGCGTCGCCAGTGCCCGGCTGAACGCGGGCACCAGCAGCAGCGCCATGCCGTCCTCGATCAGCAGCGTGGCCGCCATCTCCGGCACCGTCCAGGCGACCAGGAACGCATCGGTGGCGCGGCCCGCGCCGAACAGCCGGGCCATGGTCTGGTCGCGCAGCAGACCGCACAGCGCACCGGCGGCGGTCAGCCCGGCGGTGAGCGCGGCGGCCCTCGTCAGGAAGCGGCCGAGCGGGGCGGCCGTACCGGGTGCGGCCGGCGCGCCGCCATGGCGTACGGCGGCGGGGGCCCCGGTCACCACGCCGCCGTCCCGCCGCCCGGCACCGGCCACCGGCCGGGCGCCAGCGCCCACCGTCCGACCAGCCCGAGCGCCACCGCGGTCAGCACCGTCGACGGCCCGCCGATGTCGGCGGAGAGGAAGTCGACGGCCTGCCAGACCAGCAGCCCCGTCGCGGCGAGCCCGCAGTCCGTGGCGCGGCGGGCGCGCCGGGCCGCGCGCAGCCGCCGCACCCCGCACACCAGCAGCACCGCCCAGCCGCCCACCAGCGCGGTCGCGCCGATCAGCCCCTGCTCGGCGAGCGCCAGCAGATAGACGTTGTGCGGGGAGAGCAGCGGCTCGCGCCGGAAGGCGACCCCGGCGCCCGCGGTGTCGCCGCCGGACGACAGGCCCAGCGAGGCGTGGCCGTCGCGTTCGGCGGGGAACTGCTTGAGCCCGGCGCCGGTCAGCGGATGGTCGCGCCAGATGCCGGCCGCTGCGGCCCAGAGCGCATAGCGGTCGGTGACCGAGCGGTCCGGTGCGTCGGAGACCGCGCCGATGCTGGCGACCCGTTCGCCGAGCAGATCGGAGCCCGCTCCGGCCCCGCCGGCCAGCACCACCGCCGCGGCGGTCAGCACGGCCAGCGCCGGTACGGCGACCCGGGCACCGGCCGTCAGCAGGACGGCCGCGCCGGCCGCCGCCGTCGCGAGCCAGGCGCCCCGGCTGAACGACACCGCGAGCGGCACGGTCAGCACCGCCGCGCAGACCAGGGCGGCCGGCCGCTGCCAGCGCGGGGCCCGCGGTCCGGGCGCCAGGCCCAGGGCGAGCGCCGCGATCAGGCCGTACCCGACGGCCGTGGCCATCCCCATGACGTCCAGCGGCCCGAAGGTGCCCACCGCCCGCACCTCGCGCCCCCTATAAGAGGCACCGGTCGCGGTCAGGTACTGGTGCACGCCGATCGCGCCCTGCACCAGGGCGAGCAGCACCAGCGCACCGGCCAGCACCCGGAAGTCCCGGGCGTCCCGCAGCGTCAGCAGCAGCGCCGCCGGTACGAGGACGAAGACCTGCAGATGGCGGACGAGACCGGGCAGGCTCGCGGCCGGGTCGGCGGAGGTGACGGTCGCCAGCGCGAGCGCGGCGACCGGCGCGCCCAGGACCAGTGCGGCGGTCCGGCCGAGCGGCCGCGGGCGGTGCCGCAGCAGCCGCAGCCCGCACACGGCCACCAGGACCGCGGAGGCGGCGTCGGCCGGGGTGACCGTGCCGAGGGGGGTGACCCGGGCGGCATCGGCGGGCGCGCACAGCAGCAGGACCGTCGCCAGCGCGGGGAGCAGCGGCGCGCCGTGCCGGGCCGCCGTCCGGGCCCGGTCCGCGGCGCACCACGGCCCGGCCGGGACGGACGCCGCCGCGCCCGCGCTCATCCGCGCTCCCGCCGCAGCAGCGCGCCGGCGGTGCGCAGCAGGATCCGCAGGTCCTGCCCCACCGACCAGCTGTCGATGTAGAGGTTGTCGAAGCGGGCCCGGTCCTCGATGGAGGTGTCGCCGCGCAGCCCGTGCACCTGCGCGAGCCCGGTCAGCCCGGCCGGCATCCGGTGCCGGGCCGCGTACTCGGGGTACTGCCGGCTGAACCGCTCCACGAAGAAGGGGCGTTCCGGGCGCGGCCCGACCAGGCTCATGTCGCCGCGCAGCACGTTCCACAGCTGGGGCAGCTCGTCCAGCGCGGTGCGCCGCAGCAGCCGGCCGACCCGGCTCGTCCGGCCGTCGTCGTCCGGCACCGTCCAGCTGGTGGCGGGGTCGTGGTCGTCGTCCGGGCGCAGGGTGCGGAACTTCAGCAGGGTGAACGGGCGGCCGCCGCGCCCGATCCGCTCCTGCCGGAAGAGCACGCCGGGCCCGTCGGCGAGCCGTACCGCCAGCGCACAGCCCAGCAGCAGCGGGACCGCGGCCAGCAGCGCCGGCCCGGCGAGGACCAGGTCCAGGGCCCGCTTCCGCCGGCCGCCGGGCCGCGGCGGGGTGGTGTCCAGCGGGCGGCAGGCGAACCCCCACAGGTGGTCGGTGCCCGGCTCCGGCGGCCGGCCCTCCCGGCCCGCCGCGGCGCCGGCCAGCCAGATCGCCGAGCCCTGGTCGACGAAACGGCGCAGCAGCGCGGCGGTGTGCGGATCGCCGTACGGCGGCACGGTGAACACCGCGTCGCGGACGGTGTGGGCGATGACGGACCGGGTGATGTCCTGGAAGGACGTCAGGCGGGGCAGCGCACGGGCCGCGCCGCCCGTGGGCACTTCGGCCGGGCCGGGCACCACCGGGGCCGGCGGGACCAGCCCCACCGGGCGCATGCCGTACTCGGGGTGCGCCAGCAGCGCCGCGGCCAGCTGCCGGGCGGCCGGATCGGGGCCGACGACCAGCGTGGCGCGCGGCCGGCGGCGGGCCAGATTGCGGCGCGCCCGGTGGACCATGGACCGGCCGCCGCACACCAGCAGGGAGTGCGCGGCCACCGTGCCCCCGAGCGTGGTGAGCGGCAGCGCCTGCCCGGGCGTGACGGCGGCGAGCAGTCCGGCCGCCGCACACCAGCACACCAGGGCCCGGCCCAGCAGCGCGGGCAGGTCCTGGATCACGCTCGGGGCCGGGCCGGGGCGGTAGAGCCCGGCCTGGAGGTGGAGCAGCAGCAGCGCCGGTACGAGGGCGCCGAGCGCGGCCGGCCGGAGGCCGGGGCCCAGCGCGAGCGGTGCCGCGCCGGCGACGGCGAGCGCGTCGACGGCCACCAGCCAGGCCACCCTCCGCCGCCGGCCGCGGCCGGCCCGGGGCGGGGGCAGCGGCTGCCACCGGGGGCCGCGCGGCGGGTGGACCACGGGCGCCGCCGGCCGGGCCGCGGCGGGCGGCCGGACCTGGGCGAAGGGGTGCGTGTCCGCGCTCTCGGTGGTCATCGTCCGCTCCGCTCCGCGCGCTCCGGACCGGCTGCCCCGAGCAGTTCGCGGTACAGCGCCACGACCGCGGCCGCGGTGCGCCGTACGTCACCGGTCGCCCGGGTGTGCGCCAGGGCCCGGCGGCCCAGCTCGGTGCGCAGTTGAGGGCGGGTCAGCAGCCCGCGGAGCGCCTGCGCGAGCGCCGCGGGGTCGCCGGGCGGCACCAGGCAGTGCGGCGCCGCGCCCGGCGGCAGGGCCTCCCGGGCGCCGCCGACATCGGTGACCACGACGGGCCGGCCGCAGGCCATCGCCTCCAGCGGGGCCAGCGCCATGCCCTCCCAGCGCGACGGCAGAACGGCCACATCGGCCGCCCGGTACCAGGGGACAGCGTCCGCCGCGGCGCCCGCGAACCGCACGCCGGGCGGCGCCCCGGTCCGCAGCCGTGCCTGGTCGGGGCCGTCGCCGACCAGCACCAGCACGGCGTCCGGGACCGCGGTCCGCACCGCCGGCCAGGCCCGCAGCAGCGTCCCCTGGTCCTTCTGCGGGCACAGCCGCCCCACGCACACCACCAGCGGGGCCTGGGGCGCGAGCCCGGCGAGGGCGGGCAGTGAGCGGCGCAGCGCCTGGCGGGCCGCGGCGTCGTCGTACGCGGGGGAGCAGCGGTGCAGGTCCACGCCGTTGCGGACCACCGCCCACCGGCCGGGCACGCCGGCCGCTTCGCCCCGCTGCCGCTCCGCCTCGCTCACGCACAGCACCCGGTGCGTCCAGCGGGCCGCGTACCGCTCCCAGCCGACCGCGAGCCGCGCCGCCGTCCCGCCGACCGCCTCGAAGGACCAGGCGTGCGGCTGGTGGACCGTGGGGATCCGGCCCCGGACGGCCAGCCGGGCGGCCAGCCCGGCCTTGGCGCTGTGCGTGTGCACGAGGTCCGGGGCCAGCCGCCGGATCAGCCGGGCCAGCCGGCCGGTCTCGCCGGGCAGCGCCGGACCCGGGGCGCGGCGGGCCGGCCAGGGTGCCGTCTCGGCGCCGGCCGCCGCGGCGTCCCGCAGCAGCGCGCCGCCGGGCGGCGCGGCCACCACGGTCCGCAGGCCCGCGGAGACCTGGGCGCGCACCAGGTCGGCGACGACCCGGGCCACCCCGCCGTCGACGGACTGGGAAACGTGGAGCACCGTGGGCCGCTCACCCGACCTCAGCTCTTGCGCCGCCACGCACCGCTCCCCTGATCACCGGGCCGACAGAACTCTTTTCCGGCGGAATTCGCCGTGGAATTCCCGCAGCGCGCCGCTCAGCGCCGGGTATCGGTCCGCACGAAGAGCGCGCCGAGCAGATATCCCGGCCGGTGCGGAGAGAAGCGGAAAGTGAGCCGGTCACCGCCGGACCGCCGGGCGGGCCGGAGGCCGAATACATCGGAATCCGGACCGAGGGCGTGGCGAGGGGCCGGCTGCCGCGCCGACCCCCGGCCGGATTCGGTGACAAGCCGGTCGGGGCCGCTGCCCCGGTCGCCGTCGTAGGCCACGACATCCGCCCGGTTCTTGGTCCCATACAGCCGGGCGTAGCTGATCCGTGAGCCGGCCGGGATCCGTAGCCGGGCGCGGCCGGAGTGGCAGGTGTTCCGGTCGGCGTCGACGTCGACGTACGCCGTCCGGTACCGGCCGTCGGCCCCGGCGCCGCCCTTCCGGGCCGTCGCGCACCCCCCGGCCGCCGAAGACAGGGTGGCCGGCCATGCCAATGCCGCCGGCGCGCACACGAGGCCGCGCCCGGTGCGGTCCATCGACTTCCGCATGTCTTCCTCTCCGACGTCTATCAGTCAAACAGGAGAGCACTCTGACAGAAATCATGTTGGAAACCACGGCAGGCACGCCCGGTGCGGAGCCGGTGATCCCGAACGGCGGAATGCCGCACTGAAATGGCGGAACGATCTTTATGCCAATAGGGTTAACCAGTCCCTGCAGGGGTGGACGCCCGCGTCTTTGACGTATTTCGTTCGTTGTGACCGGTGCCCCATTCGCGAACTGAAAGGAGAATGGGATGAAGCGGTTTATCAAGACCGCCGCAATGGCCACGACCAGCTGCGCGCTGGTGCTCAGCGGCGCAGGGATGGCATCCGCCAGCGGGGACGGCCACAACGGCCACAACGGCCGCCACGGCCACCACCGCCACCACCACCACGGTCGTCACTTCGAGCGTTACGACCACCGTGGCTTCGTCTACGGCCACCACGGTGGTGCCAACGCATATGGCGTCGCTGCGAACTCCCCGGGCATTCTGAGCGGTAACAATGTCCAGGTTCCGATCAACATCCCGATCAACATCTGCGGCAACAGCCTCAACATCGCCGCGCTGCTGAACCCGGCATTCGGGAACGTCTGCATCAACAGGTGACCCGTCCGCCGGTCCGGACGGACCTCGGACCGGCCCGGGTCGTGGTGTAGTTGGCGGACCTCCCCTGACTTCGGTCTCGGGTGGTCCGCCACTCCCTCCTCTCCACCGCCCGCCTCGCCCGACCTGCGTCGGAGTCCTCGGGGGCACCGGCGATACTTGAGCGCATGGCGAAGAGCAGGCGCGGGCGCGGCGGCGTGGAGACCGTCACCGAGACGGTGGACGGCGGGCTCGCCGAGCTGCGGCCCGACCGGGACCGGCCGCGCGGCTGGACCCTGCTCCTCGACGGCGCCCCGCAGTCCCACGTGGACCTCGACGACCCCCGGCGCCTGGACTTCTCGTACCAGCGGCGGCTCGGCCACATCGCCGATCTCGCCGCACCGCCCGGACAGCCGCTGCGCGTCGTCCACCTGGGCGGCGGCGCGCTGACCCTCGCCCGCTACATCGCCGCGACCCGGCCGCGCTCCACCCAGCAGGCCGTGGAGATCGACACCCCGCTGGTGGAGTTCGTCCGCCGGCAGCTGCCGTGGGACCGCACCTGGCGGATACGGATACGCGGCGGCGACGCCCGCGCGGGCCTGGCGAAGGTCCCGGACGGCTGGGCCGACCTGGTCATCGCCGACGTCTTCCGCGGGGCCCGCACCCCCGCGCACCTGACCAGCACCGAGTTCGTCGCGGACGTCCGCCGCGCGCTCGGCCCCGGCGGCCATTACGCGGCCAACCTCGCCGACGGCCCGCCGCTTTCCTTCCTGCGCGGCCAGATCGCCACCGTCCACACGGTCTTCCCCGAGCTCTGCCTGATCGCCGACCCCGCGGTGCTGCGCGGCAAGCGCTTCGGCAACGCCGTCCTGCTGGCCGCCGACACCGCCCTCCCGGTCACCGAGCTGACCCGCCGCGCGGCCACCGACCCGCAGACCGGACGGGTCGAACACGGCCGGGCGCTGGCCGACTTCACCGGCGGCGCGGCCCCGGTCACCGACGCCACGGCCGTCGCGTCCCCGGCCCCGCCGGCCGGCACCTTCGGCTGAGCGGGCCCGCGGGCGACCGGGCCGGCTCAGGTCGCGTTGTTGCTGGTCTCCACCGTCGGCGGATGGCCGTTCCAGGTGCAGATCACCGAGGTGTGCCCGCCGCCGCCGGTGAAGTCGACCCGGATCCACCCCTGCTGCTTCCAGACCTGCATCTCCCAGCCCGAGTTCGGCGTCGCCGACACCAACTCGGCCGCGGAGCCGCCCAGATCGAAGACCACCCGGCCGCCCGAGGTGGCGTAGCTCCTGACCCGGCCGTCCAAGGCTCCGTACGGGCCGCCCGGCACCGTGGTGGGCGGGCGCTGCGCGCGGGTGCTGCCGGTGTGCGAGGGCACCGACGACGGGCCGGTGGCGGACGGCTCGGGGGCCGGGGTGGACGGTCTGGGGCGGTGCGTGGAGGAGGCGCGGGGCGTTCCCCCGCCGTCGGCCTGCGCCCCCGAAGAGGCCACCTGGTCGGAAAGGGGCAGCGCGCGCGGTGCGTCGTACGCGGTGCCGGACAGCACGGTGTGCACGCCGAACCACGACAGCGTGACCGCGGCGCCGGTCGCCAGCGTCCAGGCCGCCGCGTGAACCAGTCCTCGTTGCATTCGGCTCATACTGCACCACCGGCCACCCCCGTCGCAGCCCGCTCGAGCGGGCCGAACGCACCGATCCGCCGTCAACCTCCGGTGAAGAACCGTCCCCCCGATGGCGTACGGTGCCGCCCATGGCACGTGTGCTCGTGGTCGAGGACGACCAGTTCGTACGCTCGGCCCTCATCCGGCATCTGACCGAGGCGGCCCATACGGTACGCAGCGTCGGCACCGCCCTGGAGGCGCTGCGCGAGGTGGCGCACGTCGGTTTCGACGTGGTCATCCTCGACCTGGGCCTGCCCGACC
Organism: Streptomyces sp. NPDC048197; assembly: GCF_043202395.1. Taxonomy (NCBI): domain Bacteria; kingdom Bacillati; phylum Actinomycetota; class Actinomycetes; order Kitasatosporales; family Streptomycetaceae; genus Streptomyces; species Streptomyces sp. NPDC048197. Next base: position 28,104 of record NZ_JBIDAJ010000020.1, read on the forward strand.
TGGACGGCGGTGAGGCGCTGAAGATGCTGCGCGGCATCACCGACGTCCCGGTGATCATCGCCACCGCCCGGGACGACGAGGCCGACATCGTGCGGCTGCTGAACGACGGCGCCGACGACTACCTCACCAAACCGTTCTCCGTCGAGCACCTCTCGGCGCGGATGGCGGCCGTACTGCGCCGCTCCCGGGCCGGTGCGGCCGGCGCGGAACCCCCCTCACGAGTGATCCGGGTCGGCGGGCTGTCCATCGACCCGCTGCGCCGCCAGGCCGAACTCGACGGCGCCGCACTGGACCTCACCCGCCGGGAGTTCGACCTGCTGGCGTTCCTCGCCGGGCGGCCCGGCGTCGTCGTCCCCCGCAAGGAACTGCTCGCCGAGGTCTGGCAGCAGTCCTACGGCGACGACCAGACCATCGACGTCCATCTCTCCTGGCTCCGCCGCAAATTGGGCGAAACCGCGGCCAAGCCCCGCTATCTGCACACCCTGCGCGGTGTCGGCGTGAAGCTGGAGCCACCGCGATGAAGGGCCGCGCGCTGTGAGGTGGGCCCTGGTCAAGGTCGCGCTGGCGGTCACCACGATGGTCGTGGTGGCGTTCGCCGTGCCCCTCGGACTCGTCGTCAAGGAGATGGCCAGCGACCGCGCCTACGGAAGCGCCGAGCGGCAGGCCGCCACGATCGGCCCGGTGCTCGCCATCACCACCGACCGCACCCAGCTGGAACGGGCCGTGGCCAGCGCCGAGACCGGCGCCGGCGGCCGCATCGGGGTCCACGTCCCGGCGAGCGGCAAGAACGGCACCCCCGCCGAAATAGGCACCCGGCGCGCCGCCCCCGCCGACGTGGCCGCCGCCGCCAAGCTCGGCCGGGCCTCCATCTCCCCGGTCCCCGGCGGCACTTCACTGCTCCAGCCCACCGCCGTGGCCTCCGGCATCGCCGTCGTCGAGGTGTTCGTCCCGGACGACGCCCTCACCAACGGTGTCACCACCTCCTGGGTCGTGCTGGCCGGCGTCGGCCTGGCGCTGGTCATCGGCTCGGTCGCGGTCGCCGACCGGCTCGGCACCCGGATGGTGCGCCCCGCCGAACGCCTCGCCGGCGCCGCCCACGACCTCGGCCACGGCCAGCTCGGCGTCCGCGTCCAGGAGGACGGCCCCAAGGAACTGCGGGCCGCGGCCACCGCCTTCAATTCCATGGCCGACCAGGTCGTCCAACTCCTCGCCAACGAGCGCGAGTTGGCCGCCGACCTCTCGCACCGGCTGCGTACCCCGCTCACCGTCCTCCGGCTCAACGCCGCCTCCCTCGGCGACACCCCGGCCGCCGAACAGACCCGCTCCGCCGTCGCCCAACTGGAGCGCGAGGTCGACCAGATCATCCGCACCGCCCGCGAACAGAAGGCGCACACCCAGCAGGCGGCGGCCGCGGCCGGCTGCGACGCCGCCGAGGTGATCCGCGAGCGGATGGCCTTCTGGTCCGCGCTCGCCGAGGACCAGGGACGCACCGCCCGCGTCGCCGGCGCCGACCGCCCGGTCCGCGTCCCGGTCGCCCGCCCCGACCTCGCCGCCGCCCTCGACGCGATGCTCGGCAACGTCTTCCGGCACACCCCCGAGGGCACCGCCTTCGCCGTCGACGTCCACAACGCGGAGGACGCGGTGATCGTGCTGGTCTCCGACGCCGGACCGGGCATCGCCGACCCCGAGGCGGCACTGCGCCGCGGTCACGGCGGCGGCGGAGAAGGCTCCACCGGCCTCGGCCTGGACATCGTGCGCCGGCTGGCCGAGTCCACCGGCGGCGACGTCCGTATCGGCCGTTCCGTCCTCGGCGGCACCGAGGTGCGCGTCTGGCTCGCCCTGGACGGCCGGCGCGGTCCGCAGGGCGCCCGCCGCGGCCACCGGCTGCGCCGCAGGCTGCGCACCGGCGGCCGGCGGGCCGCCCGCACCGGTTCCTGAGCGCCCGTCACGGGGCATAGGCCGGTGGTCTTAACCACCGCCTTCCGCTTCCTTAAGGCCGCCATAATTCCCCCAACGTCCGTACGGATCACGGCATTTGTCCGTTTCGCTGTCGCTAGCGTGCGGGGCACACCGACTTCCCCCGGTGCACCCCCAGCCACCCCCCACGTGACGACAGGCAGGACCAGATGAGTTCCTCCGCACACCGCCGGCGCAAGAGCCGTACCACCAAGCTGATCCTCACCGGCACGGCCGCCGCGGTCGCGGCCGGCGGCGCGTTCGCCGTCGCCGGCGCAGCACTCGCCGAAAAGGCCCCGCGCACCGCCGGCACCAGGGCCGCGGCCGGCTTCGCCCCGTACGTCGACACCTCCCTGACGCCCGCTTACGACCTGGCCGGCACCGCCCGCAAGACCGGCGTGAAGCACTTCAACCTCGCCTTCATCACCTCCGGCGGCGGGTGTACGCCGAAGTGGGGCGGCTCGGTCGACCTCGGCAGCGACCCGGTGGCCAAGCAGATACCCGCGCTGCGCAAGGCCGGCGGCGACGTCCGGGTCTCCTTCGGCGGCGCCAACGGCTCCGAGCTCGGCGTCGCCTGCACCTCCGCCGACCAGCTGGCCGCCGCGTACGGCAAGGTCATCGACCGGTTCAAGCTCACCCGGGTCGACTTCGACATCGAGGGCGGCGCGCTGGCCGACACGGCCGCCAACACCCGCCGCGCCCAGGCCGTCGCCCGCCTCCAGAAGAGCCACCCGGGCCTGGACGTCTCCTTCACCCTGCCGGTCATGCCTGAGGGCCTGACCCAGGACGGCGTGAACCTGGTCGCCGACGCCAAGAAGAACGGCGTGAAGATCTCCGCCGTCAACATCATGGCGATGGACTACGGCTCCTCCTACAACGGCGACATGGGCACCTACGCCACCCAGGCCGCCACCGCCACCCAGGGCCAGCTCAAGAAGGCCCTCGGGCTCGGCGACGCGGCCGCCTGGAAGACCGTCGCGGTGACCCCGATGATCGGCGTCAACGACGTCCAGAGCGAGGTCTTCAAGGTCGACGACGCCACCCAGCTGGTGACGTTCGCCAAGAGCAAGCACCTGGGCTGGCTGTCGATGTGGTCCGCGACCCGCGACAAGGCCTGCGAGGGCGGCGGGTCGAACTCCGCCCAGCCGACCTGCAGCTCCATCGCACAGCGCCCGCTGGACTTCACCAAGGCCTTCGGCGCCTACACCGGCTGACCCCCACCGGCGGTCCGGCCCCCCGACCGACCCGGACCACCGCCCCTCGGGGGTGTCTCCTTGATCCCGCCGGGCTGACGGAGGAGACACCCTCACGCGGGGCGCAGCGGGCCTCCCCCCACCCGCTGCGCCCCGCCCCGTACGGCGTCCCGGAAGGCGATCGGGGTGCAGCCCGCCCAGCGCCCCGAACTCCAGGTGCAGCTGGCCCATCGCCGCGGCCACCCGGCGCGCCGCCGCACCCCGCGGATGCCGTACGGGCGGTCCGTACCAGTCCTCGATCCGGGCCGCGGCCGCGGTCGCCGGGTCCAGGAAGCCCGCCTCGAAGAGCACCAGCCGCCCCTCCGCGCCCGTGAGATCGCCGAAGTGCTGCACCTGCCCGGGGCGCGACCACAGCAGATCACCCGGCGCGAGTACGTGCTCGCGGAAGTCGACGCTGTGCACCAGCCGGCCGCGGTCGAGCAGCAGCAGATGGTGGAAGCCGGGCCGGTGCGGGGTGGCCAGTTGGCAGGCGTCCGCCCGCTCCCGCAGCTCGGCCAGGGTCAGCACCTCCACACCCGACGGCCGCCCGGCCGGCGCGGAGAACGCCACCTCCCGGATCTCCGGAACCGGCTCCCCACCCCCCTGTCGCTTTCTGACCATCCCCGGTCCCTTCGCTACCCCGGAAACCCCCGCCGGCGGCCCTAGCGTAGGAGAGGTCGGCGAGACCGCTGACCGAAAACGGAAGTCCCTCGAGGACCCGCCCCCCCATCGACCGGCCCACCCCGGTCCACCGCACAGCTGGGAGATCCACCATGTCCACGATCGCTCTCTACGGCGCCACCGGCACGATCGGCAGCCGCGTCCTCGACGAGGCGCTGCGGCGCGGCCACCAGGTCACCGCGGTCGTCCGCGATCCGGCGAAGCTCACCACGAGCCACCCGGCCCTGACCGTGACCACCGGGGACGTCCTCGACCCGGGCTCCGTCGCCGCGGTCGCCGAGGGCAAGGACGTCGTGGTCAGCGCGGTCGGCGGCGGCGACGGCCCGGGGCACCTCGCCACGATCAGGCCCGCCGCCGAGTCCCTCGTCGCCGGCCTGCGCACCCTCGGCGCGGCGGCGCCCCGGCTGATCGCGGTCGGCGGGGCCGGCTCGCTCCGTACGCCGGACGGCAGGCAGGTCTGGGACGCCGAGGGCCTGCCGGAGTTCCTGCTCCAGATCATGCACGCGCACGGCGACGCGCTGGACCTCTACCGCTCCGTCTCCGACGTGCGCTGGACCAACCTCAGCCCGGCCGCCACCATCGCACCCGGCGAGCGCACCGGCACCTACCGCACCGCCACCGACGACCTGATCACCGACGCCGGGGGCGACAGCCGGATCTCCGCCGAGGACTACGCGGTCGCCCTCGTCGACGAGATCGAGCGGCCCCGGCACATCGGCGAGCGCTTCACCGTCGGCTACTGAGCGCCCCGCCGCTGCCCGGGCAACACGAAGGCCCCCGACCAGAGGTCGGGGGCCTTTCAGTGGGGTGAGTAACGGGACTTGAACCCGCGACATCCTGGACCACAACCAGGTGCTCTACCAGCTGAGCTATACCCACCATGACCGGTGCTGTGTGGTTCTTTTTCCCCACCGGCTGAGAAAAAGTGTACAGGGTCTTCAGGGGTGCTCGCGCCCAGGTTTCCGGCCGGGGGAGCGTGGGCGTGTCTTCCGGGTCACCGCGGCTGCGGCGACGACCCGGAAGACGGCCCGGGGTGGATCACGACGACGGCGCGGACTGCGGCGTCACCGGCGGCACCGACTGCGGCGTCACCGGCGGCGCGGCGGCCGGTGCCGGCTCGGCCGGCAGTACGTGCTTGGCGGCGATGGCCTTCGCGGTGTCCGAGTCGGGGCCGGGCTGCGGCACGAAGACCGCCTCCCGGTAGTAGCGCAGCTCCGCGATGGATTCACGGATGTCCGCCAGCGCCCGGTGGTTGCCGTTCTTGTCCGGACTGTTGAAGTAGGCCCGCGGGAACCAGCGCCGGGCCAGCTCCTTCACGGACGACACATCGACGATCCGGTAATGGAGATGGCTCTCCAGCGCCGGCATGTCGCGCAGCAGGAAGCCACGGTCGGTGCCGACGGAGTTGCCGCACAGCGGCGCCTTCCCCGGCTCCGGCACATGCTGCCTGATGTACGCCAGCACCTGCGCCTCGGCCGCCTCCAGCGTCGTTCCGCCGTCCAGCTCCGCCAGCAGCCCGGAGGCGGTGTGCATCTGGCGCACCACCTCCGGCATGGTGCGCAGCGCCTCGGCCGGGGGGCGGATCACCACATCCACCCCGTCGCCCAGCACATTCAGCTCCGAGTCGGTGACCAGTGCGGCCACCTCGATGAGCGCGTCGTTCGCCAGCGAGAGACCGGTCATCTCGCAGTCGATCCACACCATGCGATCGTTCATACATCTCACCCTACGGGGCGCTCGCGCTGTCCGGGGAGCACGGGGCGGCCCGCAGCCCGGCCGACCGCGGTCTCCGGCATCCGGGGGGCGTAGGCGTCCGAGGTCGGTTTGGCCGCCTCTGCCGCCTCCGCCAGGCCGTGACCGGCCAGCGCGGACGCGGAGAACCCCGCACCCGCCCCCAGCGCCGCCCGCTCGCGCTCCGGCCGCTCGGCCCGCTCGGGTTTGAGCGCGGGCTCGGGCGCACCGTTCTGCGGCCGGCGTGCGCGGTAGGCCGCGCGGTAGGCGGCCGGCGAGGCCCCCAGCTGGCGCCGGAAGTGGCCGCGCAGCGCGACCGGCGACCGGAACCCGCAGCGGCCGGCGACCTCGTCCACCGAATAGTCGGAGGTCTCCAGCAGCCGCTGGGCCTGCAGCACCCGCTGGGTGATCAGCCACTGCAGCGGCGCGCTCCCGGTGAGGGAACGGAACCGCCGGTCGAAGGTGCGCCGGCTCATGTACGCGCGCGCGGCGAGCGTCTCCACGTCGAACTGCTCGTGGAGGTGCTCCAGCGCCCAGGCGACGACCTCGGCGAGCGGGTCGGCGCCGATCTCCTCCGGTAATGACCTGTCCAGGTAGCGCTGGTGGCCCAGGTCGGAGGCGGTGCGCCGGGGCGGCACCACCAGCCGGCGGGCCAGCGCGTTCGCGGCGTCCGCGCCGTGGTCGGTGCGCACGATGTGCAGGCACAGGTCGATGCCGGCGGCGGTGCCCGCGGAGGTCAGTACGTCGCCGTCATCGACGAACAGCTCCCGCGGGTCGACATGGACGGACGGATAACGCTTGGCGAGCGTCGGCGCGTACATCCAGTGGGTCGTGGCCGGTCGGCCGTCGAGCAGTCCGGCCGCGGCGAGGACGAACGCCCCCGTGCACAGCCCGACGATCCTGGCCCCTTCTTCGTGCGCCCGGCGCAGCGCGTCGAGCGCGGCGGGCGGCGGGGCCTGGGTGATGGAACGCCAGGCCGGTACGACGACCGTCCCGGCACGGGAGATCGCCTCCAGCCCGTAGGGGGCGGACAGCTCCAGCCCCCCGGTCGTGCGCAAAGGCGCATCTTCGCCAGCGCACACAAGCAGCCGGTACCTCGGAACCCCGGCGTCCTGTCGGTCGATGCCGAAGACCGAGAGCGGAATGGAGCTCTCGAAAATAGGGCCGCCGCTGAAGAGGAGCACCGCGACTATTTCGCGGCGCCGTCGGGCGGCGAGCTTGCGTGCGGCATCTGGTACGGCAGCGGAGTCCTGGCTCATGGCACTTAAGCCCCCCTCGGTCGTCTCGCCCTCTCGGTCCTGCACAGTTCCCCCGCCGTCACTACCAAGATCGAATCTACTGTGTCCCGTGAGGATGGAGTGCCAAGTTCACCACCCGCTGGTATGTCGATATGGCAACTTGGCGCGAAGCATTCGATCACGAAGCGTTCCACTCGTCGGCCCTGCAAGGGAAGTACGCGTCTCGGCTCTGCCCGTTCGCAGGAGGACACAACCATGCCCAGCGGTCCTTTCCGCCCTGCTCACACCGGGGTTGGGGGGTGCCGGGGGCAAGGTGCGGGCCCTGTCCGGAAGTTGGCTGAAAACGGTCGTGCGCGGACTTGCGGACGCCTCAGTCGACCGGCGTACGCCGTTCGACGTGCCGCCCGCCTCTGCGCGCCCGCGCCCCAGAACGTCCGCTTCTGTCCCGTTGTCGTCCGGCGGTGCGCCTGCGGAGTCCGGCCGCGGAGCGTTCGGACCGCCGCAACAGCGCGCGGCAGGCGCAGGTCACCGCGGCCAGACCGGCGGCGGTGCCGGCCGCGCCGGCCCACGAGGCGCCGCTGATGATCAGTACGAAGGGGACCAGGGCGCAGCTGAACGCGCCCCAGCGCACGACGTCGCTCACTGGGTCGGGTGATCTGTCGGGCGGCAACGGCACCTCGTGCTCCCCTCGGGCGGGCTGCTACTACAACGTCACCGACGATCTTGGGTCACCGCGAGGGGTACGTACGGGGGCAGGACGGGGCATTGCCATCCGCGCCACGCTCCGGCATGCTCCGGGGAACGTTCGAGGCCCCGTCCACCTCGTCCGGGCACCCGGTGCCCGCGGCGGGCTCTGGGCAGCGGGGGAGTGGCGCCGTACTCTTGGGGTATCGGCTTGGGAAGATGATTCCCAGTCGTATCGTTCCTCTTTGAACTATGGCTCCCGAGCCTCGATCGAGCCAGCTCAGTCAACTGCCGGATCAAGTCAATCGCCGTTCCCCGTTCGCCCCTCCGCAAGAGGACGTCCTCGCCGAGACACCAATGGCCGGTCACGAAATCCCCGAACCCGCGGACCGCAAGCAGGTCGCCGATCCGATGGCGGACCTGGAAGCGGCGGAAAAGACGCGCCACTCCTGCGATCCGGCATTCCGGCACGGCGTCGTGGTCGGCTTCGACGGCTCCATGTCGAGCGAACGCGCGTTGGCGTATGCAATCGGTATCGCGCGGCGGCACAGCGCCGGACTGATCATCGTCCACGTCGCCAACCGGCTCCCGACGACGGTCTGGGCGGGCTGCGAGCCCCCGGTCTTCGTCGACGTACCGGACCACCGCACCGAGGTGCTCGGGCTGGAGCTGGCCTGCGCGGACCACCTCTCCGAGGTGCCCTGGATCCTGGTGGAGCGCGGCGGGGACATCTGCCACGAGTTGGAGGAGGTCGGCCGGGAGTACGAGGCCGACGCGATCGTGGTGGGCTCGACGCACGGCATCGTCGGCCGGATCTTCGGCTCGGTCGCCGGCCGGCTGGCCCGCCGGGCGCAGCGCCCGGTCATCGTGATCCCCTGACGGATCGCTTCTTCTCCCCGCCTCCCGCGCACAGTTGAGGAGGCGTCAGGGACCGCCCGGGCCGGCGTACTCCTCATCTCTTGTGAAGCGAAGAGGTGGATTGTGCGCCAAAGAAGGGTAGAAAACGGTCACGTGGGCGCGCCGCACACGGGCCCGGCGGCCGCGCGCACGGCAACTGCGTGCTGCCGGCCGGGAGGTGACGGTTCCCAGGCGGTGGCATCCCGCCGGCGTTTTGGGCGACGCCGGCACAGGGGAGGCGGCGGCGTCGCGCGCGTCAGGTGGCACGCGCGCGACGCGGCTGCTTTTTGCGCCTAAGCCGGCGCCGCTCCCACGGAGGTGCTTGCTCGCCGCGGGGGTTGCTCAATTGTCGCTTCGGCGGAACGGGCGAGGACCTACTCCACCGTTACGGACTTGGCGAGGTTCCTGGGCTTGTCGATGTCCCGGCCGAGGGCCAACGCCGTGTGGTAGGCGAGCAGTTGGAGCGGGATGCCCATCAGGATCGGGTCCAGCTCGGGCTCGTTCTTCGGCACGAGGATGGTGTCGTCGGCCTTCTCCTGGTCCTGGTGCGCGACGGCCAGGATGCGGCCGCTGCGGGCCTTGATCTCCTCCAGGGCGGCGCGGTTCTTCTCCAGCAGGTCGTCGTCCGGGACGATCGCGACGGTCGGCATGGCGGGCTCGATGAGGGCCAGCGGGCCGTGCTTGAGCTCGGAGGCCGGGTACGCCTCGGCGTGGATGTAGGAGACCTCCTTGAGCTTCAGGGACGCCTCACGGGCCACCGGGTAGCCGCGGACCCGGCCGATGAACATCATCGACCTGGCGTCCGCGTAGCGCGCCGCCAGCTTCTTGATCTCGTCCTCGCCCTTGAGGATCTCGTCGATCTGGCCGGGCAGCCTGCGCAGGCCCTCGATGATCCGCTTGCCGTCCGCGACGGACAGGTCGCGGATGCGGCCGAGGTGCAGGGCGAGCAGCGCGAAGGAGACCACCATGTTGGTGAAGCACTTGGTGGACACCACGCAGACCTCCGGGCCGGCGTGGACGTAGATGCCGCCGTCGGTCTCCCGGGCGATCGCCGAGCCGACCACGTTCACCAGGCCCAGGACCCGCGCGCCCTTGCGCTTGAGCTCCTGGACGGCCGCCAGCACGTCGTAGGTCTCACCGGACTGGGAGACCGCGACGTAGAGCGTGTCGGGGTCCACGACCGGGTCGCGGTAGCGGAACTCGGAGGCCGGCTCGGCGTCCGAGGGGATGCGGGCCAGCTCCTCGATCATCTGCGCGCCGATCTGGCCGGCGTGGTACGAGGTGCCGCAGCCGAGGATCTTGACCCGGCGGATGGTGCGGGCCTCCCGGGCGTCGAGGTTGAGGCCGCCGAGGTGCACGGTGGAGAACCGGTCGTCGATCCGGCCGCGCAGCGCGCGGTCCACAGCGTCCGCCTGCTCGGAGATCTCCTTGTGCATGTAGGTGTCGTGGCCGCCCAGGTCGTAGGACTCGGCCGCGTACTCGACGGTCTCCGGCGTCGCCGTCGTGCGGGAGCCCTCGGTGGTGTACGTGCGGTAGTCGTCGGCCTTCAGGGTGGCCATCTCGCCGTCGTCGAGGGTGACGACCTGGCGGGTGTGCGAGACCAGCGCGGCGACGTCGGACGAGACGAACATCTCGTGCTCGCCGATGCCGAGCACGACCGGGGAGCCGTTGCGGGCGACCACGATCCGGTCGGTGAAGTCGGAGTGCAGCACGGCGATGCCGTAGGTGCCCTCGATGTGCCGCAGCGCCTCGCGGACCTTCTCCTCCAGCGTCTCGGCCTTGGAGCGGCCGATGAGGTGCGCGAGGACCTCGGTGTCGGTCTCGGAGGCGAAGGTGATGCCGTCGGCGGTCAGCCGGGCGCGCAGCTCGGCGGCGTTGTCGATGATGCCGTTGTGGACGACGGCGACCTTGCCCTCGGTGTCGAGGTGCGGGTGGGCGTTGTCGTCGGTGGGCGCGCCGTGGGTGGCCCAGCGGGTGTGCGCGATGCCGGTGGTGCCGGCGAACCGCTTCGGCAGCCGGGCCTCCAGGTCCCGCACCCGGCCCTTGGCCTTGGCGGTCTTCAGGCCCGCGGACTTGCCGGTGCCGCTCGCGTGGAGGGCGATGCCGGCCGAGTCGTAGCCGCGGTACTCCAGGCGGGCCAGGCCCTCCAGGAGCAGCGGAGCAACATCACGTTTGCCGATATATCCGACGATCCCGCACATACAGTGACCCTCCGAGAAAGACGTGTGTCGGTTGTGGTGTGCCCGGTGCCGGCCGGGCGCCGGCCGTGGCCCGGCCGGCGGTGGGCCGGTCAGCCGTAGACGAGGCGGCGCAGCTGGCGGGCGGAGAGATCGGGCGGGGCCACGGCGCGGTGCGGCATCTCGTGGCGGATCCGTTCGAAGATCTCCTCGTTCCGCAGACCCTGGGACTGCAGCTCCCGATGGCGCCGGCGGACGAACTCCTCCGTCGTCTCGTCGAAGTACGCCAGCACGTCCAGCACCACCCGGGCGGCCTCACCGCGCTGCAGCGGTGTGCTGCGCACCAGGTGGTCCACCAGGTCTTCGTGTGGCGCATCCGCGCGGTTCCGGCGTTCGAGCACCCGTCGATATTGCGGGGCGCCGCCAAGATTCGCAAGAAATCTGCCCGATATCGGGCAGGTACCCGGTTTGGGTGCGGGAAAGTGGTCTACACCTTGACCCCGTTCCAGGCTCGCGGTACGCATGGTCACCGCTCGGTCGCTCCATGCCATGACATGCCCGACGCTCGCCGAAGGGACCGTCGATGAGACGACGCAGACTACTGGGCCCGCTGCTGCTGACCGTGGCCACGGCGCTGGGAACCGCCGCCGCACCGCCGCCCGCCGCCCGGGCCGCCACCCCCACCGTCCCCCTCGACCGCATCGTGCCCGCGCCGGCGTCGGTGCACGAGGGCGGCGCCCCGTACACGATCGGCGCCGGCACCCGCATCCGGGTGCCCGGCGGCTCCGGCGACGTGCGGCGGATCGCCGGCTATCTGGCGGGCCTGCTGCGCCCCTCCACCGGCCAGGCCCTGCCGGTCACCACCAAGGACGGCGACGGCATCGTGCTGCGGCTCGGCGGCCGGGGCACCGCGGACCTCGGCGCGGAGGGCTACCGGCTGCGCGTGGACGGCCGCGCGGTGACCATCGGCGCCCGCCGGCCCGCCGGCCTCTTCCACGCCGTCCAGACGCTCCGCCAGCTGCTGCCCCCGGACGCCGGCGAACACCGCGCGCAGGCCGGGCCCTGGCGGATCGCCGGCGGCACCATCGCCGACACCCCGCGCTACGGCTACCGCGGCGCGATGCTCGACGTGTCCCGGCACTTCTTCACCGTCGGCCAGGTCAAGCGCTACATCGACCAGCTGGCGATGTACAAGATCAACAAGCTGCATCTGCACCTCTCCGACGACCAGGGCTGGCGGATCGCCATCCGCTCCTGGCCGCGGCTGGCGACCTACGGCGGTTCCACCCAGGTCGGCGGCGGCAAGGGCGGCTACTACAGCCAGGACGACTACCGCGAGATCGTCCGCTACGCCGCCGACCGCTATCTGACCGTCGTCCCCGAGATCGACATGCCGGGACACACCAACGCCGCACTCGCCTCCTACGCCGACCTCAACTGCAACGGCGTCGCGCCGCCCCTCTACACCGGCACCCACGTCGGTTTCAGCTCGCTGTGCGTCCCCAAGAAGGTGACCTACGACTTCGTCGACGACGTCGTCCGCGAGCTCGCCCGGCTCACCCCGGGCCCGTACCTCCACATCGGCGGCGACGAGGCGCACTCCACCAGCCACGCGGACTACGTCGCCTTCATGGACAAGGTGCAGCCGGTGGTCGCCAAATACGGCAAGACCGTGATCGGCTGGCACCAGCTGACCGGCGCGCACCCGGCGAAGGGCGCCCTCGCCCAGTACTGGGGCTACGACGCCACCGGCGCGGCCGAGCGGCAGCAGGTCACCGACGCGGCCCGGAACGGCACCGGGCTGATCCTCTCGCCCGCCGACCGCGCCTACCTCGACATGAAGTACGACAAGGACACCCCGCTCGGCCTGAACTGGGCCGGCTACGTGGGCGTCCGGCGGGCGTACGACTGGGACCCGGGCAGCTATCTCCAGGGCACGCCCGGCGAGGCGATCCGGGGCGTCGAGGCGCCGCTGTGGTCCGAGACCCTCTCCACCTCCGCGCACATCGAGTACATGGCCTTCCCGCGGCTGCCGGGCATCGCGGAGCTGGGCTGGTCCCCGCGCGAGGCCCACGACTGGGACTCCTACCGGGTCCGGCTGGCCGCCCAGGGGCCCCGGTGGGACGCGCTGGGCATCCACTACTACCGCTCGCCGGAGGTGCCCTGGCCGGCGGCGCAAGGGCGCGCGGCATGACGTAACGGCGCGCGGCACGCGGCGTGAGGGCGCCGTGCGCGCCACGTGCGCCATGGGTGCCACGTGCGCCATGTGCGCCACAACGGAGGTGGGCCCCGGAATTCCGTCGGAGCCCACCCCGTTGTGGCCCACAAGGGGCGCTCGCACCCCCTACGGGATCTGTTCGACCGCCCCGTAAGGGATCTAGAACCCCAGCTCCCGCGCGATCAGCATCCGCTGCACCTCGCTGGTGCCCTCGCCGATCTCCAGGATCTTGGCGTCCCGCCACATCCGGGCCACCGGGTACTCGTTCATGAAGCCGTAGCCGCCGTGGATCTGGGTGGCCTCGCGGGCGTTGTCCACCGCGATCTCGGAGGAGTACAGCTTCGCGAGCGCCGCCTCCTTCTTGAACGGCTCGCCGTGCACCAGCCGGGAGGCGGCGTCCCGCCACGCCAGCCGGGCGGTGTGCGCCCGCATCTCCATGTCGGCGAGCTTGAACTGGATCGCCTGGTTGGCGCCGATCGGCTTCCCGAAGGCGTGACGTTCCTTCGCGTACTTCACCGACTCGTCCACGCAGCCCTGCGCCAGGCCGGTGGCCAGTGCCGCGATGGCGATCCGGCCCTCGTCGAGGATCCGCAGGAACTGGGCGTAGCCGCGGCCCTCCTCGCCCAGCAGGTTGCCGGCCGGCACCCGGACGTCCGAGAAGGACAGCTCCCGGGTGTCCGAGGCGTTCCAGCCGACCTTGGAGTACGGGGCGGCGACCGTGAAGCCGGGGGTGCCGGACGGCACGATGATCGAGGAGATCTGCGGGGAGCCGTCGGCCTTGCGGCCGGTGACCGCGGTGACCGTCACCAGGCCGGTGATGTCCGTACCGGAGTTGGTGATGAAGCACTTGCTGCCGTTGATCACCCAGTCCCCGCCGTCCCGCACCGCGGTCGTGCGGGTCGCGCCGGCGTCCGAGCCGCCGTCCGGCTCGGTCAGGCCGAACGCGCCGAGCATCTCCCCGCTGCACAGCTTGGGCAGCCACTCGCGCTTCTGCTCCTCGGTGCCGAAGCGGTACAGCGGCATGGCGCCCAGCGAGACGCCCGCCTCCAGGGTGATCGCCACCGAGGAGTCGACCCGGGCCAGCTCCTCCAGGGCGATGCCGAGGGCGAGGTAGTCGCCGCCCATCCCGCCGTACTCCTCGGGGAACGGCAGGCCGAACAGGCCCATCCGGCCCATCTCCTGCACGATCTCGTACGGGAACGCATGCTGCTCGTAGTACTCGCCGATCTTCGGGGCGACGACGTCATGCGCGAACGCCTCGACCGTGCGCCGGAGTTCCTCCAGCTCTTCGGGCAGACGGTGGTCCAGTGACATGGTCACTCCTTGTGGGAGAGGGCACGCAGGGTGCGCGAGGGGCTCGGGCGGCCCAGGACACCGGCCATCCACACGCTCGTGGCGGTGAGCCGGTCGAGATCGACGCCGGTGTCGATACCGAGGCCGTGCAGCATCCACACGAGGTCCTCGGTGGCGAGGTTGCCGGTGGCGCTCTTGGCGTACGGGCAGCCGCCGAGGCCGCCCGCCGACGCGTCGACGGTGGTGACGCCGTGCTGCAGCGCGGCGAGGGTGTTGGCGAGCGCCTGCCCGTAGGTGTCGTGGAAGTGCACGCCCAGCTTCGGGGTGGGGACGCCCGCCTCGTTCAGGGCGGCGAGCAGGTGCTGGACGTGGCCGGGCGTGGCCACGCCGATGGTGTCGCCCAGGCTCAGCTCGTCGCAGCCCATGTCGAGCAGCGCCCGGCACACCCGGACCGTCTGCGCGACCGGCACCGGGCCCTCCCAGGGGTCGCCGAAGCACATCGACAGATAGCCGCGGACGTGCACCCCGGCCTCCTTGGCGCGGGCGACGACCGGGGCGAACATGGCCAGCGACTCGTCGACCGTGCGGTTGAGGTTGGCCTTGGCGAACGACTCGGTGGCGCTGCCGATCACCGCGATCCGGCGCGCGCCCAGTGCCAGCGCCCGGTCCAGGCCGCGGTCGTTGGGCACCAGGACGGGCAGCCGGTGCGGGTCGAGGTCGCCCAGCAGCGGGAACAGCCGCTCGGCGTCGGCGAGTTGGGGCACCCACTTGGGGTGCACGAAGCTGGTCGCCTCCACCACCGGCAGTCCCGCGTCGACGAGCCGGTGGACGAACTCGGCCTTGATCTCCGTGGGCACGACGGTCTGCTCGTTCTGCAGGCCGTCGCGCGCGCCGACCTCATGGATGCGCACCCGGGCGGGCAGGCTCTCCGCGGCGACCTCCATCGGGAGTCCGGTGACGGTCATGACGCCACCTCCGCGTCGGTGCCGTCGGTGCCGTCGGTGCCGTCCGCGCCGCCCGAGCCGTCCGTGTCGCCGGCGCCGTCCAGGGGGGCGACCACGGCCAGCACCTGGTCCATGGCGACGGTCGTGCCGACCGTCACGTCCAGTTCGGTCACCGTCCCGGCATGCGGGGCGGAGATCATGTGTTCCATCTTCATCGCCTCCACCACCAGCAGGCCCTGGCCCGCGGTGACCTCGTCGCCGACCGCGACCTTGACGACCGTGACGGTGCCCGGCATCGGGGCGGCCAGGGTGTCCGCGCCGTGTGCCCCGGCGGCGCCGCGCAGTGCGGCCGCCACCGGGTCGTGGTCGGTCACCTGCCAGGCGTCGCCGTCCCTGCCGAGCCAGTCGCCGCTGCGGTGGAAGGTGTGCACCAGCCCGTCGAGGGTGATCCGGACGTGGTCCGGCGTGACCTCGGCGGTGTCCTCCGGGCCGCCGGGCAGCACCTCGCGGGCCACCGGGTCGTGGCCCGGCACCCGCAGCCAGTGGCGCACCGGGGCGGGCCGGCCGCCGAGCCGGAAGCCGCTCGGCGCGGCGAACGGGTCGCGCCAGCCGGCCGCGTCCACCGCCGGCGCGAGGGCGGCCTGCCGCACCGCCGCGGCCGCCGCGTACACCTCGTCCGGGACGCCCGCCTCGACCAGACCGGCCGCCTCCCGCTCCACCAGACCGGTGTCCAGCTCGCCGGAGACCACGTCGGGGTGGGCCAGCAGCCGCCGCAGGAACCCGGCGTTGGTCGTCACGCCGAGGGTGACGGTGTCGGCCAGCGCGGCCCGCAGCCGGCGCAGTGCGCTCGCCCGGTCCGGGCCGTACGCGATGACCTTGGCGAGCATCGGGTCGTACCGGCTGCCGACCTCGCCGCCCTCGGTGAGGCCGGAGTCGGTGCGCACTCCCCCAAGCTTTCGGCTTCGCTCAAGCAGGGGGGACCCCCACTCCCCGTCGACCTCGTGGAGCGAGCGGACCGTGCCGCCGGTCGGCAGGAAGTCGCGGGACGGGTCCTCGGCGCAGAGCCGGGCCTCGACCGCGTGCCCGGTGAGGGTGATGTCGTCCTGGGCGTAGGGGAGGTGCTCGCCGGCGGCGATCCGCAGCTGCCACTCCACCAGGTCCAGGCCGGTGACGAGCTCGGTGACCGGGTGCTCCACCTGGAGGCGGGTGTTCATCTCCATGAAGTAGTACGCCGAGGGGTCCTTGCCCGGGACGATGAACTCGACGGTGCCGGCGCCGCGGTAGCCGCAGGAGCGGGCCGCCTGAACTGCCGCCTCGCCCATCGCGGCCCGGGTCGCCTCGTCCAGGAGGACCGAGGGGGCCTCCTCGATGATCTTCTGGTGGCGCCGCTGGAGGGAGCACTCGCGCTCGCCGAGGTGGAGGACGGTGCCGTGGCCGTCCGCCAGGACCTGGATCTCGATGTGCCGGGGCCGGTCGATCCAGCGCTCGACGAGGAGGGTGTCGTCGCCGAAGGAGGAGCGGGCCTCGCGGCGGGCGGCGGCGATCTCCTCGGCGAGCAGCGCCTCCTCGCGGACCAGCCGCATGCCCTTGCCGCCGCCGCCCGCGGACGGCTTGAGCAGGACCGGCATGCCGATCTCCCGGGCGGCGGCGGCCAGTTGGGCGTTGTCCAGGCCGCTGCCGGAGGAGCCGGGGACGACCGGGACGCCGGCCGTGCGGACCGTCTCCTTGGCGCGGATCTTGTCGCCCATCAGCTCGATGGCGTCGGCCGGCGGGCCGATGAAGACCAGGCCCGCCTCGGCGCAGGCCCGGGCGAAGCCGGCGTTCTCGGCGAGGAAGCCGTAGCCGGGGTGGACCGCCTGGGCGCCGGTGCGGGCGGCCGCGTCCAGCAGCCGCTCGACGGACAGATAGCTCTCGGCGGCCGGGGCCGGGCCGATCCGCACGGCCGTGTCGGCCTCGCGGACGTGCCGGGCCCCGGCGTCCGCGTCGCTGAAGACGGCGATGGAGCGGATGCCGAGCGTACGGAGCGTGCGGATGACGCGGACCGCGATCTCGCCGCGGTTGGCGATCAGGACGCTGTCGAACATGGTCGTGGGCATTCCTCTCACATCCGGAAGACGCCGAACTGCGGCTCGCCCAAGGGGGCGTTGGCACAGGCGGTCAGGGCGAGGCCGAGGACCTGGCGGGTCTCGAGCGGGTCGATGACGCCGTCGTCCCACAGTCGGGCGGTGGCGTAGTAGGCGTTGCCCTGGGTCTCGTACTGGGCGCGGACGGGGGCCTTGAAGGCGTCCTCCTCCTCGGCGCTCCACTCCTCGCCGCGGGCCTCCATCTGGTCGCGTTTGACGGTGGCGAGGACCGAGGCGGCCTGCTCGCCGCCCATCACGGAGATCTTGGCGTTGGGCCACATCCACAAAAAGCGGGGGGAGTAGGCCCGGCCGCACATGGAGTAGTTGCCGGCGCCGTACGAGCCGCCGATGACGACCGTGAGCTTGGGGACCCGGGTGCAGGCCACGGCCGTGACCATCTTCGCGCCGTGTTTGGCGATGCCGCCCGCTTCGTAGTCCCGGCCGACCATGAAGCCGGAGATGTTCTGGAGGAACACCAGGGGGATGCCGCGCTGGTCGCACAGCTCGATGAAGTGGGCGCCCTTCTGGGCGGATTCGGAGAACAGGATGCCGTTGTTGGCGACGATGCCGACCGGGTGGCCGTGCAGGTGCGCGAAGCCGGTGACCAGCGTCGTGCCGTACTCGGCCTTGAACTCGGCGAACCGTGAGCCGTCCACGATCCGCGCGATCACCTCCCGCACGTCGTAGGGCGTGCGGGAGTCCACCGGCACCGCGCCGTACAGCCCCGCCGGGTCGACCGCGGGCTCCTCGACGGGCCGCACCGTCCAGGGCAGCGCGGGCCGCTCGCCGAGGGTCGAGACGATGGTGCGGACGATGCGCAGGGCGTGGGCGTCGTCCTCGGCGAGGTGGTCGGTGACGCCGGAGGTACGGGAGTGGACCTCGCCGCCGCCCAGCTCCTCGGCGGTGACGACCTCGCCGGTGGCGGCCTTCACCAGGGGCGGCCCGCCCAGGAAGATCGTGCCCTGGTTGCGGACGATCACGGCCTCGTCGCTCATGGCGGGGACGTACGCGCCGCCGGCCGTGCACGACCCGAGGACAGCCGCGATCTGCGGGATGCCGGCGCCGGACATCCGCGCCTGGTTGTAGAAGATCCGCCCGAAGTGCTCGCGGTCGGGGAACACCTCGTCCTGCATCGGCAGGAAGGCACCGCCGGAGTCCACGAGGTAGACGCACGGCAGGTGGTTGTCGAGGGCCACCTCCTGGGCGCGCAGGTGCTTCTTGACCGTCATCGGGTAGTACGTGCCGCCCTTGACCGTGGCGTCGTTGGCGACGATCACCACCTCGCGGCCGGAGACCCGCCCGATGCCGGCGATCACCCCGGCGGCCGGCGCGGCCCCGTCGTACATCCCCTCCGCGGCGAGCGGCGCCAGCTCCAGGAACGGAGAGCCGGGGTCGAGCAGGGCGTCGACCCGGTCGCGGGGCAGCAGCTTGCCGCGGGCGGTGTGCCGGGCCCGGGCCTTCTCGCCGCCGCCGAGCCGGGCCGCCGCGAGCCGTTCGCGGAGTTCGGCGGCGAGCTCGCGGTGTGCGGCCTCGTTGGCCCGCCAGGAGTCGGAGGCCGGATCGTCCCTCGGACTCCGGCCGAGGGACGCCCCGTCGCCTCCCAGCACCGGTGCCTGCTCCATCACTACGAGCCCCCTTGCTCGGTCGTCCGCCCGGCCGCCGCGGTGCGCGGCCGCCGGGCATCCGGGTTAATGGGCGTTAACGTCATTTCCTCCAGGTTAACGACCACTAACCCGGCTGTCTACAATCGACGGCATGAGTAATGCGCAGGCCCCCGCCCCGACCAGCCGCCGCGAGCAGATCCTGAAAGAGGCCGCCCGGCTCTTCGCCGAGCGCGGGTTCCACGGCGTCGGCGTGGACGAGATAGGGGCGGCCGTGGGCATCTCCGGCCCCGGGCTCTACCGCCACTTCGCCGGCAAGGACGCGATGCTCGCCGAGCTGCTGGTGGGGATCAGTGAGCGGCTCCTCGCGGGCGGCCGGATGCGGGTCGCGGAGGGCGGCGAGGACCCCGAGGCGGTGCTGCACGCGCTGATCGACGGCCATATCGACTTCGCGCTGGACGACCGCCCGCTGATCACCGTGCACGACCGCGAGCTGGACCGGCTGCGCGAGGCCGACCGCAAGCGGGTCCGCCAGCTCCAGCGGCAGTACGTCGAGCTGTGGGTGGAGGTCGTCCGCCGGGTCCACCCGGGCCCCTCGGAGTCCCAGGCCCGGGCCGCCGTGCACGCCGTCTTCGGCCTGCTGAACTCCACCCCCCACCTGGGCCGCCCCGGCGCCCTGCCGGGCCGCACGGAGATGGCGGAGCTGCTGCACCGGCTGGCACTGGGGGCCTTCGGCGCGGTGGCCGGGGCGCCGGCGGCGGATGGACCGGTGGCCGGGGGCCCGGTGGCCGCGGGCGCGTAGTGCGCTGCCGCACACCTTGTCGTTGAGGTCTGGACAGTCCAGGTGACCGGCCGGTAGCTTTCGCCTGAGCAAGCGCTTAGACAGCGCTTGGTCTGGCATTTGGGCCGGTGACCTGGAGGAGGCGACGTAGCAATGCGCCGTACGGTGTTCAACGAGGACCACGAGGCGTTCCGCGAGACGATACGCGCCTTCATCGAGGCCGAGGTCGTACCGGTCCACGACGAGTGGTTCGCGGCCGGCCAGGTCCCGCGCGAGTTCTACTACAAGCTCGCCGAGCTGGGCGTCTTCGGCATCCGCGTGCCCGAGGAGTACGGCGGCGCCGGCATCGACTCGCACAAGTTCGAGGCCGTGATGTACGAGGAGACCGCCCGCGCCGGCGTCACCTTCGGCGGCTCCGGCGTGCACGTCCTCCTCGGCCTGCCGTACATCGAGATGCTCGCCACCGACGAGCAGAAGAAGCGCTACCTGCCGAAGTTCGTCTCCGGCGAGGAGATGTGGGCGCTGGCGATGACCGAGCCGGGCACCGGCTCCGACCTCGCCGGCATGAAGACCACCGCCAAGCTGAGCGAGGACGGCACGCACTACGTCCTCAACGGCTCCAAGACCTTCATCACCGGCGGCGTGCACGCCGACCGCGTCATCGTCTGCGCCCGGACCGCCGCGCCCACCGCCGAGGACCGCCGCCACGGCATCTCCCTCTTCGCCGTGGACACCACGTCCGAGGGTTACTCCATCGGCCGCAAGCTCGACAAGCTCGGCCTGCGCACCTCCGACACCGCCGAGCTGGCCTTCGTCGACGTCAAGGTCCCCGTCGAGGACCTGCTCGGCGAGGAGAACAAGGGCTTCTACTACCTCGGCCAGAACCTCCCCTCCGAGCGCTGGGGCATCGCCTTCGGCGCGTACGCGCAGGCCAAGGCCGCCGTGCGGTTCGCGCAGCAGTACGTCCAGGACCGCACCGTCTTCGGCAAGACCGTCGCGTCCTTCCAGAACACCAAGTTCGAACTGGCCGCCTGCCAGGCGGAGGTGGACGCCGCCGAGGCCGTCGCCGACCGCGCCCTGGAGGCCCTGGACGCCGGCGAACTGACCGCCGCCGAGGCCGCCTCCGCCAAGCTCTTCTGCACCGAGGTCGCCCACCGCGTCATCGACCGCTGCCTCCAGCTGCACGGCGGCTACGGCTTCATGAACGAGTACCCGATCGCCCGCCTGTACGCCGACAACCGCGTCAACCGCATCTACGGCGGCACCAGCGAGGTCATGAAGTCCATCATCGCCAAGTCCATGGGCCTGTAAGGCCGTTGGGGCCCAGGCACGTGAACGACGCACTCCGGTCCCTGCTCGATCTGCTCGACCTGGAGCGGATCGAGCAGGACATCTTCCGCGGCCAGAGCCGGGCGGCGCTGGTGCCCCGGGTCTTCGGCGGCCAGGTCGCCGCCCAGGCCCTGGTCGCCGCCGGCCGCACGGTCCCCGAGAACCGGCCGCCGCACTCCCTGCACGCGTACTTCCTGCGCCCCGGCGACCCCGGCGCGCCCATCGTCTACACCGTCGACCGGATCCGCGACGGGCGGTCCTTCACCACCCGCCGGGTCGTCGCCGTCCAGCACGGCCAGCCGATCTTCCACCTCTCCGCCTCCTTCCAGGAGTACGAGGAGGGGCTGGACCACCAGACGGACATGCCGGCCGCGCCCGACCCGGAATCCCTGCCGACGGCAGCCGAGATGCTGCCCCGGCACCTCCCGGCGGACATCGCCGAACGGCTGGTCGAGGCCCGCGCCGCGGTCGACCTGCGGTACGCGGACACCCCGCCCTGGGGCACCGTCGGGCAGCCGCGCGCCCCGCGCTCCCAGGTCTGGTTCAAGGCGGGCGGCAAGGTCGCCGACGAGCCCCTGCTGCACGTCTGCCTGGCCACCTACGTCTCCGACATGACGCTGCTGGACTCCGTCCTGCTCGCCCACGGCCGCGGCGGCTGGGCCGTCGGCGACGTCGTCGGCGCCTCACTGGACCACGCCATGTGGTTCCACCGCCCCTTCCGCGCCGACGAATGGCTCCTCTACGACCAGGAGTCCCCTTCCGCCTCGGGCGGCCGCGGCCTGGGCCAGGCCCGCATCTGGACCCAGGACGGCCACCTCGCGGTCTCGGTCATCCAGGAGGGGGTCGTGCGGGTGCCTCGGGGGTGACGGAGCGGGGCGGCACGGCTGGGCGGGGGCGGGCGTCGGTCGGGCAGTGGCTGGCGTCGCGTCTTGACGCGGTCGTACGGCCCTAGGGGTGTCATCGGCCGCTTAGGGCATGGCACCCCCACCACCCACCCCCACCACCCACCCCGGCCGCGCGGCTCAGCACTGCCGCAGCTTGCTGGTTGAGCTGTGGGCCTCATCCGCCTCGTGGGAGCAGCGTGCCGAGGGAGCCGGACGTGCCTTCAGAGGAAATCCCCAGCCGCAATCCGCTCAACTCGGGTCCGCCGCACCGTCAAGGAGGCCGGGTCCTTCACCGGCCACTCCTTGACTCCCGGCCGCCGCAGGTAGAAGACGCCCTTGCGGATATCGGTGACGACAGCCAGCCGCTCCGGGGCGTACTCGACCTCATCGCCAACTCCCGGCAGTTTCCTGGGATTCATAGGGCGGCCTCCGCTTCCGTGCAGACGCCGAGTCGGTCGGCGCACGGCCGGCACACGTGTAGGCCGTCCTGGCCGGTGGTCTTCTCCCGCGCCAGGCTGTAGCCGAAGTGACAGCAAGGGCAGGCATTACCGGTGATCTCGTCGACCGTCCACGTCTTCGTGGGCGGAATGGCGTCCCACCCAACGTTTTTCATGACGCACCTCCGAGACCGAGATAGGCGGCCCATTCACCGGAGTCCCAGCCAATGGGGTCGCCGTGCCGGTGGCGAAATGCGCGGGCTTCGGGCGGAAGGGATCTTGCGTCGATCCGTACGGCGGCGGGTGCCGAACGGGGGCGCGAAGCGGTATCGACGAGAGTGCGGCGAGCGTTTGATGCAGTCGGCATCGTGGTCAGTCCTCCAGATCGCTGCTGGCATGACCAGCTAACGCGGCACGGAGGCAGTGTTCTGAGGGAGATCAGGAGCCCTCTTTCGCCCGTCGCCTAGGGCGATTTGAGAACTCCTTTAGCTGACGTCACAGTGAGTGCGGAGTTACCGTGCGTGCATGAACACCTCGCGGAACAGGACGCTTGAGGCGTGGATGCAGGAGCACGGATACAGCTCCAATTCGCTGGCGGAGGCCGTGAATTCGGCCGTAGGTGACCTCACCGGCAGATTCGGTGGACTGGACGGCTCATCGATCCGGGACTGGAAAGCGGGCCGCGTACGGTGGCCGAAGTCCGCGACCCGCGTTGCGCTGGAGAAGGTCACCGGTCTGCCCGCCACCGCTTTAGGGTTCGTACCGCGGGGCCGGGCCCCGTCGTCCACCCTCGCCCCACCGCCGGAGGACCCCGTGGAACGCCGTCGCTTCCTCGCCGCCGGGACGGCCCTGGCTGCCGCCTCCGCCGCACCAGCTTTAACCACCAACCGCCGCGTGGGTATAAGCGATGTCGTCCGGCTCCAACAACGTTTCACCGAGATCATCGCGAGTGACCACCGCCACGGCGGCCGACTCGGCATCGAGCAGCACGCCACGTCGCTCGCCGATGAGGCCCTGGCCCTGCAGAACTCAGGGAGTGCCAGTCAGCGGGTACGTGCCCACGTGTACGGATGCGCGGCGGCCTTCCGGTCCTCGGCGATGTGGGCGGCGATCGACGGACGCCGTTACGACGACGCGATCGTCCACATGCGGGAAGCGCAAGCACTCGCCGAATTGGCAGCCGACCCGGCCATCAAATTCCGCATTTGGTCACACGCGGGGACGTTGTACCGGCACATGGGCCGTCCCGGCGAAGCTATTGCTGCAAATGACGTCGCCCGAGGGCTGTCCATCACGCGTCGTGATCCGTTGTTCGCGTCCTTGGGGCTCGCCAGGCAGGCCGCCATCCATGGCCTTGCCCGGAATCTCAAGGCTGCTCGACGCAGCTTCGACCAGGCCCAGGACGCGATGAATCGCGCAGATCCGGCCGCCAATCGTCCCGTCTGGATGATCTCGTTCTACGACCAGGCGGAATTGGATTCTCTCGCGCTTACCGGGTACCTCGCACTGGGCGACTACGAGACAGCCGAGGCGCACGCGCATCGATGTCTGGCCGCTCTCCGGCCCCACATGCGGCGGTCGAAGGCCATCGCCACCACTCGCCTGGCATGCGCCCAACTCGGCCAAGGCGATGTAGAAGCGGCCGTCGCGACTGCCATGACTGTCCCGGCAGATGCCGCCGCTCATCACCCCCGCGTCGCCGGAATGCTCCACACCTTCAACGCCAGGATCAACACCGTGGCGCCGAACAGCTCCACCGCCCGGATGTGGAATCAGCACGTACACACCATGTGGAAGGAACCGGTATGACGTCCACCATCGAGCTCCGCACATTTCACTCGCTGGAACCGGCTCGGCAAGCTCTTCTGGACGTCTACGCGGATGTCCGGGCAGACCTCCTGCACCTGCCCAACTACGCGGTCGCGACTTTCGCCGAGCGCCTAGATCGCCATTCCGAGGAGCCGGGCTGGGTGGCGGTCCTGGCCTACGAACAGGGTGAGCCCGTCGGCTATGCGTACGCCAACACCGTGGATTCCGAGGACCGTTGGTGGAAGCGTGTCTCGCCCGCCCCGCCGGCCGAATACACCAACAGGAACGTCGTAGCTCTGAAGGAAATCGGCGTTCGCGTTCCCTGGCGCGGTACGGGCACAGCGCGGCGCATGCACGACGCCCTCCTCGCCGAGCGCAGCGAGCCGTACGTCAGCCTGATGGTCAATCCCCTGGCCGGGGACGGAAAGGTGCACCGTCTCTACGAGAGCTGGGGTTACGAGGACATCGGCCGTAGCCAGCCCTCAGCGGCCTCACCGGTCCTTACCGCGATGATCAGGCCCGTGCGCTGATTCCGACGCGGGATCGGGCCGAGGGACTGACCGGCCGGTCGCCTGGGCAAGCCGCCGGTCCAGCTCGCTGTCCAGCTCCTGCTGTTCACTACCGCAGGGCGGGCGGTGCGGTGAGGTCCTGGAGTGGGCGCGTAGGGGCTGGCCGTGGTCAGCGAGCGTGCTGTCCGTGGCGTCACTCCGAGCACCGGAATCATCGTTACGTGCGATGTCGACAGCAAAAGGTGGATGCAGAGCGGTGGCCGCACTGGTCTATTTCAGAAAGATCGCTGAGGACGTCGACGCCGTTGTCTATTTGTTCGGCGAAGATGCCTCTGGGATGACACGGAAGCTGATCATGGATAAGGGAAATCGCCGGGCGTGGTCAGGCGACGGGAACGTTGACTATGCGTTCCTCAAGGCGTCGCGAAGGATCAGCTCGATGCGCGACCGGGCAAGTGAATGGCCCGAACGTGGAATGAGTGCCAGCTGATTTTTCGTCCACCGGGACGGCGAACGTCGCGCCATGGCAGAAGCGGCGGCCGGAGCCACCAGGCGGGCACGTTCGTAGAGTTGACGCGCGGCGTCTGTGCAACGCGCTTGCTTCAAGTGCACTTGAAGGTCCTAGCGTTGCCGGCATGACGGTGATCGACAGCACGCCCGTGACATCCCCGCCCGTTGACGCCTGTGTGGTGGCGGGGACGGAGCATCCGCGGCCCGACGGCCAGGACCGTTACACGATCAGTGAGGTGGCGGCGTACACCGGCCTGAGCGCGCCCACGCTGCGTTGGTACGAGGAGATCGGTCTGCTGCCGGACGTGGAGCGGTCGCACAACGGTCAGCGCCGCTTCGGCAACCGGGATCTGGACTGGCTGGCCTTCGTGCGCAGGTTGCGGATGACCGGGATGCCGGTCGCGGACATGGTGCACTTCGCGGAGCTGGTGCAGCGGGGCGAGGCCACCTTTGACGAGCGGCGGGAAATTCTGGAGCGGACCCGCCGCGAGGTCCTCGCGCGGATGGCTGAGCTGCAGGACACCGTCGCCGTACTCGACGCCAAGATCGACTTCTATGCGGGCGCCCCCCGGGCGTCGGAAGGGGCCTGAGCGCCATCATGAGCAACGTCATTGTGAACGACCACATTGAGCAGATCCGGAAGGTCGAGCTGGGCGCCGGCGGACCCCTCGTCGGGGTCCAGGGCTTCGGGGCCATGGGCATCAGTGCCGCCTACGGGCAGACGGACGACGTGGCGGCCCGCGAGACCCTGGAGGCGACGGTCGAGGCGGGCGTCACGCTCATCGACACCGCTGACATGTACGGCGTCGGGGCCAACGAGGAGTTCCTCGCGCCGTTCGTCGCCGCGCACCGCGACGAGATCACCCTGGCGACCAAGTTCGGCATCGAGTACCGGGCGGACGACCCGAGCTACCGGGCCATCCGTAACGATCCCGGCTACATCAGGAAGGCCGTCGAGGCGAGTCTGCGCCGGCTGAACGTCGGGGTCATCGACCTTTACTACATGCACCGGCGGGATCCTGCCGTTCCGCTGGCCGAGTCCGTCGGGGCCATGGCCGAGCTGGTGCGGGAGGGGAAGGTGAAGTACCTGGGGCTGAGTGAGGTCACCGGTGCCGAGCTGCGCGAGGCGCACGCCGTGCATCCGATCACCGCCCTGCAGACGGAGTGGTCGGTCTTCAGCCGGGACGTCGAGCGCAGCGCGGTGGGCGCGGCCGCCGAGCTCGGGGTCGCCTTCGTGCCGTACTCGCCGCTCGGCCGGGGATTTCTGACCGGGGCCTTCACCGACGCGGGCAAGGAGCTCTCCGGCAGCGACTTCCGGCAGTTGATGCCGCGCTACACCGGGGACAACGCCAAGGCGAACGCCGCTCTGCTGGAGCCGCTGCGCGAGATCGCCGTCGATCACGGCGCCACCACGGCGCAGATCGCGCTGGCCTGGGTGCAGCACCGGGCCGAGGTGCACGGCCTGACCGTGGTGCCGATCCCCGGGACCCGTAAGCGCAGCCGTCTGCTGGAGAACGCCGCGGCCACCCGGATCAGCCTGACCGCCGAAGAACTGGCGCTGCTGGAGCCGCTCGCCGGCCAGGTGGCGGGCGAGCGCTACGCGGACATGTCCCTCACCTCGGCGGCGCGGGAGGGGGAGGCCCGTCGGTCGTAGGACGGTTCAGGGCGGTGCCGGCCGGCTGGCCCGCATGGAGCAGGTTCCGATTGCGAGCCCGGGCAAGATCGGCTGTTCTGGTCCGAGACGCGTTGGTCCGTCCCGCAAGCAGACGAGGAGCGTCCATGCTCAAGGGCTTCAAGAACTTCCTGATGCGCGGTGACATCGTCGTCGTGGCCGTGGGGCTGATCATCGCGCTGGCGCTCAGCACGCTGATCAAGGCGTTCACCGACAACGTCATCGACCCGATCATCGCCCGTGCGCAGGGAGGTGGGTCGGTCGGGCTCGGCTGGCAGCTCGGTGATCCCGGGAACGCGTCGACCTATGTGAATCTCGGTGCGTTCATTTCCGCCGTGATCTACTTCGTCATCTTCATGGCTGCCGTCTACTTCTTGATCGTCGTTCCGTACAAGGCCGTCCAGGCGCGCCGTGGGGTCACCGTCTTCGGTGACCCCACACCGGCCACCACCTGCCCGGCCTGTCTCGCCGACGACATTCCGACGGGTGCCGCCAAGTGCCGCTACTGCGGGACCGACCAGCGCGCGACGCCCGCAGCCCCATGAACGCCGAGGGCGAGCAGGCAGCCGAAGAGGACCTCCCCGCCGGAGAGCCGGTCCCCGGCAGGAGTCAGGCCAGCCCCGCCGCGTCCAGCAGGTACGCCGTCAGCGGGTCGTAGTAGCGGGGGCTGCGGACGTGGTCGTCGAGGGGGACGGTGACCTGGAGGGTGCCCTCGGCCTCGGCGAGGAAGAGGGCCGGGTCGTTGGAGTCGGCGAAGCCGATCGCGTCCAGGCCGCGCTGGGCCGCGCAGCCCGCCCAGCCGTGGTCGGCCACCACCAGGTCCGGCAGCGGGCGGCCGGCCCGCTCCAGGCCGTCGAGGATCGCGGCCATCGGCTCGGGGGAGTGGGTGTGCCACAGCGTCGCCCCGCGCTCCAGCATCGCCACGTCGGCGAACTGGAAGACCATGCCCTCGTCCGCCCGCAGCCCGTCCGGGATGACGACGATCTCGCAGCCGGCGGCGCGCAGTGCCGCGGCGGTGGCGCGGTGCACGTCGAGCAGGCCGCCCGGGTGGCCGGTCGCGAACAGCACCCGCTGCTCGCCGGCCGCCGCCTTGCGCAGCAGCGCCGCCGCCCGCTCCAGCGCGTCCACCGTCAGCTCGGGGTCGATGGTGTCCTGGCCCTGCCGGTGGTGCGGGTCGTCGCTCACCCCGCAGCGCTCCGCCATCACGGCCAGTACGTCCTGCTCGTCCGCCCACCGGTCGCCGAATTCCAGGCCGAACCAGAAGTAGCGGTCACCGTTGGCGAGCTTGCGGTAGTGGGAGAGGTTGTTCTCCCGGGGGGTGGCGACCTCCCCGGCGATCCGGGTGCGGACGAGATGGTCGACGAGTTCGGCGCGCGACGGAACGGCGGCTGCGGAGGCTATCGGCATAGCGCCATTGTGCCCGGACGTATGTTCCGGGGCGGGGGAGTTCCGTACCCCGGACAGACGGGAGCACGGACCTCGGCCGCGGTGGACGAAATGTCGAAGCGCCACCTTGTTCCGTGGCGGAAATGTCCATGGGCGGGAGGCCTCGGCGTCCCTACCCTCGCCTCATGACCACCGCAGCCAGCGCTTCCCACGAGCCCGTCGGCCCCGTCGACTCCTCCCGCATCCCCCGCTACGCCGGGCCGGCCACCTACGCCCGCCTGCCCCGCCTGGACGAGGTCGGCGGCCGGGCCGACGTGGCCGTCGTCGGCGTGCCCTTCGACACCGGCGTCTCCTACCGCCCCGGTGCCCGCTTCGGCGGCAACGCGATCCGTGAGGCGTCGCGGCTGCTGCGCCCCTACAACCCGGCGCAGGACGCGTCGCCGTTCGCGCTGGCGCAGGTCGCGGACGCCGGTGACATCGCCGCGAACCCGTTCAACATCAACGAGGCCGTCGAGACGATCGAGGCCGCGGCGGACGACCTGCTCGGCACCGGCGCGCGGATGATGACGCTCGGCGGTGACCACACCATCGCGCTGCCGCTGCTGCGGTCCGTCGCCAAGAAGCACGGGCCGGTCGCGCTGCTGCACTTCGATGCACACCTCGACACCTGGGACACGTACTTCGGCGCCGAGTACACCCACGGCACGCCGTTCCGCCGGGCCGTGGAGGAGGGCATCCTCGACACCTCGGCGCTCTCCCACGTGGGCACGCGCGGGCCGCTGTACGGCAAGAAGGACCTCACCGACGACGAGAAAATGGGCTTCGGCATCGTCACGTCCTCGGACATCTACCGGCGCGGTGCCGACGAGGTCGCCGACCAGCTGCGGCAGCGCATCGGCAACCGGCCGCTGTACATCTCGATCGACATCGACTGCCTGGACCCGGCGCACGCCCCCGGCACCGGTACCCCCGAGGCGGGCGGCATGACCTCCCGCGAGCTGCTGGAGATCCTGCGCGGGCTCTCCTCCTGCAACCTGGTCTCCGCCGACGTCGTCGAGGTGGCGCCGGCCTACGACCACGCCGAGATCACGGCCGTGGCCGCCTCGCACACCGCGTACGAGCTGACCACGATCATGTCCCGGCAGATCGCCGCCGCGCGGCAGGGCTGAGCCCGGGCCCCACAGGCGCAGAGGACGGCCGGTCACAGAGGTGGCCGGCCGTCCTTCGTGACGAGTTCCCACGTGCCGTCCTCGAAGGGGTGGCCGCCCAGCACCGCGTCCCAGGTCTCGCTCTCGTCCACCGTCGGGTCCATCCGGCGGCACCAGGCGGCGAGCACCTGCTGGGCGTCGCGCCGGTCCGCGCGTGAGGGGTGGAATCCGCGGCGGTACGTGTCGAAGAGCCGGACCATGGCGAAGAACTGGGCGAGGGAGCCCGCGGCCGGTTCGGGAGCCGTGTCCCGGGGCAGCCGGAGCACCTGCCCGGTCGTGCCGTCCAGCGCCAGCGGGGCGTACATCCAGTGGCCGATTTCGTAGCGGACCCCTGACCGCTGCCCGTCGGTGCCGTCCTCGGGAAGCGGCTTCAGGCCGCCGTGGGTCTGCAGCTGCAGCAGGCCGTCCAGGCTCGGCAGCCCCACCTCGACGAGGAAGTCCCTGGTGCCGGCGTGGGTGATGCCGTCGGGCAGTTCGCCGGCCGCGCGCCGCCGGCAGGCACCCGCGCCGAACGCCTCCTCCAGCCAGGCCCGGGCACCGGCGTCGGCGCCCGCCGCGGACAGCGCCTCGGCGGGTGGTTCCGGGGCAGCCAGCCCGGCGTGCGGCTCCAGCAGCGGCGCCTCGTGCCAGGCCGTGCCGCCGGCCTCCCCGCCCGCCCGGCAGACGACCGCGAACAGCCCGCCCTCACCGGCCAGCACCCACAGGTTGTCGAGCCCGATGCCCTGCCCTACGGACAGCGGGCAGCGCGGCAGTGGCGCGGAAGGCTCCGGCTCGATCTCCCACTCCCCGTCCAGCCGCTCGGCGAACGCCCCGGCCACCCCCTCCGGCACCCGGTCCTCATAGACCCAGCCGGACTCGTACAGCGGCTCCGGGACGACGGCGGGCGCACCGCGCGGCGCACCGGTGGCCGAGTCGAACTCCTGCCGGACGTACCTGTGGGCCGGGTCCGTCGCACGGTCCGTGGTCGCGTCCCGGGCGGCCAGCAGCGACAACCCGTCCTCGGACCGGACCAGCGCCAGCTCGTCGATCCGCCCCACCTCGCCGGGGACCGGGCCGAACCGCCCGTTGCCCCGCCGCTTCGTCCACACCGTCTCGAACGGCATCCCGACCCCGGAGCCGCTCAGCTGCCGGGCCAGAGCCGTACGTCCCGCGCAGACCGCCGCGTGGTGCAGCCAGGCCGCCCACTCGCCCTGGTCCAGGGACCAGGCACCCTGGGCCTCCAGCGACCGGACGTCGGCGAGCACCCCGCCGTACGGCACACCGGCCGGATACGCCACGGCGAGGGCGTCCCAGGCGGCCCCGGGGCGCACCTGGGCCAGCACCCGCCCGTCGGAGAGCAGTTCGCCCGCCGTGCCGGCCAGGGCCGCGTGGGCCGGCAGCGCGCGGGCGGCGTACCGGCCGACCGGACCGCTCTCGATCCACGGCCGGGCCGGCCCGGAATCCGTCACGGCCGCCAGCAGGGCGGCCACGATGCGCCGCTGTCCCGCCTTGGACACCGGACAGGCCGCGCGCCACATGCGGGCCAGGGCCGGCGAACGGAACGCCAGCCGCCCGGCGTCCGGCTCGCCCTCGCCCCCCGCGTCCTCCGCCGGCTCCTGCACGGCGATCACGTCGGGGAAGGCGGCGGCCAGCGCGTGGGCGTCGACGGGCCCGGACGGCGCGCCCAGCGCCTCGTGCAGCAGCCGGTACACCTCCACCGGGACGTCGGCGGTCTCGGCGGCCGCGAGGACCCCCAGCGGATGCCTGCCGTCCGCGCCGCTGGCGTCCGCGCTGTGGGCTTCCGGGTCCGGCGCGAGGGTCACCACCACGTCCCGCGCGGGCGGTCGGCCCATACGGTCGCCGTCCCACTCCAGGGCCAGCCGGATCCGCGCCCCGGGTGCCCGGAGCAGGAGGAGGGACAGCGCCCTCGCGATCCGCCGGGGTTCCGAGGAGGTCAGCGTGGCGCCCGCCCACTGGGAGTTCACCAGGAACACGGTGTGGTCGCCGCGCAGGGCGCCGCGCAACCCGGGGCGGCCGCGCAGGAGTTCGTCGGCGCCGAGCTCCACGCCGAGGGCCGCGCACACCCGCAGCGCGACCTCGTCCGCCGTCAGGCCCGTGCAGTCGACCAGCGCGGCACCGGGGACCTGTTCGGCACTCTCGCGCAGCAGCGCGGACTTCCCCGCGCCGCCGTCGCCGCCGATCAACAGTCGTGCGCGCCGCTCCACGGGCAGCGCCAGCCAGTCCCGGACCGCTGACCGCTCTCGGTCGCCGATCTGGTGTGTCACGCGAAATCACTCCCACCGGTGCGGTGATCGAAACCCTAGCTCAGGAGAGCAGGCCCTTTCCGGCGAAGCCCAGCCACAGTCCCTTCAGACGATTGACGTACGCCTCGCCCTCGGCCGTGAACGCCGCCCGGGCGTCGTCCTTGATCTGCCGGATCTCGTCCTGGCGCCCTTCCGCACGCATCTCGGCCTCGTCCTCCACCCGGCCCCGGCGGAACCCGGTCCCGTAGTAGACGGGCACGTCCTTCGGGAGGTTGTTGCCCAGGTAGGAGGAGCAGTCGTTGCCGGAGGCGGGGCCGCAGGGTTCCCGTTCGGTGTACAGGCCCTGGGGCTGGAGCGGGGGCTTGCCGTCCGCCTCCCGCTGCCGGTTGACCTCGTTGAGGTAGTCCAGGACGTGCGGTTCGGAGTGCACGCCGGCCGACCACTCGGTGCCCATCGGCAGCGAACTGTCGGAGAGGTAGTGGGTCTGCCCGGTCTCCGGGTCGTGCACCTCCACCACCGCGTAATTCCGGTTCGACCAGTCGCCCTTGTTGTCGCCGGTCAGTTCCTTGAAGACGTTCGCGGTGTATTTCCGCCCGTCCTCCTTGAACGTGTCCTTGAGCTCCTTGCGGACGTCAT
This sequence comes from Streptomyces sp. NPDC048197, assembly GCF_043202395.1. Lineage (NCBI taxonomy): Bacteria > Bacillati > Actinomycetota > Actinomycetes > Kitasatosporales > Streptomycetaceae > Streptomyces > Streptomyces sp. NPDC048197. The sequence continues at coordinate 60,283 of NZ_JBIDAJ010000020.1, forward strand.
TGCGGTCCGGCACCGACTGCTGCTGGTGGTAGTAACTGCCCGCGGACTGGTGGCCCTTGGCGTCCATGTTGGTGGCCAGTTTGTCCCTGGCCTCCTTCTGCCGGTCCTGCTTCTCCTTGCCCTCTTCGGTGCTGGGGTCGTGGTCCAGCGGGCGGTTCGACGGGTGGTTGGGGTTGTCGACGTCCGGGTGGAGCGAGCCCACCTCCAGCTCGCGGTGGAACTTGAGCGACAGCCGGGTGATGGCGGCCACGGCGGCCATCTGCTGCGGGCGGGGCATCTCCGCGAACGGCGGGTGGCGGAGCGTGTTCTCCAGGGTTTCCCGGGTGATGCCGTTCGGGTTGCCGGGCGGGCCGCACTGCTGCAGCAGGTCGCGCAACTGCCCGTTCCCGCCCCAGTGTTCGAGGTCGTTGTAGAGCCGGTCGAGGCTGACCTGCTCGACGTGGTGGGTCTCCCGCAGCGAGCCCTGGGAGTCCTCGGGCAGCAACCCCTGGTGCGTGCGGTCGGGCGCGTCCCGGTTGCTGTCGTCGTGGTGCTGCCCGTCGTGCTCCTGGTCGTGCCCCTCGTCGTGGTCGAGCTTGGGCTTCTTGGCGTCGTGGCCCTCGTCGTCCCCGTCCGCGGCCAGGTCGTCGGGGTGTGGGTGCTTGTCGCCGGCGGCGCCGGGTTCGGCGGCCGGGCGGCGGGGGGCGTCCGTGCCGGGGTCGGTGGTGTGGTGGTCGGCCGGGGTGGGTGTGGGCGTGGTGGGGCGGCGGTCGGAGCCGAGGGGGATGGCGTGGACGCCGTTGCTGCCGTCGTGGAGGGGGCGGTCGCTGGTTTTGCCGGTCTGGGCGTCGACGTAGGTGATTTTGCCGTGGTGGTTGACGACGTTCCAGGCGTGGGCGCGGCCGTTGTTGTCCTGGGTGACGATGACGGCTTGGGAGCCGTGGCCGTTGTTGCGGAGGTCGTTTTCGAGGCGGTGGAAGGCGTCGGGACCGTTTCCGTAGTCGTGGAAGGGGGCGCCGAGGGTGTTTTCGATGCGGTCGCGGCCGTTGGTTTCGCCGCGGTCGGAGGGGGTGCCGTCGGGGTGGGTGTCGGGGGTGCGGTGGGCGGCGGCGGTGGGGTTGCCGGCGTAGGTGTCGGCGGTGGCGAGGGCGGCGTCGACGCAGTTGTTGTTGCGGCCGGGTGCGTCGGGGCCGGGGTGGTTGATGGTGCCGACCCAGTTGCTGTCGTGGGGGTCGGGGTGGCGTTGGGGGTCGCCGTTGTCGTCCTTGGGGATGGCGTTCTCGACGTGCTGTTGGTGCTCGTCGGTGGGGCCGTCCAGTCCGCCGGGGCGCTCGCGGTTACGGGTGTCGGAGGCGGCGGGGGGATCGTCGTGGGGGGCGTTGTGGGTGTTGTCGTGGGGCCCGTGTGGGGGCTCGTGGTGGGGATCGTGTTGGGGCGAGTCGGCGGGGTGCTCGGCGCCGGGCCCGTTGTGGGCGTTCGGGTTGTCCGGGGTGTTCGGGGGCGGGTCGGTACGGGTCGGCTGCGGCTGCGGTTCCGGGCGTCGGGGGTCCGGACGGGTCGGGTCGGGGCGCGTGGTGTCGGGCCGGGTGGTGCCGGGCCTGGTGGTGTCCGGGCGGGTCGGGTCGGGGCGCGGCTGGGACGGGACCGGGCGCTGCTGACGCGGGTCGGGGCGCCCGCCGGGCGTACGCGGGTCGTCCGGGCGGCGCGGCCCGTCGAGCCGGGGGTCGTGGGCGGGGCGGTCCGGGCGGCGTTGCTGGGTGATGTCGTGGACCGGCTGGGTGCCGTCCGGGCGGCGGTTGGGCGGGGTGGTGCGCGGGGTGCCCGCGGGCGGGTGGGAGCCGCGCGGGGGTGCGGTGTTCGGGGTCGCCTGGCCGGTACCGGTCGGGGTGGTGGTGTGCGGGGCCGCGTTCGGGGCCGCCGGGCCGGCCTGCGGGGGCATGGTGGTGGGCATGCCGACCACCGGTCCCGGCGACTGCGGGCCGCCCTGCGGTGACTGCTGGGGCGGGGTGGCGGCGTGGCCCCCGGGATCCGCCGCCGCGGTGGGCGGCGGCGCGGTCAGGGTGTCGGCGGACTGGGTGGTGACGGTGGTGTCGTCGTCACGGGCGTGCGGCATGGGGTCACCGGGGGCGGGGTCGCGGTGACCGGTGGGCGACGGGCCGGCGGCCGGTGTGTGCGGCACCGCCCCGCTCTGCGAGGGCACGCTGACGTGCGGTGCGGCCGGACGTCCGCCGCCGCCCGCACCGGAGTTGGAGCTGTCTCCGCCGCCGTCGTGCGTGGGGGTGCCGCCGCCGTCGCTGGTGGGGTGGGACGGGGACGGGGATGAGGGGTTGCCGGTGTCGTGGGAGGCGGCGGCCGGCTGCCCTGGGGACCCGTGGTCCGGGGCCGGGCCAGGGCCGGATGACGGCCCGGAGTCGGGCGTCGGTGTGGGGGTGGAGTGTGACGACGGTCCGGAGTCGGGTGTGGGGGTGGAGTGCGGCGCTGGCCCCGAGTCGTGGGGCGGTGCCGCGTCCGGGTGGGGGGAAGGGCCCGGCGCGGGCTGCGTACCGACCGGGTCCGGGCCGGGGTGCGGCCGGGCTGCGTCCGGAGTGGTGCCGGGGGTCGGGTGGGTGCCCACCGAGCCGGAATCCGAGGTCGGGTGGGTGCCTACGGAACCGGAGTCCGGGGTGTGGCCGGAGCCTGGGGCCGGGCCCGCCTCGGGGATGTGGCCGGAGCTTGGCGCGGGGCTGCCGTCCGGCCCCGGCGTGGGGGAACTTCCGTACGGGTTGTGGTTGTTGCCGCCGGTGTAGCCCTCGTCGAAGGCGGTGCGCTGGTCCGGGGGTGGCAGCGGCTGGGCCCGGGGGGCCGGGTGGTCGCCGTCCGCGCGTCCGGAGCTGTCGGGTGTCGTGGACGGGCCGCTGCCGGACCCGGACCCGGAGCCGGAATCCGGCTCGGGCCTGGAACCGGAGCCGGACCCCGACTGGGCATCCGACCCGGAGTGGGCATCCGACCCCGAGTGGGCATCCGACCCCGAACCTGATCCCGTACCGGAGTCCGGTCCGCGGCCCGTGTCGCTGTGCGAGGGGCCTGAACTGCCGCCACCGCCAGCGGAGTTGGAGCTGCCGGAGCCACCGGAGCCGCTTCCCGAACCCGAGCCGCCCGCGGTCCCGGAATCCGACCCGGAGCTAGACCCGGACCCACTGCCGGATTCAGACCCTGACCCGGACCCCGGCCCGTGCCCGGAGCCCGCCGACTCGTTCGGCGACCCCGACCCGCTGCCGCTGCTCCCGCTGTCTCCGCTCCCGCTGTCTCCGCTCCCGCTGTCTCCGCTCCCGCTGTCTCCGCTTCCGTGTTCGCCACCAGCGCCGTCATGGCCCCCGCCACCGCCGTCATGGTCCCCGCCGCGTCCGGCGGCGTGGTCCAGGCCGCCGCGGGCGTGGTGGCCCGCGCGGGCGCCCGCGCCGTCGCGCAGCGCCTCGGTGAAGGTCTGGCCGGAGTTCTTGGCCGCGTCGATGCCCGCGTCCGCGCCCGTCTTGAGGCTGCGGCCGACGTCGAAGCCCTGCTGGGCCCCGAAGTTCATGTTCATGCCCTGGGCGATCGCGTCGGAGATCATGGCCTCCAGCGCGGAGACGGCGGGCTCCTTGACCGTCTCCATGATCGCTTCGACGAGCGCCTCCCGCGCTTCCTTGAGGATGCGCCGGACGATCAATCTGGTCGCTTGGGTGGCGCCCGCCGCGCCGATCTCCGACAGACCCAGCGTGAAGGGCGCCGCCGCCTGTGCCGCGATGATTTCCGCGGCGAGGATCGCCAATTGGGCGATCACCGCGACTTTCATCCCGACGATCACCACCGACCCCGCGTCCATCGCGAAGGCGATCAGCTCGGCCGCCGTGCGTGCGTCGTCGAGGTAGCCCGAGCCGTTGCCGGAGAACTTCTCCCAGGTCTTGCTGAAGCCGTCGATGCTGTCGCCGGAGTTCGCCGAGAGGACGTTGCCGGCGGCGGTGACGCCCTCGGACTGTAACTGCTCGACAGCGTTGGCGAACTCCCGCCAGGCGCTGGCGGACTCGTTCATCTTGTCCTCGTCGCCCGTCGGCCAGTCGTAGCCGAGCATTTCCAGGACCCACTCCAGCCAGTCCGGCAGCATGAGCGACATGGCGGCAATCCCCCGTACGTGGAAGCGGTCGAGCGATGACGGCGCGTGCAGAGAAGGAGCTGAAGGAGCTGGCGGAACGGGAGGGCGCGGAGGTCCGCGCCCGCTAGGTCTGGGGCGCCTTGAAGTTGCTGATCAGCTGGCTCTGCGCCTCGGCGTTGGCGACGTGCTGCTTCATCAGCGAGTCGTTGAAGTCCTCGTCGGCCTGGTGGTTGTCGGCCATGGTGTTCAGCGCGCCGCCGATCTCCTGGAGCTTGGCGGCCAGATGGCCCATCGACTCGTACATGCCGTCGCGCAGGCCCTCGTAGACGACGCCGAACTTCTCGCCGATGTCGTCATCGCCCCACGGCGGGGTGTCCTGACCCTCCAGGCCGGTCAGGGTGTTCTTGAGCTTCTCCACGGCGGACTGGTACCGCTGTCCGACGTTGGTGAAGTCCCGTCCCCCTGACTTCAGGGTCGGGATGTCCGCCTGTAGTCCGTCTCCGGCCATCTGTGGCCCCCGTTCCCCACGCTCGTCGACAGATGTAGGACAACGTGGCGCAAAGTCTAGTCCTGGACTCCCTTATTTCTTCAAGGAGTTGACTGTCACAACGCTGTCACCGACGGCCCCGGGCGGCCCCGGGCGGCTTCGGGCGGCTTCGGACGGCCGGCGCTCGACTCCTCCGTGCCGGCGCGGTCGAGGCAGCGCAGGGCGAACCACAGCTCCATGCGGACGTCGGTGTCGTCCAGGTCGGTGTCGAGGAGCGTGGCGGTACGGGCGATGCGCTGGCGGACGGTGTTGCGGTGGATGCCCAGCGCGGTCGCCGTCCGGTCCCAACTGCCGTGCAGCAAGAGCCAGGTGTGCAGCGTGGTGACGAGGGCGGGGGAGGCGGCGAGCGGCGCGAGCAGGGTGTGGGCGTGCCGGTGGGCGTCGTCGGGGTCCACGAGGGCGGCGAGGCCGGGCCGGTCGGGGGAGGGGCGGCGGACGAGGGCGGAACGGTGGGCGAGCGCGCGGCGCAGTGCGGTGGCGGCGTGCCGGTCGGCGGCGGGCAGCTCTTCGACCGGGACCGGGGCGCTGACGCCGAGGGTCCAGCCGGGCTGTGCGCCGATCTCCCGGTCGGCCGGGACCAGGGCCCTGAGCCGTCGCGCGGACGACGCCGGATCGCGCCCCGGCTCCGACGCCCGCTCCCGCACCGGTTCCGACGCCCGTTCCCGCACCGGTTCCGAGGCCGGCTCGCGCGCCGGTTCCGGTGCCACGAGTGCGGTGCCCAGTGCGGCGGCCAGTGCGGCCGCGTCCGCCTCCGGGGCGGTGGCTCCGCCACGGCGCTCGGCGTGCACCACGGTCCAGAGGGGAGCGCCGAGCAGCGGGCCGACGTCGGCCGGCCGGGCGCCCAGGAGCAGGTGGGCCAGGGCGGCGGAGTGCCCGTTGTCGGCCGCACCACGGGCCGCGGCCGGGCCGGTGATCAGCGACAGCAGCACCGCGGCGACCCCCGCGATGGTGTGTGCGGGCGGATCGTCCGGGTCCGCGGCAACCACCAGCGCGCATGGCTCCCGCCCGGCGGCGCGCCCGGTCAGCGCGTAGGCGGACAGCTGGGTCCCCGGCAGCGCGTCGGTGGCGGACGACGGCCCACCGGCCGCGGCCCGCACCCCGCCCCCGGGCCCGGCCTCTCTTCCCCCGGGCCCGGCCTCTTTGCCTCCGTGCCCGGCAACCTCGCCGCCCCCGACGACCTGGGCGAGCCGTTCGGCCGCGGTCCGTACCCGGTCGGTGGGGCGGGCCCCGGCGGAGCCGTGTTCCGTGCCGTCCGGGCCGAGCAGCGCCGTCCAGCCGTGGACATGGCGGGCCAGCGCGCGCAGCACGGCGCGCGCCGGATCCGGCCGGGCGGCGGCCGCGGCCAGCGCGCGCTGCGCCTCGCCGATCCGGGTCAGCTCCCGGTGGCGGGCCTCCGTGACGGCCTGCCACACGGCGCTCTCCACGGCCGTGAACGGGGTACCGGCCGGCACCTCCACCAACGGCAGCCCGTGCCGGTCGCAGGCCGCCACCAGCGCGGGCGGCACCGCCTCGTGCACCGGCGCGATCCCGAACCCGAGCGCGGCGGCGCCGGCCGCGACCGTGCGGGCCGCGTACCCGTCGAGGTACGAGGCCAGGGCCGCGTCCGCGTCCTCGCCCGCGACCCCCGCGGTCACCTCCGCCAGGTGCACGCCCGCCGTCAGCAGCAGCTCGCCGCCCAGGAGGTACGGCACCGGGTCGGCCATCTCGGAGGTGTGCACCCAGTGGAGAGTGACGCCCTCCCGCGGCCCCGCGAGCTGGCGCAGCCCGAGATCCGCCCGCGCGAGGAGCGCGGCCAGCGGCACCGGCGGTGTCGACGGTGCGGTGGTCGACGGGGGACCGGACGGCGGTTGCGGCGCCCGGGCCGACGGAGGCGGGACAGGAGGCGGCATGTGCGGACCCTCCACAAGGGCGGCCGGTGAGTGGAGGAAACGTACACTTCAGCGTCGCCGCGCCGCCTCCTAGGGTCAACCCCCGAGACGAGTCCGCGGGACGACGAGCCTTCGAGGCGAGTCCCCCGAGGGCGAGTCCCCGTGAGGCGGGCCGCACTCTCCCCCCCGTGCGCGCCCGCCTCTCCCCCCGCTCCCACTCCCCACGCCCCCACACCCCCTCTCCCCTCGGCGCAGCTGGAAGGGATGGCCCATGGCTGTCGACTATGCGGTGATCGTGCTCTATCTGGCCGGAATGCTGGCCATGGGCTGGTGGGGCATGCGCCGCGCCAAGTCGAAGAGCGAGTTCCTGGTCGCGGGGCGCCGCCTCGGGCCCGCGATGTACTCCGGAACCATGGCCGCGATCGTCCTCGGCGGCGCGTCCACCATCGGCGGCGTCGGCCTCGGCTACAAGTACGGCCTCTCCGGTGCCTGGATGGTCTTCACCATCGGCCTCGGACTGCTCGCCCTGTCGGTCTTCTTCTCCGCGCGGATCGCCCGCCTGAAGGTCTACACCGTCTCCGAGATGCTGGACCTGCGCTACGGCGGCCGGGCGGGCGTGATCTCGGGTGTCGTCATGTGGGCGTACACGCTGATGCTAGCGGTCACCTCGACCATCGCGTACGCCACGATCTTCGACGTCCTCTTCGACCTGAACCGGACCGTCGCGATCATCCTCGGCGGTTCGATCGTCGTCGCGTACTCGACGCTCGGCGGCATGTGGTCGATCACGCTCACCGACATGGTGCAGTTCGTGGTCAAGACGATCGGCGTGCTGCTCCTGCTCCTGCCCATCGCGGTGGTCAAGGCGGGCGGCTTCGCCGAGATGAAGGCCAAGCTTCCGGCCTCGTACTTCGACCCGCTGGGCATCGGCGGCGAGACGATCTTCACCTACGTGCTGATCTACACGTTCGGCATGCTCATCGGGCAGGACATCTGGCAGCGCGTCTTCACGGCCCGCAGCGACCGGACCGCGAAGTGGGGCGGCACGGTCGCGGGTACGTACTGTCTCGCGTACGCCCTCGCCGGTGCCGTCATCGGTACGGCGGCCAAGGTGCTGTACCCGAAGCTGGGCAGCCCGGACGACGCCTTCGCGACCATCGTCAAGGACGAACTCCCGGTCGGCGTACGGGGATTGGTGCTCGCCGCCGCGCTGGCCGCCGTGATGTCGACGTCGTCCGGTGCGCTGATCGCCTGCGCGACCGTGGCCAACAACGACATCTGGTCGCGGCTGCGGGGAGCCGTACGGCCGTCCGGCGAGGAGCACGACGAGGTCAGGGGCAACCGCGTCTTCATCCTCCTCATGGGCCTCGCGGTGATCGGCACGGCCATCGCGCTGAACGACGTCGTCGAGGCCCTGACGGTGGCGTACAACCTGCTCGTCGGCGGGCTCCTGGTCCCGATTCTCGGCGGGCTGCTGTGGAAGCGCGGCACGGTACAGGGCGCGCTGGCCTCGGTGACGGTCGGCGGCCTCGCGGTCATCGGCCTGATGGCGGGCTACGGCATCCTCGCCAACGAACCCGTCTACTACGGCCTGCTCGCCTCCCTCGTGGCCTACGTGGCGGTCAGCCTCGCCACCCGGCCGACGGACGCGGCGGTGCTCGCGGTGTGGCGGGCACGGCTGCAGGCCAGCCCGGCCGACGCTTGACCGGACACCGGGCCCCACGACGGACCCCCACCCCCCGAAGACACGCCCCGGAACAGACGGAGAGTCACCCGCCGATGAGCACCACCACACCCGCCCCCGCCCCGTCGCCGACGAACCGCCCGCGTACCGGCGGCGACCTGGTCGTCGAGTCGCTGGCCGCGCTCGGTGCGCGTACCGTCTTCGGGCTGCCGGGCCAGCACGCGCTCGGGGTGTTCGACGCGCTGCGCCGGTCCGCGCTGCGGTACGTGGGGCTACGGGTGGAGAACAATGCGGGCTTCGCCGCCGACGCCTACGCCCGGGCGACGCACGGGGTCGCGCCGCTGCTGGTCTCCACCGGGCCCGGGGCGCTGATGACGCTGCCCGCGCTGCAGGAGGCGGCGGCCGGGTCCGCCGCCGTGCTGGCGATCGGCAGCCAGGTCCCGCTGGCCGGGATCGGCGGCGGCCGGCACGGCTATCTGCATGAACTCGCCGACCAGAGCGCCGCGTTCCGCGATGTGGTCAAGTCGGTGCACACCGTCCGTACCGCCTCGCAGATCCCGTCGGCGGTGGCCGCCGCCTGGGAGTCGGCGCTGAGTGCGCCGCACGGTCCGGTCTGGCTGGAGATCCCGCAGGACGTACTGCTGGCGCCGGTCGACGTACCGCCGGTGGACGCGCTCGCGGTGGCCCCGCGGGTCCCCGCGCCCCGGCCGGAGCTGATCCGTGCGGCCGCCGGGCGGCTGACCGGGGCCCGCCGCCCGGTGATCCTGGCCGGCGGCGGGGTCGTACGGGCCGGGGCCGAGGCGGAGCTGCTGGCGCTGGCCGAGCGGCTGCGGGCGCCGGTGGCCACGACCTTCGGCGGTAAGGGCGCCTTCCCGTGGGAGCACCCGCTCTCCCTGGGGTCCTGGCTGGAGGACCGGCACACCACCGACTTCCTGGAGGACGCCGACACCCTGCTGGTCGTCGGGTCGGGGCTCGGCGAACTCTCCTCGAACTACCACACGTTCCGCCCGCGCGGCCGGGTAGTCCAGATCGAGGCGGACCTCGGCAAGCTGGAGTCCAACCACGCCGCGCTGGGCATCCACGCGGACGCCCGGCAGGCGCTGGCCGCGCTGGTCGAGGAGACGGCCGGTGCCGGGGCCGGCGCGGAGGCCGTCGGGCTGCCCGCGCCCGGGGCGGCCGGGTCGCCGGAGGCCGAGGTGGCCGGTGTGCTCGCCCGGGTACGGGACCGGCTCGCCGCCCAGGACCTCGGCCTGGAGCAGCGGGTGCTGGCCGCCGTACGGGAGGCGCTGCCGGACGAGGCGGTCAGCTGCTGGGACATGACGATCCTGGCCTACTGGGCCTGGTCCGCCTTCGACCCGCGGCGTACCAACGCGCTGCATTCCGCGCAGGGCGCCGGCGGTCTGGGGTACGGCTTCCCGGCGGCGCTGGGGGTGGCCGTCAGCGATCCGGGGCGGCCGGTCCTGGCGGTGTCGGGGGACGGCGGCGCCATGTACTCGATCGCCGAGCTGGCCACCGCCCGCCAGTACGGCCTGCCGGTGACGTGGCTGATCGTCGACGACGGCGGCTACGGCATCCTGCGCGAGTACATGACGGACGCCTTCGGCGAGGCCACCGGCACCGAACTGAGCCGCCCGGACTTCGTCGCCCTGGCCGAGTCGTTCGGCGTCCCGGCGGTCCGTACCGACCCCGGGCGGCTGGGTGCGGACCTGGCCGCGGCGCTCGCCGCCCCGGGCCCCTCGGTCGTCGTGCTGCCGGCCCGGCTGCGGATGTTCGCGCCGACGCACCTGCCGGCCTGACGCGGGGCCGCCCGGCCCGAACGCGCGGAGGCGGTGCCGGAGGACCGGCACCGCATCCGGCGGTCGAAGGACCGGTTCCTAGAGGCTGAGCTCCGGGTGCAGGTCCTTCATCCGTACGACCTGGCGGCTGCGCGCCGCGAGGGCGGTGAGGGCCAGGGCCCCGAGGGTGAAGGCCGCGAGGACCACGCTGCCCTGCTGTACGACGGCGAGGTCGCCGCCGGTGATCAGCCGGCGCAGCCCGTCGACGACGTAGCTCATCGGCAGGAACGGGTGCAGGGCGGCGAAGAAGCCGGGGCTGGTCTGCACCGGGTAGGTGCCGCCCGCCGAGGTCAGCTGGAGCATCAGCACGACCAGGGTGAGCACCCGGCCGGCCGGGCCGAAGAAGGCGCTCAGCAGCTGGATGATGGCGGTGAACGCGGCCGTGGCCAGCACCAGGAAGCCGATGGTGGCGGCCGAGCGGGCCATCTCCAGGCCGAGGCCCCAGTGGAGCACGGCCATCAGGGCCAGCACCTGGACGACGCCGATGGCGAAGGCCGGCAGCCAGGAGCCGAGCGCGATCCGCCAGCCCGGGGCGCCCGCGGCCAGCGCGCGCTTGCCCAGCGGCTGCAGCAGCATGAACGCGACCATCGCGCCGACCCAGAGGGACAGCGGGATGAAGTACGGCGCGAGGCCGGTGCCGTAATTGGGCGCCTTGTGCAGCGACTTGGCGGCCAGCGCGACCGGGTCGGACATGACCTCGGTACGGGCGTCGCGGTCCTTCTTGTCGTAGTCGGGGATCTTGCTGACACCGCTGTGCAGCCCGTCGGCCAGCTCGTTGGTGCCGTCCTTGAGCTTGAACAGACCGCCGGTGAGCTTCTCGGCGCCGTCGGCGGCGGTGCCGAGTCCGCTGTGGACCTTGCCGGCGCCGTCGGCGACCTTGCCGGCGCCGTCGGCGACCTTCCCTGCGCCGTCGGCGAGGGTGTTGATGCCGTCGGCGAGCAGCCCCGCGCCCTGGGAGACCTTGTGGGCGCCGGAGTTGAGCGCGTTGATCTTCTCGATCGCGGCGTCCGCGCGGTCGGCGATGCCCGGTGCCTGGTCGGCAACGGACACGGCGACCCGGTGCAGATCACGGAGCTTGGTGTGCAGCTGCCCGAAGTCGGTGCGGCCGATGGTGTCGTTGACCTTTTCCGCCGCGTCGGCCGCGACGGCGGTGCCGGCCGCGATGGCCTTCAGCTTGGGGCAGGCGGGGTCGGTGGCGACGACGCCGCAGCGCTCGCGGTACAGCTCCGCCGCGTCGTCGGCGTTCTTGCGCGCCTGGCCGGCGGCCCGGGCGGAGTCCCCCGGAAGCTTGCTGAGGTCCTCGTCGAGCCGCTGGGTGAGGTCGGCGACCGTCTGCGCCTTCTCGCCGATCTCCTTGCCGTGTGCCCTGAGGTAGGGCAGGTCCTTCTTGGCGACGCCCTGCACCTTCTCGGCGAGCTGCTGGGTGCCGTTGGCGACCTGACCGGCGCCCTGGCTGAGCTGCCGGGCCTTGGAAGCGGCCTTCGTCGTGCCGTCGCTGACCTGGCCGGCGCCGTCGCTGACCTGGCCGGCGCCCTTGCTGACCTGGCCGGAGCCCTTGTCCAGCTTGCCCAGCCCGTCGGCCAGTTCGCCGGTCTTCTCCTTCGCGGTGCCGACGCCGTCGTCGACCTTCCCGGCGCCGTCGGCGGCCTCGGCCGTCTTGTCGTGCAGATCGGAGAACGACACGAAGATCTTGTCGAGCATGCCGCGGGTCGACGTCGCCGAGGTCTTCGCGCGGATCTCGGAGAAGACGGTCTTGGAGATCGAGCCGACGACGTAGTTGTTGGCGTCGTTCGTCCGGACCTGGAGGGCGCCGGTCTGCGGGTCGTCGCCGGAGCTGGAGGCGATCCGCTTGCTGAAGTCCGCCGGGACGGTCAGCGAGAGGTAGTACGTGCCGTCCTCGACGCCCTTGGCGGCGTCCTCGGAGCTGACCTCCTCCCAGTCGAAGGTCTTGCTGTCCTTGACGTTCTTCGCCAGTTCGTCGCCGGCGGTGATCTTCTTGCCGCCGGCGGTGGCGCCCCGGTCATCGTTGACCAGCGCCACCGGGATCTTGTCCAGGCGGGCGTAGGGGTCCCAGAAGGAGCAGAGGTAGAGCGCCCCGTAGAGCAGGGGGATCAGCATCAGGGTGACCAGCCCGATCCGGGGCAGCTTCCCCCGGCCGAAACGCCTGAGCTCAAGCGCGGCCAGCTTCGGCGAACGCATGCGCCGCTTCCTCCTCGGTGGTGTGGGGGGTGGTCTTCGGGCCGTCCTGGTCCGGGGCGGTGTCCGCGGGCCGTGCGGTGTCGGCAGGCCGTGCGGGGCCCGCGGACCGTGCGGTGGCCGCGGCCGTGGTGCGGACGATCAGGGCGTCCGCCGGGGCTTCGCTGCCGGCCGCCACCACGGTGATGCCGGCCAGCGCGAGGTCCCGCAACAGCTGCCAGGCCAGGTCACGTTCGGCCGGGGACAGCTTGAGGTCGACGTCGTCGACGGCGAGCAGATGCGGGTCCTGCATGACCGCGAGCGCGATCGACAGCCGCAGCGCCTCCAGCCGTTCCAGGTCGCGGACACAGGTCCGCAGGCCCTTGGGGAGGGTGTCGGGGTCGAGTCCGGCGGCCGCCAGCGCGGCGTCGATCCGGGCCCGGGTGGCCTCCTTGTGGCGCCTGCCCCAGGGCAGTGCCGGGGAGTTGGCGAGACGACGGCCCAACAGGGCCTGTTCCTTGAGGTGTTCGCCGACGGTGAGTGCCGGTTCCAGATCGGCGACGCCCGGGACGTGGGCGAGCGCGGTACGGCCGCGGACCGTACCCATCCGCTTCGGCAGCGGGAAGCCGGCGACCGTGGCCGAGCCCTCGGAGAGCCGCATCCGGCCGGTCAGGGCGAGCAGCAGGCAGGTGCGCCCGGAGCCCGAGGGGCCCTCGACGGCGATCAGCGAGCCCGGCTCGGCGGTGATGTCGACGCCCCGGAAGGCCCAGCCGCGTGGGCCCCGCACTCCTATCCCCGTGGCGTGGACCGCCGCCCCCTTGCGGGTGGTGTTCACAACCCCTCCCCATTTGATCTGACTGGTCAGTCTAAAAGTGTGCCGTACCTGGGGCCTTTTGACCAATCGGCGCGCTTCGGCGGGCGGCTGGGCGGTGGACGGGTGTCTTTTGCCGGCAATTCGTCCCGATGCGGCCGTGACCCGAACGGGGGACTCGGCTTAGGGTGCCGACATGGCGGGGGCCTGATGATGTTCACGTGGTGCCCGTGGCGCGGACCCGCGGCACGGGCTCTTCATGGATGACGGAGAACCATGGAAGATTCGACACGTCACCCCACCCCCCTGCCCTCCCGGGACCCGGCCGGGCCGCCTCCCGGCCGCACCGCCCGGCGCTCCCGCAAGACCCTCGCGCCGCTCCTCGCGGCCGCCCTGGTCGCGGTCCTCGCACCGGTCTCCGCCTCGGCCGCCGCCCCGTCCGGGGGACCGCCGCCGGAACCGGCCCCCGGCCCGCACGGGCCCTGCCTGGCCGGCCACGACGGCGACGGCTGGACCGCCACCTCCGACAAGATCGACCCGGCGGACAGCTACCACGCCTTCGTCGGCAACGGCTACCTCGGCCAGCGCGTACCGCCCAACGGCACCGGCTACGCGGCCCCCGGCGGCCAGACCGGCTGGCCCCTGAAGACCCCCGCCTACGACGGTTCCTTCGTCTCCGGGCTGTACGCCAAGGGCCCCAAGGACGTCCAGGGCCGCCAGGCCATCGCCGCGCTCCCCACCTGGACCACGCTGAACGTCGGCACCGGCGGCGCCCACCCCGACACCTTCTCCTCGGCCACCGCACCCGGCCGGATCTCGCACTACCGCCAGTCCCTCTCGCTGCGCTGCGGCTTCGTCCGCACCTCGCTGACCTGGACGGCGGCCGACGGCCGCCGCACCGACCTGGTCTACGACGTACTCACCGACCGCACCGACGCGCACACCGGCGCGGTACGGCTGCGCATGACGCCCCACTGGAGCGGTGCCGCCACCGTCACCGACGCCCTCGACGGCCGCGGCGCCCGCCGGATGACGGCCTCCGGCACACCTTCCGCCGCCAAGGACGCCGCCGGCGGGACCATGGACGTCGGCTTCCGCACGGACGGCACCCGCACCGAGGGCGCGGTGGCCTCCACCCTGCGCCCCGGCCCCGGTGTCCGGGCCACCGCGCCCACCCGGGCCCCGCAGTCCGGCCGGACCGCCTCCCTCAGCAACCGCCAGCAGCTGACCTTCCAGGTCCGCAGCGGCCGCTCGTACGAACTGGCCAAGTACGTCGGCGTGGACACCGCGCTGACCTCCCGCCACCCGCGCGCCGCCGCCGACGCCGCCTCCCGGCGGGCCGCGAGCCGCGGCTGGCAGGAGCTGTTGGCCCGGCACACCGCCGCCTGGCGGCAGCTGTGGCGCAGCGACATCGAGGTCAAGGGGCAGCACGATCTGCAGACCTGGGTCCGCTCGGCGCAGTACGGCCTGCTGTCCAGCGTCCGCGCCGGCAGCCGCAACAGCATCGGCCCCACCGGCCTGACCAGTGACAACTACGCCGGTGAGATCTTCTGGGACGCCGAGACCTGGATGTACCCGGGCCTGCTCGCCACCCACCCCGACCTCGCGAAGTCGATCGTCGACTACCGCTACAAGACCCGCGCCGGCGCCCGCGAGAACGCCCGCAAGCTCGGCTACGACGGGCTGTTCTACGCCTGGACCAGCGGCAGCAAGGGCGACCTGTGGAACGAGTGCCACAGCTGGGACCCGCCGCACTGCAAGACCCAGAACCACCTGATGGGTGACATCTCCCTGGCCACCTGGCAGTACTACCTCGCCACCAAGGACACCGCCTGGCTGCGCTCGCGCGGCTGGCCGGTCCTGAAGGGCATCGCCCAGTTCTGGGCCTCCCGGGCCACCCGCAACGCCGACGGCAGCTACTCGATCAAGAACGTCGCCGGGCCCGACGAGTACAGCAACGGCGTCAACGACGGCGTCTTCACCAACGCCGGCGCCGCCACCGCCCTGCGCCACGCCACCCGGATCGCCGCCGTCCTCGGCGAGCACGCCCCGGCCTCCTGGAACACCGTCGCCGACAAGCTGCGCATCCCCTACGACGCGAAGAAGAAGGTCTTCGAGCAGTACGCCGGCTACAAGGGAACCACCATCAAGCAGGCCGACACCGTGCTGCTGATGTACCCGCTGGAATGGCCGATGTCGCAGGACCGGGCGGCCCGCACGCTGGACTTCTACGCCGCGCACACCGACCCGGACGGCCCGGCCATGACCGACTCGGTGCACGCCATCGACGCGGCGGGCATCGGCGAGGCCGGCTGCTCCACGTACACCTACCTGCTCCGCTCCATCAAGCCGTTCGTGCGTGGCCCGTTCGCGCAGTTCTCCGAGGCGCGCGGCAACAAGGCCGGCGCCGACGACCCGCACGCCGGCCGGCCCGCACAGGACTTCCTCACCGGCAAGGGCGGCTTCCTGCAGACCTTCACCAACGGCCTGACCGGACTGCGACTGGGTGAGGACCGGGTGCACCTCGATCCGCTGCTGCCGCCGCAGCTCGCCGACGGCGTCACCCTGCGCGGTCTGCACTGGCAGGGACGGACCTACGACATCGCCATCGGCGCGCACCAGACCACCGTGCGGCTGACCTCGGGTGCGCCGATGCGGATCGAGTCGCCCCAGGGCGAGCAGATCGTCAGCCGCGGCGTACCGGCGGTCCTCAAGACCCGCCGGCCCGACCTGGCCGCCACCACGAACGCCGCCCGCTGCACCCCGGCGACCGCCACCTCCGAGGAGCCCGGCATGTACGCGGTCGGCGCGGTGGACGGCAACGCCACCACGGGCTGGGTGCCGAACGCGGCGGACGGCACCCTCACCGTCGACCTCGGCCGGGCCACCCGGATCGGGAAGATCACTCCGCACTGGACCTCGGCCCGGCCGAAGTCCTACCTCGTCCAGGTGTCGCGGGACGGCACGCACTGGACGAATGCCGGCCCGTCCGGCCACGGCCCGGTGCGGTACGTCCGGGTCACGGTGCACGGCGACCGGACGCCGGCGGCCGACGGCAAGCCCCGGCCGCACCCGGGCATCTCGGAACTGACCGTGCAGCGGGTCAACTGATCACCCCGCCTGAACACTGCTCCCCGTGAGCGCGCCGTGCGCCGGCCGGTCCCCCTGGGCCGGCCGGCGCACTGCGTGCCGCGCACGGCGCACGATCCGGTCCGCAACCGTCGGATTGTTGCAGCGGGATGAAATTCATACCGGGCGGTGTTGGTGCCTTGCGGTAGACGTCGAGGCGCGGGAGGCACCGGGTGGCGGGGACGGACACGGACACGGATACGGCAGGGGCCGGCTGGGCACGGCGGCTGACCAGGGACTGCTGGCAGTACCGCAAGGACGTGCTGCTCGCCCTCGGGTCCTCGCTGGCCGGGATGGCGGTGATGGCGCTGGTCCCGCTCGTACCGAAGCTGATCATCGACGACGTCATCGTCAGCCACCGGCGGGCCCTCGCCCCCTGGGCGAGCCTGCTGATCGCCGCCGCCGTGGTCGTCTACGTCCTCACCTACCTCCGCCGCTTCTACGGCGGACGCCTCGCCCTGGACCTCCAGCACGACCTGCGCACCCGCATGTACGGCGCGATATCCCGGCTCGACGGCCGCCGTCAGGACGAGCTGAGCACCGGCCAGGTCGTCGGCCGCGCCACCAGCGACCTCCAGCTGATCCAGAGCCTGCTGTTCATGCTCCCGATGATGATCGGCAGCGTCCTGCTCTTCGTGATCTCCCTGGTCGTGATGGCGGTGCTCTCCCCGCTGCTCACGGTCATCGCGCTGGCCGTCGGGCCCGCCCTGTGGTTCATCGCCAAGCGCAGCCGCGCCCGGCTCTTCCCCGCCACCTGGTACGCCCAGGGCCAGGCGGCCGCGGTCGCCGGGGTCGTGGACGGCGCGGTCTCCGGCGTCCGGGTCGTCAAGGGCTTCGGGCAGGAGGAGCAGGAGACCGGCAAGCTCCGCGAGGCCGGCCGCAAGCTGTTCGCCGGCCGGCTGCGCACGGTCCGCCTCAACGCCCGCTACACGCCCGCCCTGCAGGCCGTCCCCGCGCTCGGCCAGGTCGCGATGCTGGCCCTCGGCGGCTGGATGGCCACCCGCGGCCAGGTCACCCTCGGCACCTTCGTCGCGTTCTCCACCTACCTCGCGCAGCTGGTCGGACCGGTCCGGATGCTCGCGATGATGCTGACCGTCGGACAGCAGGCCCGGGCCGGCGTCGAGCGGGTCTACGAGCTCATCGACACCGAACCGGCGCTGACGGAGCGGCCCGACGCCCATGAGCTGCCCGCCGACGCCCCCGCCACCGTCGAGTTCGACAAGGTCACCTTCGGCTACGGCACGGGCGACGGCGCCCGCCCGGTCCTCGACGGCTTCTCCCTGCGCATCGAGCCCGGCGAGACGGTCGCCGTGGTCGGCACGTCCGGCAGCGGCAAATCCACCGTCTCGCTGCTGCTGCCCCGCTTCTACGACGTCTCCGCCGGCCGCGTCCTGGTCGGCGGCCACGACGTCCGCGACCTCACCCTCGCCTCGCTGCGCGCCGCCATCGGCCTGGTCCCCGAGCACAGCTTCCTGTTCTCCGACTCGATCCGCGACAACATCGCCTACGGCAACCCGGGCGCCACCGACGCCGAGATCCGCGCGGCGGCCCGCGCCGCGCAGGCCGACGGCTTCATCTCCGAGCTCCCCGACGGCTACGACACCGAGGTCGGCGAGCAGGGGCTGACCCTCTCCGGCGGCCAGCGGCAACGCATCGCATTGGCCCGCGCGATCCTCACCGACCCCCGGCTGCTGGTCCTCGACGACGCCACCTCCGCCGTCGACGCCCGCGTCGAGCACGAGATCCACGAGGCGCTGCGCGGCGTCATGGCGGGCCGGACCACCCTGCTCATCGCGCACCGCGCCTCCACCCTGGCGCTCGCCGACCGGGTCGCCGTCCTCGACGGCGGGCGGCTGGTCGACATCGGCACCCAGGAGGAGCTGGCGGAGCGATGTCCGCTCTACCGCGCGCTGCTGACCGACCCGGAGGAGCTGGGCGGCGTCGAGCGGGACCCGGCGGGCGAGCTGGCCGGCGCCTTCGACGGCGAATTCGCGGCGAGCGGGCTGCTGGAGTACGCGTACGCGCCCGGTACCGACGTGCCGGAGAGCGCCGGACCGGAGAGCGCTGAGCCGGCCGACGACACCGTCACCCCCGAGATCACGCCCGAGCTGTGGGTCCGCCGCGAACAGGACGCCGAGGCCGGCGCGGCCGGGGTGGCGCCCCGCGCGGCGGCCGCCACCGGCCCCGGCATGGCCGCCGCGGCCGCCGGCCCCGCGACCCCCACCCTGCTCGACCAGGTCGCCGCGCTCCCGCCGGCCACCGACACCCCGGACATCGATGAGGACCGGGCCGTCCGCCCCGAGCGCTCCTACGGTCTGCGCCGGCTGCTGCACGGCTTCGGCGCCCCGCTGGCCGTCGCCCTGGCCCTGGTCGCCGTCGACGCGGTCGCCGGGCTGCTGCTGCCCGTCCTGATCCGGCAGGGCATCGACGAGGGCGTCCGCCGCGGGGTGCTGGCCGGTGTGTGGACGGCCGCGGTGCTCGCCCTCGTCGTGGTCCTCGCCCAGTGGGCGGCCCAGTTCGGCGGCAACCGCATGACCGGCCGCACCGGCGAGCGGGTGCTGTACTCCCTCCGTCTGAAGATCTTCGCGCAGTTGCAGCGCCTCGGGCTCGACTACTACGAGCGCGAGCTGACCGGCAAGATCATGACGAGGATGACCACCGATATTGACGCCTTGTCGACATTCCTGCAGACCGGGCTGGTCACCGCCCTGGTCTCGATGCTGACCTTCTTCGGCATCCTCATCGCCCTGCTGGCCATCGACCTCCAGCTGGCCCTGGTCGTCTTCGCCACCCTCCCGCCCCTGGTCATCGGCACGTACTTCTTCCGCAAGCAGAGCGTCAAGGCGTACGAACTCGCCCGCGAGCGGATCAGCACCGTCAACGCCGACCTCCAGGAGAGCGTCGCCGGCCTGCGGATCGTCCAGGCGTTCCGCCGGGAGCACCGCGGCGCCGAGCGGTTCGCCGCCCGCAGCGACGCCTACCGCCGGGCCCGGGTCCACGGCCAGTTCCTGATATCGATCTACTTCCCGTTCGTGCAGCTGCTGTCGTCCGTCGCGGCGGCGCTGGTGCTGATCGTCGGCGCCGACCGGGTGAGTGCGAACACCCTGACCGCCGGCGCGCTGGTCGCCTACCTGCTCTACATCGACCTGTTCTTCGCCCCCGTCCAGCAGCTCTCCCAGGTCTTCGACGGCTACCAGCAGGCGTCCGTCTCGCTGGGCCGCATCCAGGAGCTGCTGCGCGAGCCGACCTCCACCCCCGCCGCCGAACGCCCCCGGGAGGTGCCCGCGCTGCGCGGCGAGCTCACCTTCGACGACGTCCACTTCCGGTACGGCACGGCGGACACCCCCGCGCTGGCCGGGGTCAGCCTCACCGTCCCCGCGGGCCAGACCGTGGCCTTCGTCGGCGAGACCGGCGCCGGCAAGTCCACCCTGGTCAAGCTGGTCGCGCGGTTCTACGACCCGACCTCGGGCGCGGTCCGCGTCGACGGCACCGACCTGCGCGAGCTGGACCTGACCGGCTACCGCCGCCGCCTCGGCGTCGTCCCCCAGGAGCCCTACCTCTTCGCCGGCACGGTCCGCGACGCCATCGCCTACGGCCGCCCCGACGCCACCGACGCCGAGGTCGAGGCCGCCGCCCGCGCCGTCGGCGCGCACGCCATGATCGCCACCCTGGAGGGCGGCTACCTCCACGAGGTCGCCGAACGCGGCCGCAACCTCTCCGCCGGCCAGCGCCAGCTGCTCGCGCTGGCCCGCGCCGAACTCGTCGACCCGGACGTGCTGTTGCTCGACGAGGCCACCGCCGCCCTCGACCTCGCCACCGAGGCCGTCGTCAACCAGGCCACCGACCGCCTCGTCGGCCGCCGCACCACCCTGGTCGTGGCGCACCGCCTGACCACCGCCGCCCGCGCCGACCGGGTCGTGGTCCTGGACCGCGGCCGCATAGCCGAGGACGGCAGCCACGACCAACTCCTCGCCCGCGACGGCCGCTACGCCGAGCTGTGGCGCACGTTCACCGGCGAGGGCGAGGAGGAGCTGGTGGCCTGACGCTCCGGACACGGCGGCCGGACCCCAAGCGGCCCGGCCGCCGGTCCCCGGACGGCCCCCGGGGGCTGGTGGTGCCCCCGGTGCGCAGATAGGTTCAGCCCGACCTTTGCAATCCCAAGGGGAGGGTGCATGCGCAAGGCCACCAGATGGCTGCTGTCGCTCGCCGTGCTCATAGGCACGGCCACAGCCGGCAGCGCCCAGGCGGGAGCGGCCACCGCCGCCGAGCCGACGACCAAGGACATCAAGGACCGGATCCTCGCGATACCGGGCATGAGCCTCGTCGAGGAGAAGCCGGTAGACGGCTACCGGTACTTCGTCCTGAACTACACCCAGCCGATCGACCACGAGCACCCGTCCAAGGGGACCTTCCAGCAGCGGCTGACCGTGCTGCACAAGTCCGTGGACCGCCCGACGGTGTTCTTCACCTCCGGCTACAACGTCAACACCACGCCGTCCCGCAGCGAACCCACGAAGATCATCGACGGCAACCAGGTCTCCCTGGAATACCGGTACTTCACCCCGTCGCGGCCCACGCCCACCGACTGGAAGAAGCTCGACATCCGGCAGGCCGCCACCGACCAGCACCGCATCTTCCGGGCCCTGCACCGCATCTACGGCAAGAACTGGATCGCCACCGGCGGCAGCAAGGGCGGCATGACCGCCACCTACTACCGCCGCTTCTTCCCGCACGACATGAACGGCACCGTCGCCTACGTCGCGCCCAACGACGTCAACAACGACGAGGACTCCGCCTACGACCGGTTCTTCCAGCACGTCGGCACCGACCGGTGCCGCGCCGACCTCGCCGCCGTCGAACGCGAGGCCCTGCTGCGCCGCGGCGAGATGGTCAAGCGCTTCCAGGACTGGGCCGCCAAGGAGAAGCAGACCTTCACCAACACCGGCAGCGCCGACCGGGCCTACGAAGTCATGGTCACGGACCTGGTGTTCGGGTTCTGGCAGTACCAGCCCGCCGAGACCGCCTGCGCCGAGATCCCCAAGCCCACCGCCTCCACGGACGAGCTGTGGAAGTGGATGGACAAGGTCGGCGGCTTCGACAGCTACACCGACCAGGGCATGGAGCCCTACCTGCCGTACTACTACCAGGCGGGCACCCAGCTCGGTGAGCCCGGCTACGGCTACCCGAACCTGGCCGGCCTGCTGAAGTACCCCGGCATCAACAACTCCCGCACCTTCGTGCCGAAGGACATCCCGATGCGCTTCGACAAGCGCGCGATGCCCGACGTCGACCGTTGGGTGCGCCACCACGCCCGGCGGATGATGTTCGTCAACGGCCAGTACGACCCGTGGAGTTCGGAGCACTTCGAGCTCGGCAAGGGCTCCCGCGACTCGTACGTCTTCACCGTGCCGGGCGGCAACCACGGCTCCAACATCGCCAAGCTGAAGGACGCCGACCGCACCAAGGCCACCGCCGAACTCCTCGCCTGGGCCGGGGTCCCGGCACCCGCGGGCACCACCCCCGCACCGCTGGCCCACCCCGACAAGAAGCTCGACAAGCAGGAGACCCGCCGGATGCCGATGCTCCGCCCCTGACGGGCGGACCGGCTCACCGGCCGACCGGCTGACGGGCCCGACGGGCCGGCGCGCTCCCCGCGACCACGGGGAGCGCGCCGCACCCGCACCGGCTCAGTACGACAGGCCGTGCCCGATCTGGTACAGCGCCTTGTCCGGGACGTCGGCGCGCATTATCGCCACCGGCAGCCGGCCCACCGGATCCCGTAGTCCGGCGATCACCCGGGCCGCCGCCCGAAGCTCCACGTCCGTCCACGAATAGCTCGCCAGCGCCGCCTTGACGCCGGCCAGCTGCGCGATGTCGTACGGATTGCGCACCGCCAGCTGCACCACCGGCTTCCCGGTGGCCAGCAGCGCCTCGACCAGCTTCCGCTGCGGAGAGCCGGCGGTCACGTTGTACGTGGCCACCACCACCGCGTCCCGCTCGCCCAGCGCCGCCACCGCCCCGTCGATCTGCGCGGACGTCGGCGACATACCGGTCGACTGCGCGGTGGCCGTGAAACCCAGCTCGTCCAGGGCCCGCGCCAGGACCGCGGTCGGCGGGCCGCCGGTGCCCGACGGCGCGGCCGGGTCGACGCCCACCACCAGCACCCGCCGCTCCCGCCGGCGGGACAGCGGCAGCACCCCGGCGTCATTGCGCAGCAGCGTCGTCGTACGGTCCGCGATCCGGTCCGCGGCCGCCAGATGGCCCCGCGTCCCGACGACCCGGTCCACCTCGCCCCGGCTGGTGTACGGGTCGTCGAACAGCCCCCGCCGCTCCTTCAGCAGCAGAATCCGCAGCAGCTTCGCGTCGAGGTCGTGCTCGGACAGTTCCCCGTCCTTCAGCGCCGTCAGGACGGCGCCGTGCGCCACCGACAGGTCCGGCGGATTCAGCAGCTGGTCCACGCCGGCCTTCAGCGCGAGGACCGGCACCCGGGCGTCGCCGTACTTCTTCCGAACGCCCTCCATGCCCAGCGAGTCCGTCACCACCACCCCGTCGTAGCCCAGGCGTTCGCGCAGCAGGCCGGTGAGGATCGGCCGGGACAGCGTCGCCGGGTCCTCGCTCGCGTCGAACGCCGGCACGACGATGTGCGCCGTCATGATCGAATCGATCCCCGCGGCGATCGCGGCCCTGAACGGCGGCGCGTCCAGCCGCTCCCACTCCTCGGCGGTGTGGTGGATGTACGGCAGCCCCACATGGCTGTCGGTATCGGTGTCGCCGTGGCCGGGGAAGTGCTTGGCGCAGGCGGCCACCCCGCCGTCCTGATAGCCCCTCACCTGCCCGCCGACCATACGGGCCACGGCCTGCGGATCGGCGCCGAAGGACCGCACGCCGATGACCGGGTTGGCCGGGTTGACGTTCACGTCCGCGTCCGGGGCGTAGTCCTGCCGGATGCCCATGGCGGCCAGCTCCTGCCCGGCGATCCGGCCCGCCGTACGGGCGTCGTCGCGGGAGCCGCCGGCGCCGAGCGCCATCGCGCCGGGGAACAGTGTCGCGGGCGCGCCGACCCGGGCCACTATGCCGTGCTCCTGGTCCGTGGAGATCAGCACCGGTACGGGCACGCGCTGGGCGGCCGCGGCCTTCTGGATGCCGTTGGACAGCTCGGCGATCTGGTGCGGCTCACGGGTGTTGTGCGCCCAGCCGAAGTAGATGATGCCGCCGACGTGGTACTTCGCGATCAGCTCCGCCGCGTTGGCGACCCCGATCTCCTTCTGGTTGGCGGCCACGTCGGCCGGGGCGGGGTCGGTCGCCGATTCGCCGTAGACCCGCATCACGAAGAGCTGGCCGACCTTCTCCTCCGGGGTCATCCGGGCGATCAGGCGGCGCAGCCGGTCCCGGGCGGCGGCATCGGGGGCGGGCCGGCGGCCGGTGACCGGCGCCGCCACGGCGGGCCCGGCACCCGCCGCACAGGCGGCGACGGCACCGGCCGCGGTGGTCAGAACGGTACGTCTGGAGTGCATCCGCGCTCCTTCCGGAGGGCTTCCTCGACCTCGTACAGGACTCGTTGAAGGAAACTTCCAAGGAGACACGGATAGCCGGAAAACTATTGTCGGTCAATCACTCCGGTCAGGGGTGCCGCCCTCCTCTTGCACGCCGGCCGGGGGTGTGGGAGGGACCGCGGGAGACACGGCGGCGTCGCCCGCCGCGGCGCCGGCCGCCACCCCGTCGAGCAGCCGCCGCAGATGCTCCCGGCCCGCGGCCAGCAACCCGGGCAGCTCGGGTGCCTCGGGGAACCAGCGCTTCTCGTACTCCCAGCACAGCCAGCCGCCCGCGCCCAGGCCGAAACCGCCCTCCGGCGCGGGCACCGGACCGTGCGCCGCCGCCGGCTCCGGCCCGAGCGCGGCCAGCGCGGACGCCAGCGGCAGGGCGCCTGCCCCGAGCGGCACCGGACGCGGATCCGCCGCCGACACCACGTCCTTGACCTGCACATAGCCCAGATACGGAGCGAGCGCCGCCCGGGTGTCGACGGGCCGCTCGCCACCGCGCCAGGTGTGCAGCACGTCCCACAGCGCGCCGACGCTGCGGTGCCCGACCAGGCCCAGCACCCGCGCGGCGGCCGCGCCGGTGCCGTGTGAGTCATGGGTCTCCAGCAGCACCCGGACGCCCCGCTCGGCCGCGAGCGGCGCCACCGCGGCGAGCCGCCGGGCGGCATCCGCGTCCGCGTCGTCCGCCGGCCGTTCCCCGCCGCCGGGGAACACCCGCACGTATGGCGCCCCCAGATCCGCGGCGAGCAGCACCAGCTCGGACAGCTCGTGCGCCAGCTCCTCCTCGCCCGCCGCGTCCCGCGCGGCCGCGACCCGGGCATACCCGGCGACAGCCAGGATCTCCACCCGGGCCGCCGCGAACTCCGCGCGCACCGCGGCCCGCTCCCGCGCCCCGATCAGCGGATGCACCGGCTCCTCCGGATGGGCCCGCAGCTCCACCCCCTGATAGCCGGCCCCGGCGGCCAGCCGCACCACGTCGGCGACCGGCATGCCCGGCACCCCGAGCGTGGAGAACGCCAGGCGCAAGGGCGGCGCCGCCGCCCGGCCCGCAGCACCGGTCGGGGTGCCGCCCGGCCCGCCGTCGTCGCCCGTGCCCTGCGTACCGTCCGTTCCGGTCATGCCCGCGCTCCCTCTCTTACGTGGTCGTCCCTACGTGCCCGCCCCGCGCAGCGACAGCCGCCAGTCCTGGCCGACCAGGTCCTGCCCGAAGCTGTGGTGCGGTGTCTCCGAGACCAGCTCGAAGCCGGCCCGCTGGTAGATCCGGCGGGCCGCACCGAGGACGGAATTCGTCCACAGCACCATCTCCTCGTACCCGGCGTCCCGCGCGAAATCGACACAGGCGTCGACGAGTTGCCGCCCCAGGCCGTGGCCCCGCGCGGACGGCTCCACCAGCAGCAGCCGCAACCGGGCCACGCCCGGCCGGCCGTCCCGTACGCACATCACCGCACCGGCCCTGGCGCCCCCCAGCTCCGCCACCCAGGTGCGGTCCCACCGCGGGTCGAACGCCTCGGCGTACTCCGCGACGATGCGGGCCACCAAGGCCTCGTAGCTCAGGTCGAAGCCGTACTCGGCGGCGTAGAGCGCGGCGTTCCGCTCGACCATCCAGCCGAGGTCACCGGGGCGGGCGGTGCGCAGGGTGACCGTGGGGGAGGAGGCCGGAGGTGCCTCGCCGGTGGCCGCCGGGTCGTCGCCGAGCAGGGCGCGGATGGTCCGCATCGCGTCCGCCAAGCGGGCCCGGTCCGCCGCCGGAAGGTGCCGGAGCAGAGAGCCCGCGGCCTCCTGGGAGCGCTCCTCCAGCAGCGCGGCCGCCTCCCGGCCGTCCCCGGTGAGCGTGATCCGCTGGCGGCGCGGGTCCTGCGCGGACCTGCCGCGGCTGATCAGCTCCCGGTCCTCGAACTTGCCGAGCAGCCGGCTGAGATACCCGGCGTCCAGGGACAGCGAGGCACGCAGATCCGCCGCGTCCACCCGCTCCTGGTGGGCGAGTTCGTAGAGCACCCGCGCCTCGGTGAGGGTGAACGGGGTGTAGAGGTGCCGGCCGTAGTCGAGCGCGCCTATCAGGTTGGTGTAGAAGCGGTTGAACCTGCGCAGCTCACGGACGTCGGCGCCGGGATCGGACGCCGCGGCGACGCCCCCCGGCGCGCTGCCGGACCGGGCGTTGGAGGGTGCTTCGGTTGTCATCGTCGACCACCTCACCGTTGACTGAGTCAAGGATAACGAACCGGGGCCGATCCGCGCACCGCCAATGCGCCGGCAGCCCCGCCGGCCCGTCGGGCAGCCGTCCGGCGGCCGCCGCGATGCCACCATGGAAGGCGCTTGCTCCACCTCCGTTCCCGCTGCACCACGCCGCTGCTCCACCCGCCACCGAGGAAGCCGCCCCCGCACGAGGGGAAGAGAGGCCGGGCCGTGACACGCAGGACCGTACGCATCGCCATGAACGGCGTGACTGGGCGCATGGGCCACCACCAGCACCTGGTCCGCTCCCTCCTCGCCCTGCGTGACCAGGGCGGACTCCCCCTGGACGACGGCACGGTCATCTGGCCGGAGCCGGTGCTGGTCGGCCGCTCCCCGCAGAAGTTGCGTGCCCTGGCCGAACGGCACGGCCTGCCCGAGTGGTCCTGCGACCTCGACGCCGTACTGGCCGACGACACCGTCGAGATCTACTTCGACGCCCAGGTCACCGCCGCCCGCGAGGAGGCCGTGAAGAAGGCGATCGCGGCCGGCAAGCACCTCTACGTCGAGAAGCCCACCGCGAGCAGCCTCGCCGGCGCCCTCGAACTCGCCCGGCTCGCCCAGGAGGCCGGCGTCAAGAACGGCGTCGTCCAGGACAAGCTCTTCCTCCCCGGCCTGCGCAAACTCCGCCGCCTCGTCGAGGGCGGCTTCTTCGGCCGGATCCTGTCCGTACGCGGCGAGTTCGGCTACTGGGTCTTCGAGGGCGACTGGCAGCAGGCCCAGCGCCCCTCCTGGAACTACCGGTCCGAGGACGGCGGCGGCATCGCGGCCGACATGTTCCCGCACTGGGAGTACGTCCTGCACGAACTCTTCGGCCCGGTCCGCACCGTCCAGGCGCAGCTGACCACCCACCTCCCGCGCCGCTGGGACGAGTCCGGCACGCCGTACGACGCCACCGCCGACGACGCCGCCTACGCCGTGTTCCAACTGGCCGGCGGTATCGTCGCGCAGCTCAACTCCTCCTGGGCGGTCCGGGTGCACCGCGACGAACTCGTGGAGTTCCAGGTGGACGGCACCGAGGGCTCCGCCGTCGCCGGCCTGCGCGGCTGCCGGGTGCAGCACCGCTCCGTCACCCCCCGGCCCGTCTGGAACCCCGACCTCCCGGTGGCCGAACCGTTCCGCGCACAGTGGCAGGAGGTCCCCGACAACGCCGACTTCGACAACGGCTTCAAAACGCAGTGGGAGCTCTTCCTGCGCCATGTCGTCCGCGACGGGCCCTGGCGCTGGGACCTGGCGGCCGGCGCCCGCGGCGTCCAACTCGCCGAACTGGGCGCCCGGTCCTCCGCGGAGGGCCGCCGCCTGGACGTCCCGGAGGTGGACCGGTGACCGCCCGGACACCCGGCGGCGCCGTATCCACCTCCGGGCCCGCGGCCGCCCCGCCGCCCGGAGGCCGGCCCCCGCTGCGGTCCCGCACCGTCTTCGCCGCCGCCCACGTCGTCGCCGATCCGTACGCCGACACCACCCCGGACGGGCCGGCCGTCCTCGACTGGGACGCCACCCTCGCCTTCCGCCACCACCTCTGGTCGCACGGCCTGGGCGTGGCCGAGGCGATGGACACCGCACAGCGCGGGACGGGCCTGGACTGGCCCGCCGCCGCCGAACTGATCCGCCGCTCCGGCGCCGAGGCCCGCGCGGCCGGCGGCCGGCTGGTCTGCGGCGCCGGCACCGACCAGATCACCGCCGGATCGCTCGCCGCGATCCGGGCCGCCTACGAGGAGCAGCTCGCGGTCGTCGAGGCGGCCGGCGCACAAGCCGTCCTGATGGCCTCCCGCGCGCTCGCCGCCACGGCCCGCGGCCCCGAGGACTACCTCGACATCTACGGCCACCTCCTCCGGCAGGCCGCCCAACCGGTCGTCCTGCACTGGCTGGGCGCGATGTTCGACCCGGCGCTCGCGGGCTACTGGGGATCCGCCGACCTGGACGCGGCCACCGACACCCTCCTCGCGGTCATCGCCACTCACCCCGGCAAGGTCGACGGCGTCAAGATCTCCCTGCTGGACGCCCCGAGGGAGCGCGCACTGCGCCGCCGCCTGCCGCCGGGCGTGCGCTGCTACACCGGTGACGACTTCCACTACCCCGAGCTGATCGAGGGCGACGAACAGGGCTTCAGCCACGCCCTGCTCGGCGTCTTCGACCCGCTGGCCCCTCTGGCGGCCGAGGCCGTCCACCACCTCGACACCGGCGACCCGGCCGGCTTCCGCGAACTCCTCGACCCCACCGTCACGTTGGCCCGCCACCTCTTCCAAGAACCCACCCGCCACTACAAGACCGGTGTCGTCCTGCTGGCCTGGCTGGCGGGCCACCAGTCGCACTTCACCATGGTCGGCGGCCTCCAGTCGGCCCGCTCGCTGCCCCACCTGCACCGCGCCCACGAACTCGCCGCCGCACTCGGCCTGTTCCCGGACCCGGACCTCGCCGCCCACCGGATGCGCCGCCTGCTGTCCGTGTACGGCGCCGAGGACGCGTTCCCGACCCCGGGAGCCCCCGCATGACCGACGACCTCACCGCCCCCACCGACCTCACCGCCCCCACCGACCTCACCGTTCCCACCGACCTCTCCCGCCTGAGCCTCAATCAGGAGACCCTCCGCCAGTGGTCGCTGCCCGAACTCGCCGACGGCTGCGTACGGGCCGGCGTCCCGGCCGTCGGACTGTGGCGCGCGCCCGTGCAGGCGTACGGCGTGGCCGCGGCCGCCCGGCTGGTCCGCGCGGCCGGGCTGCGGGTCAGCAGCCTGTGCCGGGGCGGGTTCCTCACTGCGCTCGACCCCGGTGAGCGGGCGGCGGCCCTGGACGACAACCGGGTGGCGGTCGACGAGGCCGCCACTCTGGGGACGGACACCCTGGTGCTGGTCTCGGGCGGGCTGCCGGCCGGCAGCCGGGACCTGCCCGGCGCCCGGGAGCGGATCGCGGACGCCCTGGGGGAGTTGGCGCCGTACGCCGCGGAACGGGGCGTACGGCTGGCGATCGAACCGCTGCACCCGATGTACGCGGCGGACCGGTGCGTGGTCTCCACCCTCGCCCAGGCGCTGGACCTCGCCGAGCGGTTCCCCGCGGACCGGGTCGGGGTGGTCGTGGACACCTACCACCTGTGGTGGGACGACACGGCCGGGGCGCAGATCGACCGCGCCGGGGCCGCCGCCCGCATCGCCGCCTTCCAGCTGGCCGACTGGGTCACCCCGCTCCCGGAGGGCGTCCTGCTGGGCCGCGGGCAGTTGGGGGACGGCGTGGTGGACCTGCGCTGGTTCCGGGAGCGCGTCGAGGCGGCCGGCTACCGGGGGCCGATCGAGGTGGAGATCTTCAACCCGGCGCTGTGGGCCCGCGACGGCACCGAGGCCCTGGCCGAGATCGTGGACCGTTTCCGCCGGCACGTCGCCGCCCGGCCGGAGCCCGGACCGTACGTGCCAGGTGAACGGAATTCGTACAAGGGGTGACGGGCAAATAACTCTGCGGATGCGCGCAACCGTTCCCGGCCGGCAGAAGTCATAGCTGTCGCTGGCCCAGGAGGGGGAGGGATCCGGGGGGATCCGGGGCCGGCACGGGAGGGGGAATCGAGGGGCCCGGCCTGGGGGGACGGGCCCCTCGACGGTGCGTACGCCGGTGCGCGCGCCGGTGCGTCCGACGTTCCGGCGGACACTCCCGCCCCGGCGCGCTGTCGGACCCCGGCGGTACCGTCGGGGCATGGTCAACACAGCCGTGGTGGAAGGGGTCCTGGAGCGGATCACGTACGCCAACGAGGAGAACGGCTACACGGTCGCCCGGGTCGACACCGGCCGCGGCTCGGGCGATCTGCTGACCGTCGTCGGGGCGCTGCTCGGTGCCCAGGTGGGGGAGTCCCTCCGGATGGAGGGCCGCTGGGGCTCGCACCCGCAGTACGGCAAGCAGTTCACGTGCGAGAACTACACCACGGTGCTGCCCGCCACCGTCCAGGGCATCCGCCGCTACCTCGGCTCCGGTCTGGTCAAGGGCATCGGCCCGGTCTTCGCCGACCGCATCACCCAGCACTTCGGCGTGGACACCCTCGACATCATCGAGCGCGAGCCGCAGCGCCTCATCGAGGTGCCGGGCCTCGGCCCCAAGCGCACCAAGAAGATCGCCGACGCCTGGGAGGAGCAGAAGGCCATCAAGGAGGTCATGGTCTTCCTCCAGGGCGTCGGGGTCTCCACGTCCATCGCCGTGCGGATCTACAAGAAGTACGGCGACGCCTCGATCTCCGTCGTCCGCAACCAGCCCTACCGGCTCGCCGCCGACGTCTGGGGCATCGGCTTCCTCACCGCCGACCGCATCGCCCGGTCCGTCGGGATCCCGCACGACAGCCCGGACCGGGTCAAGGCCGGCCTGCAGTACGCCCTGTCGCAGTCCACGGACCAGGGCCACTGCTTCCTGCCCGAGGAGCAACTGATCGCCGACGCGGTGAAGTTGCTCCAGGTGGACACCGGCCTGGTGATCGACTGCCTGGGCGAGCTGGCC
Organism: Streptomyces sp. NPDC048197; assembly: GCF_043202395.1. Lineage (NCBI taxonomy): Bacteria > Bacillati > Actinomycetota > Actinomycetes > Kitasatosporales > Streptomycetaceae > Streptomyces > Streptomyces sp. NPDC048197. Next base: position 90,652 of record NZ_JBIDAJ010000020.1, read on the forward strand.
GCGGAGCCGGAGGGCGTGGTACGCGAGAAGGTGCCCGCCGGGGAGGACGGCGCGGAGGTGACCGCCGTCTATCTGGTGCCGTTCCACCGCGCGGAGATCTCGCTCGCCGGGCGGCTGACCCGGCTGCTGCGCACCGACGAGGACCGGATGCCGGCGTTCCGGGACGTCGCCTGGGACAAGGCACTGGCCTGGCTGGCCCGCCGTACGGGCGCCGAGCTGGCCCCCGAGCAGCAGGAGGCGGTGCGGCTGGCGCTGACCGAGAAGGTCGCGGTGCTCACCGGCGGCCCGGGCTGCGGCAAGTCCTTCACGGTCCGCTCGGTCGTCGAGCTGGCCCGCGCCAAGAAGGCCACGGTCGTGCTGGCCGCGCCCACGGGCCGGGCCGCCAAGCGGCTGTCGGAGCTGACCGGCGCGGAGGCCTCCACGGTCCACCGTCTCCTGGAGCTGAAGCCCGGCGGGGACGCCGCCTACGACGCGGACCGGCCGCTGGACGCCGATCTGGTGGTCGTCGACGAGGCGTCCATGCTGGACCTGCTGCTGGCCAACAAGCTCGTCAAGGCGGTCCCGCCGGGCGCCCACCTGCTCCTGGTGGGCGACGTCGACCAGCTGCCGTCCGTAGGGGCCGGTGAGGTGCTGCGGGACCTGCTGGCCCCCTCCGGCCCGGTGCCGGCCGTGCGGCTGACCCGGATCTTCCGGCAGGCCCAGCAGTCCGGCGTGGTCACCAACGCCCACCGCATCAATTCCGGCGTCCCGCCGCTGACCACCGGGCTGACCGATTTCTTCCTGTTCGCGGAGGAGGACAATGAGGAGGCCGGGCGGCTCGCCGTGGACGTCGCGGCCCGCCGCATCCCGGCGAAGTTCGGTCTCGACCCGCGCCGGGACGTCCAGGTGCTGACCCCGATGCACCGCGGCCCGGCCGGAGCGGGCGCCCTGAACGGCCTGCTCCAGCAGGCCATCACCCCCGCCCGCCCCGACCTGCCCGAGCGGCGCTTCGGCGGCCGGGTCTTCCGGGTGGGCGACAAGGTCACCCAGATCAGGAACAACTACGAAAAGGGCCGCAACGGCGTCTTCAACGGCACGGTGGGCGTGGTCACCGCCCTGGACGAGGTCGAGCAGCGGCTGACGGTCCGCACCGACGAGGACGAGGAGGTTCCGTACGACTTCGACGAACTCGACGAACTCGCCCACGCCTATGCCGTGACGATCCATCGCTCGCAGGGTAGTGAGTATCCAGCGGTGGTGATTCCGGTCACCACCAGCGCCTGGATGATGCTGCAGCGCAATCTGCTGTATACCGCCGTCACCCGGGCAAAGCGCTTGGTGGTGCTGGTCGGCTCCCGCAAGGCCCTGGGGCAGGCCGTCCGCACGGTTTCCGCCGGTCGGCGGGGTACGGCGCTGGCTCACCGGCTCGCCGGGGCGATGTGATGTCACTCCTCTTTCCCAATCGGGGCGAACGGGAGCAGGATGGGACACTGACGCGGCACTGAGTGCCGTAATGAGGCCCTATGGCCGACCCCGAGTGCACAACCAAGGTCCAAATGGGGGAAGGTATAGGCAGTCAGGGCACCTCGAAGAAGAGGCACAACGTCGGTGAGGGATGACGTGAGCGACAACTCTGTAGTACTGCGTTACGGGGACGGCGAATACAGCTACCCGGTCGTCGACAGCACTGTCGGCGACAAGGGCTTCGATATCTCGAAGCTGCGCGCCCAGACCGGTCTGGTGACCCTGGATTCCGGTTACGGCAACACCGCGGCGTACAAATCCGCGATCACCTATCTCGATGGTGAACAGGGAATTCTTCGTTACCGCGGGTATCCGATCGAGCAGCTCGCAGAGCGCAGCACGTTCGTCGAGACCGCGTACCTCCTGATCAACGGTGAGCTGCCCACCGTCGACCAGCTGTCGGCCTTCAAGCAGGACATCACCTACCACACCCTGCTCCACGAGGACGTCAAGCGCTTCTACGACGGCTTCCCCCGGGACGCGCACCCGATGGCGATGCTGTCCTCGGTGGTCAGCGCGCTGTCGACCTTCTACCAGGACAGCCACAACCCGTTCGACGAGCAGCAGCGCCACATCTCCACGATCCGGCTGCTGGCCAAGCTCCCGACGATCGCGGCCTACGCCTACAAGAAGTCGGTCGGCCACCCGGTCGTCTACCCGAGCAACGACCTCGGCTACGTCGAGAACTTCCTGCGGATGACCTTCTCGGTGCCCGCCGCCGACTACGAGCTGGACCCGGTCGTCGTCAGCGCCCTGGACAAGCTGCTGATCCTGCACGCCGACCACGAGCAGAACTGCTCGACCTCCACGGTCCGCCTGGTCGGCTCCTCGCAGGCGAACCTCTTCGCCTCGATCTCCGCCGGCATCAACGCCCTGTGGGGCCCCCTGCACGGCGGCGCCAACCAGTCCGTGCTGGAGATGCTGGAGCGCATCCAGCGCGACGGCGGCGACGTCGACGCCTTCATCCGCAAGGTGAAGAACAAGGAAGACGGCGTGAAGCTCATGGGCTTCGGGCACCGCGTCTACAAGAACTTCGACCCCCGGGCGAAGATCATCAAGGCGGCGGCGCACGACGTCCTCTCCGCGCTCGGCAAGTCCGACGAGCTGCTGGACATCGCCCTGAAGCTGGAGGAGCACGCGCTCTCCGACGACTACTTCGTCTCGCGCAAGCTCTACCCCAACGTCGACTTCTACACCGGTCTGATCTACCGGGCCATGGGCTTCCCGACCGAGATGTTCACGGTGCTCTTCGCGCTCGGCCGGCTCCCCGGCTGGATCGCCCAGTGGCACGAGATGATCAAGGAGCCGGGCTCCCGCATCGGCCGCCCGCGCCAGATCTACACCGGCGTCATCGAGCGCGACTTCGTCCCGGTCGAGCAGCGCTGACACCTGGGACCGCCCTCGGGCGGCCGCCGGCGAGTGAGCCGAAGGGGCGCGCCTGTGTCGAGCGGTTGAGCACGGTCGACCGCTCGACACAGGCTTCTGCGCCCCGGAGGCGAACCGAGCCCCAAAAGTGCAGAACCGAGCCCCCAACAAGCAGGAAGCGCCCCGCCTCCGGATCCCCCCACGGGTCCAGAGTGCGGGGCGCCTCCCTTGTCCCGGTTGGATTCCCCCCACGGGATCCGTCCGGGCGTTCCGGGTTGCACCGCGCTCCGCCGGGACGCGCACATCGGGAGGGCCGCTCAAAGCTCCCCGGGCACGTCGCCCCGGCCACGCGTAGCCGTGGCACGGTCCCCCAAGACCGACACGGCTGGTGCAGTGCAAGCCCCGCCGGGGTGCTTGCACTGCCCGGTTAGACTCGCGACCCCCCTCAATGGTTACGTTCCGATGAGTGTGATCTGGGTCTCTTGCCATATGGGGGCGAATGCGGTCAAGGCCCTCGATCTGGAGATCGGGGCCCTGGGGTATGGGTGGTGTGTCCCGGAGTGTGGACGTTGTGTCAACTGTAGGGATTATGTGAAGGTTTGAATGGTTACGCGCGACGGCGCGGGCCGCCCCCCCGAAGGGCGGCGACCCGCACCCGTACGCACGGACCGGCGAACCGGAATCAGGCCGCCCGGCCCACCAGCTCGTAACCCGCCTCGTCGACGGCCGCCCGCACCGCCTCCTCGTCCAGCGGCGCCTTCGAGGTGACCGTTACCAGCCCGGTCGCCGCGACCGCCTGCACCGCGCTCACGCCCGGGATCTCCGAGATCTCCGACGACACCGCGCCCTCGCAGTGCCCACAGGTCATGCCGGTGACCTGGTACGTCGTGGTCACCGTGACGCCCTCGACCTCGGCGGTGCCGGCGGTGCCGGAGTGGCAGGAGCCTTCCGGGGTGCAGCAGGAGCTGTTCTCAGTCATGGGTTCTCCTCGTGGGGCAGATGATCCGAGCTTCTGTCCGAGCTTCGACCGACCTCGGTCACCCTATACCCCTAGGGGGTATGGATCCAAGCGGGGGCACGCCGATCCCCGGCGGCCGCACCCCCGTCACGTTGCCGTGCACCCCGCCACGCGTCAGCCTTGGGATACGGACGCGGAGTCGATCCGAGGAGGCGGCACATGGCCGTACTCGCCTTCTACGCCCTGCTGGCGCTCACCACCCTGCCGCCCCTCGTCCCCAACTCCGCCCTGCTCGTCTCCGCCGGTGTCCTCGCCTCCCGGGGCGCGCTCTTCCTGCCCCTCGTCCTCCTCACCGTGGCGGGCAGCGCCCTGGCCGGGGATGTGCTGATGTTCCTCGCCGCCCGCCGCTTCGGCGGCCCCGTACGGGACTGGATGCGCCGCAACCCCCGCCGCAGCGCACTCCTGGACCGCACCTCCCGGCGCATCGAGCGCCACGGCGTCCCGTTCGTGATCGCCGTACGGTTCCTCCCCAGCGGCCGGATCGCCGGCGCACTGGCCTCCGGCATCCTGCGCTATCCGCTGCCCAAGTACCTCCTCGGCGCCGGCATCGCCGAGGCCACCTGGGCGGCGTACTCGGTCGGCCTCGGCTACCTCGGCGCCGCCACCGCCGGCCGCCCCCTGTACGCCGCCGCCATCGGCCTGGGCGTCTCCTGCGCGGTCGCCGCCACCGCCACCGCCCTCCAGTGGGCCGGCCACCGCCGGGCGGCCCGCCGCGCGGCTACCGCGCCCCGCCCGCCGTGCCCGCGTCCGCCCGACCGCTCGGGCCTGCCGGACCGCCCGTAGCGCGGACCTCGGCGAGCGCCACCGGCGCACCGGACCGTCGGGACCGCTCACACGCCTCGGCCACGTACAGCGCCTCCAGCGCCTCCGCGGGCGGACACGGGTTCGCCGCCCGCCCCGCGGCCACCTCGGTGAAGACCCCCAGCTCGGTGACGTACGCCTCCTGGAAGCGCTCCATGAACGTCGCGTACGGGGCGGCCGCCCGACGCCAGGACAGCTTCGGCTCCGCGGACGGCAGCGGCGCCCGGTCGTCGAGCCCCACGATCCGGGCACCCCGCGACCCGCACACCTCCAGGCGGACGTCGTGCCCCGCGCCGTTGTAGCGGGTCGCGGTGACCGTCGCCAGGGTGTCGTCGTCGAACCGCAGCAGCGCCGCACAGGTGTCGACGTCGTCGCCGTCGGCGAAGAAGGACGCCCCGCGGTTGGACCCTTGCGCATAGACCGAGACCACCTCGCGGCCGGTGAGCCAGCGCAGCACGTCGAAGTCATGGATGGAGCAGTCCCGGAACAGCCCGCCCGACGTGGGGATGTACCCGGCCGGCGGCGGGCTCTGGTCGCTGGTGCAGGCGCGCAGCGTGTGCAGCCAGCCCAGCTCGCCCGAGCGCAGCGCCGCACGGGCGGCCCGGTAGCCCGCGTCGAAGCGCCGCTGGAAGCCGATCTGGACCGGCACCGAGCCCGCCTGCGCCCGCTCCACGACGCCGATCGTGCCCGCCACGTCCAGGGCCACCGGCTTCTCGCAGAAGACCGGCACACCGGCGTCCAGCGCCTGATGGATCAGGGCCGCGTGCGCACTGGTCGCGGCGGTGATCACCACCCCGTCCAGGCCGTCCGCGTACAGCTCGCCGATGCCCGCGGCCGCGCGCACGCCCAGCGTCCTCGCCAGCGACGCGGCCCGCGCCGGGTCGGCATCCGCGACCACCAGGTCGGTGACGCCGGGAACCTGCTGAAGGGTCTTGGCGTGGAACGCGCCGATGCGCCCCGTGCCGATGAGGCCGATCTTCACTTCTCGGTCCTTCCAGGAGGTGGCGGTGACGGCCGTCGCCGGAGCGTCCGGGCGAAGCACCCGTTGGAACGGTCCAACGGCGGCCGTTCCGCGCACCCTGCATGTCCGGATGTCCGCATGTCAACCCTTTCCGCAGGCCGAATGGCGGCCCGCAGGGAGGCCGAAGGCCGGCCCGCCGTCCGGGCGTTGACGGCCACCTGCGGCGATGACAGGATCCCGGTCCATGGAACGTTCCAACGAGCGCGACGACGGCCCTCGGACAGCCGCCGGCCGGCCCCGGCCCCCGACGATCCGCAGCGTCGCCGAACGCGCCGGCGTTTCCAAATCCCTGGTCTCGCTCGTTCTCCAGGACTCACCGCGGGTCAGCGACACCAAGCGGCGGGCCGTCCTGGACGCCATCGACGAGCTCGGCTACCGGCCCAACGCCGCCGCCCGCAGCCTCGTCGCACGCCGCACCCACACCGTCGGCGTCCTGCTGAACGACCTGCGCAACCCCTGGTTCGTCGACCTCCTCGACGGCCTGAACTCCGTCCTCCACGCCCACGGCCTGCGCATGCTGATGGCCGACGGCCGGCTCGACCGGCGCACCGGCCAGGATGTCGCCCGCACCTTCCAGGAACTCCGGGTCGACGGCCTCGTCGTCGTCGGCACCCTCCCCGACACCGACGGCCTCGCCGAGATCGCCGAACGGCTGCCCACCGTCATCGCGGGCAACCACGAACCCCGGCTCCCGCACGTCGACATCGTCGCCAACGACGACGAACGCGGCGCCCGGCTCGCCACCGAGCACCTGATCTCCCTCGGCCACCGGCGGATCGCCCACATCGCCGGCCGCGGCCTGGTCGGCGCACTGCGCCGCCGCGGATTCGAGGCCGCCGTCCGCGCCCACGGCCTCCACACCACCGCCGCGGTGGAGCACGCCGACGGCACGGAGGAGGGCGGCTACCGCGCCGCCGTACGCCTCCTCAACCCCGCCCGCCGCACCGAACGCCCCACCGCCGTCTTCGCGTTCAACGACATCTCCGGCGTCGGCGCCCTCTCCGCGGCCCAGGAACTCGGGCTGACCGTTCCCGTCGACCTCTCCCTCGTCGGCTACGACAACACCTACCTCGCCCGCATCCGCCACCTCTGGCTGACCTCCGTCAACAACGCCAGCCACGACGTCGGCCGGCGGGCCGCCCGCTGCCTCCTGGACCGCATGGCGAACAAGGACGCAACCACCGGCACGAACCCGCCGGCGGACCACCAACTCGTCGCCCCGGAACTGGAGATCAGAGGATCCACGGCGCCGCCCGGAGCCACCTGACGCCCACCGGAGCCGTATGACACCCGGCTGACCACGGCACGCCGGCGTCCCCTACGCCTGCCGCCCGGCCCGCAGCTCGCGGTCCACCGCCCGCAACAGCACCAGCAGCATCCGGTTCAACGGCGTCGCGATGCCGTGCCGTCCGGCCGCCCGCACCACCGCGCCGGTGAGGTACTCGTGCTCCAGCGGACGACCCGCGAGCCGGTCGTACAGCATCGACGAACCACCGTCCGGAGGCGCGTGCGCGTACAGCTCCAGCGTCCGCGCGATGTCCGCCTCACCGATGTCCGCCCCCTCCGCGCGGGCCACCGCCGCCGCCTCCCGCAGCAGATCGCGGCTGAGCGCCGCCATCTCCGGATCCGCGAAGACACCGATCCGCTGCTGGAGCAGCGCCGTGAGGGGGTTCGCCGCGAGGTTCGTGAACAGCTTGCGCCACACGGCCGTGGTGAAGTCCGGCACCGGATGCACCCGCAGCCCCGAACCGGCCAGCAGCGCGGCGAACCGGTCCGCCAACGGGCCCTCGGGAACATGCAGTTCACTGGCGACATGGTGCCGGACCCGCCCGGGCGCGATGCGCTCCGCGGAGATGTAGACCACGGTCGGCAGGATCGCGGTCCCCGGAGGAACCAGCGGCACCACCCGCGCCTCCTGGTCGAGGCCGTTCTGCAGCACCGCGACGGCGGTGTCCGGGCCGCACAGCCGCCGCAGCCAGCCCTCGGCGCTCGCGGTGTCCTGCGCCTTGGTGGTCAGCAGCACCCAGTCGACCGGCGCCACCCGCGCCGGATCGGTGACGATCCGCACCGGCGCGGCCCGGACCTCGCCGCCGCTCTCGACGGCGAGGTCACGCAACGGACTGCGGACGCACAGCGTGACGTCCAGACCCGCCCACCGGGCGAGGGCGGCGACATACCCGCCGATCGCACCGGCCCCGATCACCGCGACCCGCGCGGGCGCGGCGGCGGCCCGGTCCGGCGCGGCGGCGGCCTGGGGAGTGAGGGCCATACCTCGATCGTAGCCACGCGGCCGGGTGTCGCGGGGGACCTCCGGGTCTCACGGGGGACCTCTGCCGGCAGCCGGCCGACCCGCCCGTACCGCTTCAGGTGGCTTCACTACCGGCCGCCCCGGCCCGGCCGCTGCGCCACCCACGTTCTGACCGTGTCCGCGAACCAGTACGGTTTCCCGCCCTCCACCAGATCCGGTTCGGGCAGCAGCCCGTGCTTGCGGTACGAGCGCACGGTGTCCGGCTGCACCTGGATGTGTGCCGCGATCTCCTTGTACGACCAGAGCCTGCGGTCGGTCATCTCTGCCACCTCCTGAGCGCCGCACGCAGGGCCGGCCCGGGGTGAGCCGGCCGGGGCCGCGCACGGCCTGGTGATCACTGAGCCTGTGCCCGGACAACGACTCTCGGTGACCACCGGCGAGGGGCTGTCGAACGGTTGTGACCGAAGGCCCGGAGAACTGTGACAGCCGTGACGCACGCCGTACTTCTGTGTGCGTATGTGACGGGAGGGAGGAACGCCGTACTCCGTGTACGTCCCGTGGGCCCCGTCGGCCCCGTGGGCCGCGACTCGCCCCCGACCATCCCCCTACTCGCCCGCCGCCCTCCGCAGCTCGTGCTCAAGATCCTCCAGGGCCAGCCCCTTCGTCTCCGGGGCGTAACGCCGGCAGAAGACCCACGACAGCACACACATCGCCCCGAAGAACCAGAACGTGCTGCTCGCGCCGGCCGCGTCCAGCAGCACCGGGAAGACCAGCGCCACCGCGAAGTTGACCATCCACATCACGAACACCGCGGCACCCATGGCCAGTCCGCGCACCCTCAGCGGGAACATCTCGGCGAGCAGCAACCACACGCCGGTGTTCAGGGTGGCCTGCATGAACGCCATGTACAGCACCATCAGCCCCAGCACCAGCACGCTCACGGCCGGCGAGTGCGGGAGGTGGAAGGACGCCCCCAGCAGCGCGAGCGCCACCGTCATCCCCACCAGCCCGCACAGCAGCAGGGGCCGCCGGCCGACCCGGTCGATCAGGGACATCCCGATCGCCGTGGCCACTACGGAGACGGCCCCGACGGCGATCGTGGCCGTAATGGCGGCACCGGTGCCCAGACCGGTCGAGGCCAGGATCTTCGGCGCGAAGTACACCACCGCGTTGACACCGGTGATCTGCTGCACCGCCGCCAGCCCGATGCCGACCAGCAGCAGCCGCCGCACCCACGGCGTACGCAGCTCCCGCCAGGCGCCACGCCGGGCGTCCGCCTCCAGGCAGCGGGCGTGGTCGATCCGGGCCAGCTCGGCGGCCACGTCCTCGGCCGGCAGCGTACGGCCGAGCACCCGCGCCGCGTCCTCCTGCCGCCCCTTGCTGATGTACCAGCGCGGCGTGTCGGGCAGGAAGAACAGCCCGGCGAACAGCGCCACCGCGGGCAGCGCGGCCAGCCCCAGCATCCAGCGCCAGGCCGCCCACTGCGCCAGCACCGCGTTCAGGAGGTACGCCAGCAACTGCCCGCTGACGATCATGAGGGAGTTGAACGAGACCAGACGGCCCCGGATGTGCACAGGCGCGACCTCGGACAGATACAGCGGGGTGATCACGGAGGCACTGCCGACGGCCAGCCCCAGCACGAACCGCGCCACCGTCATGAACGGCACCGTGGGGGAGAGCGCGACGGCCACCGCACCCCCGATGAACACCGCACCGGCCCACAGCAGCGCATTGCGCCGGCCCAGCGCATCGGACATCCGCCCGCCGATCAGCGAACCGAACGCCGCGCCGATCAACAGGGCACTGGTGATGACCCCCTCACCCAGCGACGTCAGACCGAAATGCGCCTCCATGAAGGGCAGCGCGCCGGAGATCACCCCGGTGTCGTAGCCGAACAGGGCGCCCCCGAGGGCGGCGATGGCAGCAATGCCGACGATGAAGCGCCGGGCTTTCCGGGCGTTCTGGTCCCGCACGGCAGGACGCTGACCGGCGGACGCCACCTGGCTGGTCGGAACGCTCCTCATCATCCCCGCCGCACCACGCAGGCCACCCGCGCGGGGACCCCGGCGACAGGGACCGCATCCGCATCCCCCTGAACCGCCCCCCGTATGAGCCGAAACGGAACGGGCACGACACGCGCTACGGACAGGGGTGCGACATACATGAAAAGTGGGGCCTTTCGGTACGGCTCCGGGTGGGGGTACGAGTACGCGGGGCGGGGCGAGGCGGGGGCGGGTGGTGCGCGGAGACGGGCACGACGGGCCCATGTACGCCTGCGGCCGACGGCTCAGCGATACATCGCCGGCCGCTCGACCAGCTCCACCGCGACGCGCTCACCGGTGACCTGGGCCCGTACCCCGGCCTCGCAGACCGCCGCCGCGGCATAGCCGTCCCAGCAACTGGGGCCCTCGACCTCGCCGCGCCGGGTCGCGTTCACCCAGAGCTGCACCTGCCGGTCGTACGCGTCCTCGAAGCGCTCCACGAAACCGGGCGGAATGGCGCCGCCCCAGCGGCCGGCGGTGTTGCTGAAGACGCCGCGGTCGTCACCGATCCGGGCGGTGCCGCCCTCGCAGACCGCCTCGCAGCTGACCTGGTAGCCGAAACCGCAGTTGACGAAGATCTCGGTGTCCACGACCTGGCCGCCCGCGGTCTCGAAGAGCACCAGCTGCGGGTCGCTGAGCCCCTCGGGCGCGTTTCCGGTGGGGCCGGGACGCAGCACGCGTACCGCGGTGATCTCGTCGTCCAGCAGCCAGCGCGTCACATCGATCTCGTGCACCACCGAGTCGTTGATCATCATCGCGTTGGTGAAGCCGGGCGGCGTGTCCGCATTCCGGTGCCGGTTGTGCAACATCAACGGACGCCCGTAAGTCCCTTGCGCGAGAAGCGACTTGAGGCTCCGATAGTCCGCATCGTAACGACGCATGAAGCCCACCTGTACGCGGCGGTGCCCCAGCGCCTGCTCGGCCTCCAGCACACGCAGCGCGGACGCGGCGTCCGGCGTCAGCGGCTTCTCGCAGAGCACGGGCAGATCGCGCGCGAACGTCTCCAGCAGCGCCGCCTCGTGCGCGGGACCGGGCGAGGCGATCAGCACCGCATCGACGGCCGGGTCGTCCATGGCGGCGGCGGGATCGGTGTACGGGGTGCAGCCCTCGATGCCGTCCGCCAGATGCTTCACCCGCGCCGCGTCGATGTCCGCCACCGCCGCCACCCGGGCCCCACTGATCACCTCATTGATCCGCCGCACATGGTCCGCCCCCATCCGCCCGGTACCGACAACCGCCACCCCGAGCGTCCCCCGGGAACCCACGTCACTCAGCTCACTCATCCTGTCCTCCATGCCACCCTCCATGTCGTCGTCCATGCCGTCCTCAGGATTTCTGTCACTGCCTGCCCGAGGCGCCCTGGCGCGCCAGAGCCCCTCGGCACCCGTGGTTCGCGCCGTCAGGCGCCGCAGGAGCGCAGGAAGCGGCGGGTGCGTTCGGCGATGGGGAACGGGCGGTCGGGCGGGCAGGGGTACATGTCCTGCTCGACGATGGCGAAGAGATCGACGTTCAGCGCCTGCGCGGCTTCCAGGACGGGCGGCAGCGCGGGCACACCGAGCGGTGGTTCGCACATCACGCCCTGCTGGACGGCCGGGCCGAAGGGTGTGCCCGTGGCGACGACGTCGCTGAGGATGTCCGGGTCGACCTGCTTGAGGTGCAGGTAGCCGATCCGTTCGCCGTAGGTGCGGATCAGCTTGACGCTGTCGCCGCCGCAGTAGGCGTAGTGGCCGGTGTCCAGGCACAGGTTGACCAGGTCGGAGTCGGTGACGTGGAGGAAGCGCTCGACGTGCTCCTCGGTGTCGATGTGGGTGTCGGCGTGCGGGTGGACGACGATGTCGAGCCCGAACTCGTCGCGCACCCGCTTGCCCAGGCGCTCCATGCCCGTCGTCAGGTGCTTCCACTGCTCGACGGTGAGCTCGCGCGGTTCGAGTTCCTCGGCGGTCTTGTCGTCCCGCCAGAACGACGGGATGACGACGAGGTGCCCGGCGCCCATGGCCTGGGTGAGGGTGGCGACCTCGGAGACGTGGGCCCAGGTCTTGTCCCATACGGACGGGCCGTGGTGCAGGGAAGTGAAGATCGTGCCGGCCGAGACCTTGAGGTTGCGGCGGGCGACCTCGTCGCGGAGGACGGCGGGGTCGGTGGGCAGGTAGCCGTACGGGCCGAGTTCGATCCACTCGTAGCCGGCCTCGGCGACCTCGTCGAGGAAGCGTTGCCAGGGCACTTGTTGGTCGTCGTCGGGGAACCAGACTCCCCACGAGTCGGGGGCCGAACCGATGCGGAGGCGGTCCAGGACGGGCGGGGCGGCATGGCGTGCGGGCATGCTGCGGCTCTCCTCTCGCCGGTCGGCGGTGACCGGGAAGGCGCGGGGTGGGGTTGTGGGGCACAGCCTCTCTGTCGCCCCGGGGAGTGTCAAGACTTCGTCCTGACATAAGGACGTAAGGACTTGTGGGGTGAGTGGGGGCTTGGTCGGGGGTTGAGGGGTTCGCTTTGACGTCAGTATGTAAGGACAAACTGTTGACAGGGTCTGAGGGTCACCGTTAGACCTTTCCTCGGACGGGAGGGCAGAACCCGGTCCTGCTGAGGTGTCGGATGTGGCGCGCTGATCTGGAGGGGCGTGTATGACCGAGTCGTACGACCTGATCACGATGGGCCGGATCGGGGTGGACATTTATCCGCTGCAGACCGGGGTGTCGTTGGCGCAGGTGGAGACCTTCGGGAAGTTCCTGGGGGGCTCGGCCGCGAACGTCGCGGTGGCGGCTGCCCGGCTCGGGCGGCGCAGCGCGGTCATCAGCCGGACCGGCAAGGACCCGTTCGGGGAGTTCCTGCACCAGGCGCTGCGGGAGTTCGGGGTGGACGACCGGTGGGTGACGCCGGTCGCGGCCTGTCCCACCCCGGTGACCTTCTGCGAGATCTTCCCGCCGGACGACTTCCCCCTGTACTTCTACCGGCGCCCCAAGGCCCCTGACCTCGTCATCCACCCGGAGGAGCTGGACCGGGAGGCGATCGCCGCCGCGCGGATCTTCTGGGTCACCGGTACGGGGCTGTGTGAGGAGCCGAGCCGTTGCGCCACCCTCGCCGCGCTGGAGGCCCGCGCCGAGGCAGGCGCCGGGGCCGGTGCGGGCGCCCCCGGACCGACCGTCTTCGACCTCGACTGGCGGCCGATGTTCTGGGGCGGTGAGGGGGGCGCCTCCGGGGACGGCGGGGCGACCGGCGCCGCGGCGAGGGCCGCCGCCCGGCCGTATTACGAGGCCGCGCTGCGGCACGCCACCGTGGCGGTCGGGAATGTGGACGAGGCCGAGGTCGCCACCGGGCTGCGCGATCCCAAGGCGTGTGCGCAGGCGCTGCTGGACATGGGCGTCGAGCTGGCCGTGGTCAAACAGGGACCCAAGGGGGTGCTGGCCGTGCACCGGGACGGCCGGGTCGCCGAGGTGCCGCCGACCCCGGTCGAGGTCGTCAACGGGCTCGGTGCCGGGGACGCGTTCGGCGGGGCGCTGTGCCACGGCCTGCTCTCCGGCTGGGAGCTGGAGCCGATGATGCGGTACGCGAACGCGGCCGGGGCGATCGTTGCCTCCCGGCTCGCCTGTTCCTCCGCGATGCCTACGCGGGAGGAGGTCGAGGAGTTCCTCGCCGGCCGGTGAGGTGTTTGCCCACCGGTGAGCTGCTCATCCCCTTTCCTGCTCCTCGCCCCGCCGCCCCCGCTGTCCCTCCCATCCGCTCCTCCCCACCCCGCCCCGCCCCCAGAAGGTGAGTTGACCCTTGTCCACTCGGATCAGTGATCTCGCGACGTTGCGGGCGCGGCAGCCCGGAGCGGTGGCGGAGGCCGCCGCCCGCCGTACCCGTCGGCCGCTCATCGGTGACAGCGGGCGGCTGATGATCGTGGCCGCGGATCACCCGGCCCGCGGCGCGCTCGCCGTGGGTGACCGGCGGCTGGCCATGGCCAACCGCCTGGACCTGCTCGAACGTCTGGTGCTGGCGCTGTCGCGGCCGGGGGTGGACGGGGTGCTGGCCACCGCGGACATCCTGGAGGACCTGCTGCTGCTCGGTGCCCTGGAGGGCAAGGTGGTGATGGGCTCGATGAACCGCGGCGGGATCGCCGGCGCGTCGTTCGAGATGGACGACCGGTTCACCGGGCACCGGCCGCAGGATCTGGCCCGGCTCCGGTTCGACGCGGGGAAGCTGCTGCTCCGCATCGACTACGACGATCCCGGGTCGCTGACCACGATGGAGGCCACTGCCCGCGCCATCGACGCGATGGCCGAGCGGCAACTGCCCGTATTCGTCGAGCCGTTCCTGTCGTCCCGAATAGACGGCAGGGTCCGCAACGACCTCAGCCCGGAGGCGGTCATCCGCTCCGTCGCCATCGCCTCCGGCCTCGGCGGCACCTCCGCGTACACCTGGCTGAAGCTGCCGGTCACCGACGACCCGGAGGAGATGGCGCGGGTCTGTGGGGCCACCACGCTGCCGACCGTGCTGCTCGGCGGTGACATCGGCTCGACCGTCCGGGAGCAGGAGGCCGCGTACGAGAAGTGGGCCAAGGCGCTGCGGCTGCCGACGGTGCAGGGCCTGGTCGTCGGGCGGTCGCTGCTCTATCCGGCCGACGGTGATGTCGCGGCCGCCGTGGACACCGCCGTCGGCCTGCTGTAAACGCCGCCTGCTGTAAACGCCGCGATATCCGCAGGAGACTTGAGACATGAGTGCTGAAATTCCCTCGAAGGCCGGGTCCCGCCCCCAGGCCGCGCCCGGTACCGGCGCCGGCTTCCACCTCAAAGCCGGTGAAGCCGCGCGCGGGCCCTATGCCGTGGACATCGACCCGGAGCGGGCCGGCTGGGGGTATTCCTCGTTGCGGGTCCTGGAGCTGGCTGCCGGGGGGCACCACGCGTTCGACACCGGGGACAGCGAGTGGATCGTGCTGCCGTTGTCCGGTGGGTGCACGGTCGTGGTGGACAACGGGGAGGAGTTCGAACTGCTCGGCCGGGACAGCGTGTTCAGTGGGGTCACGGACTTCGCGTATGTGCCGCGGGACGCGCAGGTGGGGATCGCGAGCGACGGCGGTGGGCGGTTCGCGCTGACCGGGGCCCGGTGCGAGCTGACGCTGCCGGCCCGTTACGGTGCCGCCTCCGAGGTGCCGGTGGAGCTGCGCGGCCGCGGGAACTGCTCGCGGCAGGTGAACAACTTCGCCGCGGCCGGCACGTTCGAGTGCGACCGGCTGATCGCGGTGGAGGTGCTCACCCCGGGCGGCAACTGGTCGTCGTACCCGCCGCACAAGCACGACGAGTGCCGCCCGGGCGTGGAGTCCGAGCTGGAGGAGATCTACTACTTCGAGATCGCGTCCGCGCGCGGCACGGAGGGCGTCGGCTACCAGCGCGTCAGCCCGTCCGGGCAGGGCCGCGGTACGGACGTGCTCGCCGAGGTGCGGGGCGGCGACGCGGTGCTGATCCCGGACGGCTGGCACGGGCCGTCGATCGCGACGCCCGGCCACGCCATGTACTACCTCAATGTGATGGCCGGCCCGGGGGAGGAGCGGGAGTGGCTGATCTGTGACCACCCCGAGCACGGCTGGATCCGTGACACCTGGCCCGACCAGCCCGTCGACCCCCGCCTTCCGCTCTACGACGCGCCCGTAGGAGACGTCTGATGAACGCCGCCCCGACGACCCGCCGCCTGACCGTCGCGCAGGCCCTGGTCGAGTTCCTCGCCCACCAGTACACCGAGCGGGACGGCCGGCGGCAGCGGCTGATCGGTGCCTGCTGGGGCATCTTCGGCCACGGCAATGTCGCCGGTGTCGGCCAGGCGCTGCTGGAGTCCGGTACGGCGCTGCCGTATCTGCAGGGCCGTAACGAGCAGGCGATGGTGCATGCCGCGGTCGGTTACGCCCGGCAGTGCGACCGGCTGTCCGCGCACGCGGTGACCACGTCCATCGGGCCGGGCGCGACGAACCTGGTCACGGGCGCGGCGCTGGCCACCGTGAACCGGCTGCCGGTGCTGCTGCTGCCGGGTGACACCTTCGCCACCCGGCCCGCGGAGCCGGTGCTGCAGCAGTTGGAGGTGCCGTACGCCGGTGATGTGTCGGTCAATGACGTGCTGCGTCCGGTGTCGCGGTATTTCGACCGGGTGACCCGGCCGGAGGCGCTGATTCCGGCGGCGATGCAGGCGATGCGGGTGCTGGCCGATCCGGTGGACACCGGGGCGGTCACGCTGGCGCTGCCGCAGGACGTGCAGGCGGAGGCGTACGACTGGCCGGAGGAGTTCTTCGCCGACCGGGTGTGGCGGGTGCCGCGGCCGGCGCCGGACGCCGCGGCGCTGGCGGAGGCGGTGCGGGCGGTCCGCGGTGCCCGCCGGCCGTTGCTGATCGCCGGTGGCGGGGTGCACCACTCGGAGGCGGAGGAGGCGCTGCGGGCGTTCGCCGACGCGACCGGGATCCCGGTGGCGTCGACCCAGGCCGGGAAGGGGTCGCTGCGCCATGACCACCCGTGTGACGTGGGCGGGATCGGGCACACCGGTACGGCGACGGCGGATGCGCTGGCCCGTGAGGCGGATCTGGTGATCGGCGTGGGCACCCGCTACACGGACTTCACGACCGCGTCGGCGACGCTGTTCGCGGAGCCGGGCGTGCGGTTCGTCAACCTCAACATCGCCGCGTTCGACTCCCACAAGCTGGGTGCGCTGTCGCTGGTCGCCGATGCCCGGGCGGGTCTTGCGGCGCTGACGGACGCGCTGGCCGGGCACCGGGTGGAGAAGGAGTACGAGGCGGCGTACGGGGCGGCGAAGGAGGAGTGGGAGCGGCGGGTGGACGCGGCGTACGGTGCCGCGGACGCGTCGGCGCGGCCGTCCCAGACGCAGGTGCTGGGGGCGCTGGACGCGCTGGTGGACGAGTCCGACATCGTGATCAACGCGGCCGGGTCGCTGCCGGGTGATCTGCACAAGCTGTGGCGGGCCCGGTCCCGGCGGCAGTACCACCTGGAGTACGGGTACTCCTGCATGGGCTACGAGATCCCGGCGGCGATCGGGGTGCGGCTGGCCGCGCCGGACCGGCCGGTGTGGGCGCTGGTCGGCGACGGTACGTATCTGATGAATCCGACGGAGATCGTCACCGCGGTGCAGGAGGGCATCAACATCACGATCGTGCTGGTGCAGAACCACGGTTATGCGTCGATCGGCGGGTTGTCCGAGGCGACCGGCGGGGAGCGGTTCGGGACGGCGTACCGCTTCCGGGCCGGGGACGGTACGTACACGGGGGCGCCGCTGCCGGTGGATCTGGCCGCGAACGCCGCCTCGCTCGGGATGCGGGTGATCCGCGCCGCGACGGTCGGTGAGCTGCGGGCGGCGCTGGCCGAGGCGCGTGGCGCGAACCGGCCCACATGTGTCTATGTCGAGACCGAAACGGCTGACACTGTGCCGGGCGCGCCGGAGGCGCAGGCCTGGTGGGATGTTCCTGTTGCCGAGACCGCGACGCGTCCGGCGGCGGTCGCCGCGCGTGCGGCGTACGACCGGCAGGCCGCCGGGCGCCGCCGCCACCTGTGACCCGCGTTTGTCCTCGTCACAGCCCGCATCGTCCACAGCCCGCATCGTCACAGCGAAGTCGTCACAGCGAAGTCGTCACCCCAGAAAGGCCCCTCGCATGAAGACCATCAGCCACTGGATCGGCGGTAAGCCCGTCGAGGGCGTCTCCGGCAACTTCGGTCCGGTCTACAACCCGGCCACCGGCGCCCAGGAGAAGCAGGTCGCCTTCGCCTCGGCCGGTGAGGTGGACGCGGCGGTGCGTGCCGCGAAGGAGGCGTTCGCGACGTGGGGCACCAGTTCCCTGGCGAAGCGCACGTCGGTGCTGTTCAAGTACCGCGAGCTGGTCGACGCGCACCGGGAGGAGCTGGCCCGGCTGATCACGGCCGAGCACGGCAAGGTGCATTCGGACGCGCTCGGTGAGGTCGCCCGCGGTCTGGAGATCATCGAGCTGGCCTGCGGCATTCCGGAGAAGCTGAAGGGCGAGCTGTCCACGCAGGTGTCCACGCGGGTGGACGTGGCGTCGATCCGCCAGTCGCTGGGTGTGGTGGCGGGCATCACGCCGTTCAACTTCCCGGCGATGGTGCCGATGTGGATGTTCCCGGTCGCGATCGCCTGCGGGAACACCTTCGTGCTGAAGCCGAGCGAGAAGGTGCCGAGCGCGGCGTTCAAGCTGGCGGAGCTGGCGGCCGAGGCGGGTCTGCCGGACGGTGTGCTGAACGTCGTCAACGGCGACAAGGTGGCCGTGGACGCGATCCTGGAGCACCCGGACGTCGCGGCGGTCTCGTTCGTCGGTTCCACGCCGATCGCCCGGTACATCCACACCACCGGTACGGCGAACGGCAAGCGGGTCCAGGCGCTGGGCGGCGCGAAGAACCACATGCTGGTGCTGCCGGACGCCGATCTGGACCTGGCCGCGGACTCGGCGATCAACGCCGCGTACGGTTCGGCCGGTGAGCGCTGCATGGCGATCTCCGTGGTCGTCGCGGTGGGGGACACCGCGGACCCGCTGATCGGCAAGATCAAGGAGCGCGCCGACAAGCTGCGCATCGGCCCGGGCGACGACCCGGCGTCCGAGATGGGCCCGCTGATCACGAAGGCGCACCGCGACAAGGTCGCCTCCTACGTCTCGGGTGCCGCGGCGCAGGGCGCGGACGTGGTCATCGACGGCACGGGCTACACCGTCGAGGGCCATGAGGACGGCCACTGGATCGGCGTCTCGCTGCTGGACAACGTCACGCCGGAGATGGACGCCTACCGTGACGAGATCTTCGGCCCGGTGCTGTCGGTCGTGCGGGTGGAGACGTACGACGAGGCGATCGCGCTGATGAACAACTCGCCGTGGGGCAACGGCACCGCGATCTTCACGCGGGACGGTGGCGCGGCCCGCCGCTTCCAGCTGGAGGTGGAGGCCGGCATGGTCGGCGTGAACGTGCCGATCCCGGTGCCGGTGGGCTACCACTCGTTCGGTGGCTGGAAGGACTCGCTCTTCGGCGACCACCACATCTACGGCAACGACGGGGTGCACTTCTACACCCGCGGCAAGGTCGTCACGACCCGCTGGCCGGACCCGTCGGACGGTGGGATCAACCTGGGCTTCCCCAGCAACCACTGACAAATCCGCATGACCCGACCCCCTGCCGGCCCGTTCCCGGCGGGGGGTCCGGTTGTGTCCGGGCCGGGGCGGACCGCGGCGCGGCGCATTGCTACGGTGCTCCCTCGCAGTGATGGGACGAGCGGCGCGCCGGGTTGGCGGGGCACCGGGGACAACGGGGGACGAATGCAGTCATCCATGGCGCTCGCCAAGGGCGCCCGCATCACGGGCGGGGCGTTCTGCCTGCTCTTCTTCCTGTTCACGGCGTACTGGCTGGCCGTCGATCTGGGCGAGTTCGGTATCGACGGGATGTGGGGGTTCTGGACCTTCCAGCGTCCCGCCGGCCTGAACCAGGTCACCGCGCCGTTCCATCTGGGGCTGGCGCTGCTGCAGTTGGCGGCGGCGATCACGGCGTTCGCCGGGCAGCGGGTGGCCGGCGGGCTGCTCGCGGTGGCGACGACGCTGACCTTCGCGACGACGCTGCAGGCGATCGTCAGCGTCGGCAACCACACCAGTGACGACAAGTGGTTCCAGCACGCGGAGACCAGCACCTCGACCTTCGACGGGGTGTTCATCAGCAGCGGTCTGCTGTTCCTGCTGACCCTCGTCGCCGGTGTGGTGCTGCTCGCCGGGATGCGGGCGTGGCCCCGCCCGAAGCCCAGTGAGCCGCCGCTGCGGCCCGCCGGGCAGGCCGGTGTGGTGGCCGGGCTGCTGCTCGGCGCGATGGCGCTGTGCCTGGTCGTCTGGCACCTCTACATGCTGGTGCAGAACGGCACCGGGTCCTTCGAGATGCTCTACCTCGGCCGGGGCGCGCTGCCGTCGCTGCTGAGTCTGGCGCCGGGCTGGTCGGGGCTGGTGTTCCTGGTCCTGACCGCGCTGGCCGCGCTCAACAGCCTGATGCGGGGCGGTGCGGCGCGCGGCCTGGCGATCGGGTTGTCGGTGGTGTCGCTGCCGGGCGCCGTGCTGACGCTGATCGGGCTGGCCGGCAACGGCGCGCTGTTCACCCTGAACGAGTCGATGCCGGGCCTGAGCGTCCTGGGCGATGTGCAGCTGCTGCTGGACCTGTTGGGTTCGGCGGCGCTGCTGGCGCTGATGGCGCGCGGTGAGCCGGTGGCCCCCGCCTGGTATCCGCCGGTTCCGGGGCCGCAGTTCGGGGTGCCCGGCCCCGTCCCGCCGGCCGGCCCGCCGCAGCCGCCGGCGCCGGGCTGGCAGCCGTCGGCGCCCGGCTGGCAGCCGCCGGTGCCGCCGGTGCCGCCCGGTCCTCCGGCCGGCGGCCCGCAGCTGCCGCCGCCGGGCAACCCGCCGCAGCCGCCGGGCGGTTTCGGCCCCGCCCCGTACTGAGGCCCGGCACCGGCCGGCGGCCCGCAGCGGCGAGCGTCCCGGTCCGTGTCCGCATACCGCATCCGTGGTAGACGGGGCCGGGATCGTACTCCCCCTGGAGGCCCCGGGGTTCGCCCCGGGGTACCGGCCGCCCGCACCCTCCCGTACCTAGGATCGCGGTATGGATCTGCGAGGTTTCGGGCGGCGGGCACGGTCGCGTGCGGCGCTGCGCGGGCGGCGGCTGTACGCGGCCGTCGGCGCGCTGGCCGTGCTGGCGGGGGGCGGCACCTGGGCGGCGGCGGCCTCCTCGGACGCGGCGCCCGCGGTGCACCGCGAGGACCGGACGCTGTCCCTGCCGGAACGTCCCGGCGGCACGAAGAAGGTGCGGATCGACACCTCCTTCTTCACGTCCGGCCCGGCGTCCGGCCGGCGGCCCGCGGTGCTGCTCGGCCACGGCTTCGGCGGCAGCAAGGCCGACGTCCGCCCCGAGGCCGAGCGGCTGGCCAGGGACGGCTATGCCGTACTGACCTGGTCGGCGCGCGGATTCGGGAGGTCCACCGGGAAGATCGGGCTGAACGACCCGGACGGCGAGGTCGCCGACGCCCGCCGGCTGATCGACTGGCTGGCCCGCCGGCCCGAGGTGCGCCTGGACCGGCCCGGCGACCCCCGGGTGGGCGTGGCCGGCGCCTCGTACGGCGGGGCGGTGTCGCTGCTGGCCGCCGGGTACGACCGGCGGGTGGACGCGATCGCCCCGCAGATCACGTACTGGAACCTCGCCGATGCGCTCTTCCCGCACGGGGTGTTCAAGAAGCTGTGGGCCGGGATCTTCTTCACCACCGGCCAGTCCGGCGCCCCCACCGGCGCGCCGCGCACCCCGCCCGCCTCCTCCGGCGGCTGCGGCCGGTTCGAGCCGGCGCTGTGCCGGATGTACGAGCGGACCGCGGTCTCCGGCCGGCCCGATGCGGAGGCGCGCAGGCTGCTGGCCGCCCGCAGTCCGTCCGCCGTCGGGGACCGCATCAAGGTCCCCACCCTGATCATGCAGGGCCAGACCGATTCGCTGTTCACCCTGGACCAGGCCGATGCCGTGCAGCGGGCGGTCCGCCGCAACGGTGCGCCGGTCGCGGTCGACTGGATCGCCGGCGGCCACGACGGCGGCGACCGGGAGACCGCCCGCCTGACGGGCCGTACGGCGGCGTGGTTCGACCGCTACCTGAAGGGCGACAAGGGCGCCGACACCGGCCCCGGGTTCCGGATCAGCCGTACCGGGGGCGTGGACTCCACCGACGGCGCGGTGCGGCTGCGCGGGGCGAGCGCGGACCGGTACGCCGGGCTGGCGCACGACCCGCGGCGGATCCGGCTCACCGGCCGCACCCAGACCTTCCGCAATCCGGCCGGCGCCGGGCCGCCGGCGATCTCCGCGGTGCCCGGGGTGGGGGCGCTCGGTGATCTCTCCTCGCTCGGTTCCGGCGGGCTGTCGCTGGACTTCCCCGGCCAGTACGCCCGGTTCGAGTCGGCGCCGCTGTCCTCGTCGGTCCGGCTGACCGGCCGCCCCGAGGTGACCGTGCGGGTACGGTCCGGCTCCCGGGACGCGGTGCTCTTCGCCAAGCTCTACGACGTCGCACCGGACGGCCGCCGCCAGGTGCTGCCCGCGCAGCTCGTCGCCCCGTACCGCATCGCGGACGCCCGCGCGGGCCGGACGGTGCGGCTGCGACTGCCCGCCGCGGACCACGAGTTCGCGGCCGGGCACCGGATGCGGCTGGTCCTGGCGGCCACCGACCTCGGCTACGCCTCACCGGCCGAACCCACCGCGTACACCGTGTCGTTGCAGGGCGGCGGGGTGCTGGACGTGCCGACCGTGCCGCAGGTGCGCAGCGCGGCCGCGCCGCTGCCGGCGTGGACCTGGGCGCTGCCCGCCGCGGCCGCCGTGCTGGCCGGGCTGCTGCTGCTCACCGCGCGCCGCCGGACCGCGGCGCCCCCGCCCGATCCGGCGCTCACCGGGGTGCCGCTGGAGATCCGCGGCCTGAGCAAGCGGTACGCGGGGTCCGAGGACCGGTACGCCGTGCGGGAGTTGTCGTTCCGGGTGGAGCGGGGGCAGGTGCTGGGGCTGCTGGGGCCCAACGGTGCCGGGAAGACGACGACGCTGCGGATGCTGATGGGCCTGATCGCGCCGGACGAGGGCGAGGTCAGGATCTTCGGGCAGGCGGTGCGGCCGGGTGCGCCGGTGCTGTCGCGGGTCGGCGCGTTCGTCGAGGGCGCCGGGTTCCTGCCGCATCTGTCCGGCCGGGCCAATCTGGAGCTGTACTGGCAGGCGACCGGCCGGCCCGCCGAGGACGCGCACCTGGACGAGGCGCTGGCGATCGCCGGCCTGGGGGAGGCGCTGCAGCGCGCGGTCCG
Organism: Streptomyces sp. NPDC048197; assembly: GCF_043202395.1. NCBI lineage: Bacteria > Bacillati > Actinomycetota > Actinomycetes > Kitasatosporales > Streptomycetaceae > Streptomyces > Streptomyces sp. NPDC048197. The sequence goes on from NZ_JBIDAJ010000020.1 coordinate 113,455, forward strand.
CACCTACTCGCAGGGCATGCGGCAGCGGCTGGCGATTGCCCAGGCCATGCTCGGCCTGCCCGACCTGCTGATCCTCGACGAGCCGACCAACGGGCTGGACCCGCCGCAGATCCGCGAGATGCGCGAGGTGATGGTCCGTTACGCCGCGGCCGGCCGGACCGTCATCGTCTCCAGCCATCTGCTGTCCGAGGTCGAGCAGAGCTGTACGCATCTGGTCGTCATGGACCGCGGGCGGCTGGTGCAGGCCGGTCCGGTCGCCGAGATCACCGGCTCCGGCGACACCCTGCTGGTCGGGGTCGCCGGGGAGGTCACCGACGCCGTGGTGGAGAAGGTGGCCGCGCTGCCGGGTGTCGCCTCGGCGGTCCGCGCCGACGGCGGGCTGCTGGTGCGGCTGGCGGACGCCGCCGGTACGCCGCGGCTGGTGGCCGAACTCGTCCGGCTGGACGTCCCGGTGGACCGGGTGGGCCCGTACCACCGCCTGGAGGACGCCTTCCTCACCCTGATCGGAGGCGACGCCCGATGACCGCCGACCGGAGGGGACGCACGATGGCCGCTGATGCCGGGGGAGACGCCACGACTGCGACCGAGACGGGGCCGGGGCCGGTGCCCGGGGACGGGCGGGCGGCGGGCTACCGGCCGCGCCGCACCCTGCCGTTGCGCGTGGAGGCCCGCCGGCAGCTGCTGCGCCGCCGCACCCTGGTCGTCGCCGCGGTGCTGGTGCTGCTGCCGTTCGTGCTGGTGGCGGCGTTCGCGATCGGCGGCGACCCGGCCACCCGCGGCGGCGGCCGGGTCTCGCTGATGGCTGCCGCCACCGCCTCCGGCGGGAATTTCGCCGCGACCGTGCTGTTCGTGTCCGCGGGCTTCCTGCTGGTGGTGCCGGTGGCGCTGTTCTGCGGTGACACGATCGCGTCGGAGGCGAGCTGGTCGTCGCTGCGGTATCTGCTCGCCGCGCCGGTGCCGCGGGCCCGGCTGCTGCTGGCCAAGCTGTCCGTGGCGCTGCTGTTCAGCGCCGCCGCGATGGTGCTGCTGCCGCTGGTCGCGCTGGTCGTGGGCACCGCCGCGTACGGCTGGGGGCCGCTGCAACTGCCCACCGGCGGGGCGCTGTCCGCGGGGGACGCGGTGGGGCGGCTGGCGGTCGTGGTCGGCTATGTCTTCGTCGGCCAGCTGGTCACCGCGGCGCTGGCGTTCTGGCTGTCGACGGTCACCGACGCGCCGCTGGGCGCGGTCGGCGGCGCCGTCGGACTGACCATCGTCGGCAACGTCCTCGACCAGGTCACCGCCCTCGGTGGCTGGCGGGACGTGCTGCCCGCCCACTGGCAGTACGCCTGGGCGGACGCCCTGCAGCCGACGGTGGAGTGGTCCGGGATGCTCCAGGGCGCTTCGGTGTCGGTGGCGTACGCGCTGGTGCTGGTCGCGCTGGCGTTCCGGGGGTTCGCGCGCAAGGACGTGGTGTCGTGACGGTCCGACGCTGATGGGTCCGGGGGCCGGCCCGGCCCCCGGACCGCTACGGCCCGGCCGCCGTGATCAGGCGGTCGGCCCCTGCATGTGCGCGCTGACCCAGCGCATGGTGCCCTCGCCCAGGCCCTGCACGTAGGTGGCCGCACTGTGCGTGCCGCCCGGCACTATCTGGAGCCGGGTGTGCACCGGGCCGCGCCCGTACCGGGCGATGAAGTTCCGGACCTTCGGCAGCACGGTGTACTCCTTCGAGCCGTCCTGGAAGGCCAGGTAGACCTCCGGTCCGCCGCGTGCCGTCAGGCGGCGGGCCAGCTCCTCGGGGTTGTTGTCCCGCTCCTCCTTGGCGTGGCCGTTCCACAGCGGGGAATCGGGCACGATGTCCGGCCCGTTGGGGATGGCCACCTTGAAGGTGCCCGGGTTCTGCAGGACGTTCTTCAGGGCCGCGAAGCCGCCCGAGGAGGAGCCCATGATGGCCCAGGCGTCACGGGTCTTGAGGGTGCGGAAGTTCTGCCGCACGAGGTCGGGCACGTCCTGGCTGAGCCAGGTGCCGATCTTCGGCTGGCCGGGTATGTCGCTGCCGTCGTAGTACTGCTTGTCGTTGGGGTTGAGGACCGGCATGACGACGATGAAGGGCAGGCTGGTGCCGTTCTTCGACCACCGGGCGAGGTTCTCCTCCAGCTTGAGGTCGGAGCCGATCCAGTAGTTGACGGGGTAGCCGTACGCGCCGGGCAGTGCCTCCATCACCGGGAAGCCCTTGTCGGCGTTGCGCTTCTCGTAGTACTCCGGCGGCGCCCAGACCCACACCTTGCCGGTGAAGCCGGACTTCGGGCCGTGCAGGGTGGTCACGCCGATCGGGGTGTTGCCGCCGGCGCCGCCGACCCGGCTCTCCTCCTGGAAGGTGATCGGCTTGGTGGGCCACTGCACCAGGGAGCGCTTCCCGTGGGGCGTGGTGTGCAGCGCGGCGCCCGTCTTGGGGCCGCCGCCGAAGCGTACGGGGGAAGGCGGGGAGGTGCTGGTGCCGCAGCCGGCCGTGGTGACGAGCACGGTCAGGGCGATCAACGCGACCACCGGATGGAACAGGGCTTTGCGCACGGGCCTTCTCCTTGCCGAACCTGCCGGGATGCGTCCCGGCCGACCAGCAAGAGGGCGCGGGGGCGCGCCCGGGTTTCCCCCGGCGGGTGTCGGGTTGCTCGCACCCTAGCCCGGAATCCGGCCTTCCCCTTTCTGACCTGCGATGTTTTACGCCCACCGGAAGGGCGGTTTACCAGGATTTTCCCGGCGGGCGGGGCGCTCGCGGCGGGTCCGCGCGCGGGGGCGGGCCCGCCGGGCCGCACCGGGGCGCCGTCCGTCCGCCATCCCGTTTCGGCTCTCTCTGCCCCGTATCCTCTCGTTATGACCTGGTCGCGTGCCCTGAAGGACGCCGCCCGCTCCGGGCTGACCATCGAGCGGACCAAGCTCACCCCGCTGATCGCGGTCCGCGGCACGGCCGGTGTCGCCCTCGTCATCGGCCTGTGCCTGTGGCGCGGCAACCCCGCCCTCGCGGTGTCCTCCGCCTTCGGCGCGTTCTCCTCCGGCATCGTCACCTTCCAGCGCAGCATGCGGCCGCGCCCGGTGCTCGCGCTCGTCGTCGCCGGCGCGCTGGCGGTCTCCACCTTCCTCGGCTATCTGGCCGCCGCCCATGTCGCGGCGTTCGTCCTGCTGCTCGCCGGCTGGACCCTGCTGGCCGGCATGGCCTGGGCGATCGGCCCGGTCTCCGGGCTGGCCGGCACCCAGACCGTGGCGATCATGCTGGTCACCGTCACCCTGCCGACGTCCGTCCTCGGCGCCCTGGAACACGCCGCGCTGATCTTCTTCGGCGGGCTCGTCCAGGCCACCCTGATCGTCGTCTTCCCGGTCCGCCCCTGGGGCACCCAGCGTGATGCGCTCGCCGACGCGCTGGCCGCCGAGGCCGACTACGCCCGCCGGCTGCGGCACGACCCCGTCGCACCCTTCGACCCGGCGCCCCTGATGGACGCCCGGCTCGCCGCCACCGTGACCGCCCGTCAGGCCCGCCGCCGCCCCGTCCAGCTGCACGGCCCGCGCGGCCTCGCCGAACGCGTCCGGCCGGTCCTCGCCTCCCTGGCCGACCCGGTCGTCGGCGCCCCCCTGGAGGGGCCCGAACGCGACCGCGCCCGCGACCTGCTGGCCGCCGCGGCCACCGTCCTGGACGCCGTCGCCCACGCCGTACGGCACGCCCGCCCCGTACGGCTGCCGCCGGAGGCGATGGCCACCCTGGAGGTCCCGGCGACCGGCCCGATGCTGCACGGCCCCGCCCGGCGCTCCGCCTACCGCCTGATCTCGCTGCTCGCCGACGCCGTCGAGCTCACCGACGAGCCGGTACGCGCCACCCGCCCCACCACCGAGGCGGAACGTGGGCGGGGCGGGCGGGAACAAGGCAGCCAGGGCGGGCGGGAACAAGGCAGCCACCTGCTGCGCCCCAGCGTCCCCCGGCTCGTACCGGCCGCGCTGCGCTCCCTGCACCGTGAGGCCCGCTGGTCCTCGCACATCTTCCGGCACGCCCTGCGGGTGGCCGCGGTCGCCGCCGTCGGCTACCTGCTGGGCACCGCGCTGCCGTTCGGCCACGGCTACTGGGCGCCGCTGGCCTCCGTCATGGTGATGCGCCCGGACTTCGCACAGACCTACTCCCGGGGCGTGGCCCGCTTCTGCGGCACCCTCGTCGGCGTCGCCGTCGCGGGCACGGTGATGGCCCTGGTGCACCCCGGCGCCTACGTCAGCGCCGCGCTCGCCGTGGTCTGCGTCTGGCTGATGTACCTGCTGATGCGCACCGGCTTCTCGGTGACCTCGGCCTGCGTGGCCGCCTACGTGGTCTTCCTGCTGGGCATCGCCGGCGCCGGCTGGGAACAGACCGTCCAGGAACGCGTCGTGCTCACCCTCGTCGGCGGGCTGCTGGCGATGCTCTCCTACGCGCTGTTCCCCGCCTGGGAGACGCCCCGGCTGCGCGACCGGCTCGCCGACTGGCTGGACGCCAACGGGCGTTATGCGCTCGCCGTATGGGAGGCCTGCGCCCGGCCCGCGGCACGCCGGCCGCGGCAGGTCCGCGAGGCCCTGCTGGACGCCCGTGCCGCCCGCGTCGCCTGGGAGAAGAGCGAGGACCGCGCCGAGAAGGAGCCGGTGCGGCACCGCGGACTGTCACCGGGCGCGGCGAAGGCGGCCGGCACCGCGCTCGCCACCATGGGCCGGGTCACCATGATCCTGGAGGCCCATCTGCCCGCCCAGGACACCGAACCCTCCGCCGGCGCCGCCGCGTTCGCCGCCGAACTGCGCCCCGGCCTGGAGCGCGCCACCCAGGCCGTACGGGAACGCGGCCCGCTGAACTGGAGCGCCCTGCGCACCGTATGGGAACGGTGGGACGCCCAAACGGGCAGCGAGGGCGTCGCGCCACGCGTCGCCGGGCTGCTGCTCGACGCCCTCGACGAGCTGGCCGAGGCCCTGTCCGGCGACCCGGAAACACGCGAGGAGGGGGCGCGGGGAACCATCCCACGCCCCCAGTAGTCTTATTAATTGCCCGCAATGAACCCCATTGGTGCCCAATGAGGCCATCTGCGGCCCGCCGCCCCCCAGTCCCCGTCAGTTCCGTTCCACATTCCGCCCCGTCAGTTCGTCCCCGTCAGTTCCGCCCCGTCGCGAGAGAGCAACCCCACTCCCCATGGCGTCCAGCACTTCCTCCGGTACGTACGACATAGGCATCGACCTCGGCACCGCCAACACCCTGGTGTACGCGCGCGGCAAGGGCGTGGTCCTGAACGAGCCGTCGGTGGTCGCCGTCAACGCCTCCGGCGAGGTCATCGCCGTGGGCGAGGAGGCCAAGCGGACCATCGGCCGCACGCCCTCCGGCATCACCGCGATGCGCCCCCTCAAGGAGGGCGTCATCGCCGACTTCGAGGCCGCCGAGCAGATGCTCCGCGCCCTGACGAAGAAGGCCCTGCCCAGCCGCCGCTTCTCCCGGCCACGGGTGGTCATCTGCGTCCCCTCCGGCATCACGGGCGTCGAACGGCGCGCGGTCATCGACTCCGCCCGCGGCGCCGGGGCCCGCGAGGTGCACCTGATAGAGGAGCCGATGGCCGCCGCGATCGGCGCCGGCCTCCCGGTGGACGAGCCGGTCGGCTGCATGGTGGTGGACATCGGCGGCGGCACCACCGAGGTCGCCGTGGTCTCCATGGGCGGCCTGGTCACCGCCCAGTCCCTGCGGGTCGCCGGTGACGCCCTGGACGCCGCGATCACCGCGTACGTCAAGAAGAAGCACTCCCTGGCCATCGGCGAGCGCACCGCCGAGGACATCAAGCTCGCCATCGGGTCGGCGGTGTGGACCCCCGTCGACGTCGACGAGGACGGCGAGCCGGACCGTCCCTCCTCCTACACGGTCCGCGGCCGCGACCACGTCAGCGGCCTGCCCCGCATCCAGGAGATCGGCGAGGAGGAGATCCGCCGGGCGCTGACCGAACCGGTCGACGCGATCGTCCGCGCCGTCCACCAGACCCTCGACGCCTGCCCGCCGGAGCTCTCCGGCGACATCATCGAACGCGGCATCGCCCTCACCGGCGGCGGCGCCCTGCTGCGCGGCCTGGACCGACGGCTGCACCAGGAAATGGGCGTACCCGTACGCGTCGCCGACCAGCCCCTGGACTGCGTCGTCAACGGCACCGCCAAATGCGTCGACGAATTCGCCAGCCTGCACGGCCTGTTGACGGGCGCGAAGGAACAACCGCGGAAGACCGTGCGTTTGTAGTTTGTAGGGTGACTGCTGGAGCTGAGCTGAACGCGTAGGGCTGAACACGTAGGACTGCCCGGTACAGCGCTGACCACTGCAGCGGAACGTTCTATGGCTGACCGCTACCGGGCGGAATGGCGGAATGCCGTAGGACTGACCGCTGTAGCTGCATGCGTGACCGCTGCATGCCTGACCGCTGTACGGCTGACCGCTGCAGGCCCGACCGCCGCAGTACCGACCGCGGTAGGGGCGGCGCTGCTGAGGAGACCGCCCCCGCCGGGAGATCGCCCCGCCGGGGGATCGCCCCCGCCAGGAGATTGCCCCACCCGGAGATCGACCCACCCGGAGACCGCCCCGCCGGGAGACCGCCCACCAGGAGGACGCATGCCGCAGACCACGCAACCGGCCGACCACCCCGCCGGCCCGGTCCACCGCTTCGCCGAGATCCCCGAAGGCCGCATCCACTTCGTCGAGCAGGGCACCGGCCCGGTGGTCCTCCTGGTCCACGGCTTCCCCGAGTCCTGGTACTCCTGGCGCCACCAACTCGCCGCGCTGTCCGCCGCCGGCTATCGGGCGGTCGCCATCGACGTCCGCGGCTACGGACGGTCGTCCAAGCCGAGCGAGGTGTCGGCCTACCGCATGCTGGCCCATGTGGCCGACAACGTCGCCGTGTTGCGCGCCCTGGGGGAGGAGACCGCGATCATCGCGGGCCACGACTGGGGCGCGCCCATCGCCGCCCACAGCGCGCTGCTCCGGCCCGACCTCTTCACCGCCGTCGCCCTGCTGAGCGTGCCGTACGTGCCCCGCGGAACCACCCGTCCCACCGAGGCGTTCGCGCGACTCGGCGGCGACGAGGAGTTCTACGTCAGCTACTTCCAGGAGCCGGGCCGCGCCGAGGCGGAGATCGAACGGGACGTCCGAGGCTGGCTGGCCGGCATCTACGCAGGCCTCTCGGGCGACGCCAAGCCTTCCGCCGACGACCAGGACGGCAACGGCCTGATGCGGCTCACCGTCCCTGCGGGCGGCAAGCTCTCCGACCGCTTCCCGGCCGATGCCACCCGCCCCTCCTGGCTCACCGAAGCCGACCTCGATCACTACGCCGGCGAATTCGAGCGCTCCGGCCTGACCGGTGCCCTCAACCGCTACCGCAACGTCGACCGGGACTGGGCGGACCTCGCCCCCTGGCAGGGCGCCCCGATCACCCGGCCCGCCCTCTACATCGGCGGCGACCGCGACGCCCCCACCCAGTGGCTGGCCGACGCCATCAAGGCGTTCCCGGTGACCCTCCCGGCCCTCTCCGGCTCCCACATCCTCGAAGGCTGCGGCCACTGGGTCCAACAGGAACGCCCCGACGAGGTCAACCGGCTCCTGCTCAACTGGCTGCGCGACCTGCCTGCTTGAGGAGACCGCCCCACCACGGGCCCGAGGGCCTGACGGCCTGAGGGGCTGAGGGGCTGAGGTCTGAGCGTCTGAGGTCTGAGGTCTGAGGGTGCCTGAGGCCTGAGGGTCTGAGGGCCCGAGAGTTCGGGGGGCCGAGACTTCGGGGGTCCGAGACTTCGGGGGTCCGAGACTTCGGGGGTCCGAGAGGGCGACGGTCCGAGACTTCGGGGGTCGGAGAGAGCGAGGGGCGAGAGGGCGAGGGCCTGGGGCCCGAGGGTCCGGGGCCCGAGGGTCCGGGGCCCGAGAGGGCGAGAGTCCGGGGCCCGAAAGCCCGGGGGCTGAGAGTCCGGGGCCCGAGAGTCCGGGGGCCCGAGGCCGGGGCGCGAGAGCCCCGGGGCCCGAGGTCCGAGGTCCGAGTCCTCTACCGGCTGCCGCCCATATAGGCCTCCAGCCCGTCGAGGATGCGCTCCAGGCCGAACTCGTCCGCCCGGTCGCGCGCGGCCGCATCGGCCTCCGTGGAGGCGAGCGCCGCGGCGACCGCCGGATAGCGGTCGGCGCGGCCCACCAGCAGCTCGTTCAGCGCCGCGCTCATCACCTGCTCTGGCTCCGTCGCCCGCGCACTGCCCAGCCCCATCGAGGCCGACACCTGCGCGAGCGCCCGTACGTGGCCGCTCACCACGACCACGGCGTCGAGCTGCTCCCCGCCGCTCAGCCCGGTGCCGGCCAGCGCGGCCACGGCCGCCTCCGTCCAGCCGAGTTCGTTCGGCCCCATGACGCGCGGGCCGGTGGCCGCACCCAGCAGCCAGGGGTGCCGGTGGTAGACGGTCGTCAGCGCGCCCGCCCAGGCCCGCAGCCCGTTCCGCCACCCCTCGGGCAGCTGCGGCGGTTCGCCCATCGCGCTGTCGATCATCAGCGCGACCAGCTCGTTCTTGCCCGGCACATAGCGGTACAAGGACATCTTCGTGAAGTCCAGCTCGCCCGCGACCCGTTGCATCGAGACCGCCCCCAGCCCGCCCGCATCGGCGAGCGCGATGGCGGCCCCGGTGATCCGCTCCAGACTCAGCGCGGGCCGTGGCCCGCGGCTCGGCCGCTCCCGCCCGCCCCACAGCAGCTCGACACTGCCCGCCTGATCCCCGAACACCCTGCGCTTCTCGTCCTCGCCCACCATCCCCGTATCCTAAAACTGCGTCCGGGGTACACAAATCAGTGTCCGTCGGATACAGTTTCTTTGTCGGTCGGTCCGACCCGCTCTCATCGGCCCGGTCCGACCAGTCAGGCCCGAGTGGAATCTGGATATGTGATGACGGGGGAAAGAACGATGACTCGACGTACGACGACGGCCCGCGAAAGCGAACGCGAGACGCACGAAACGTCCCGAGCACAGACGGCGGGCGCGGGCTCCGGCTCGGGCGTGGACCCGGTCACGGGCGCGGGCACGGGCGCGGGCACGGATGCCCGCCTCGCCGAGGCCGACGGCGGCCCTGCCCACCGGCCCGAGGGCCGCGCCGACGGCAGAAGCGGTGCCGGAGGTGACGGCGGAAGCGATGGCGGAAGTGACGGTGGCAGCGACGGCGGTCGGAACCGCACGGTCCTCATCTCCGGCGCCAGCGTGGCCGGCCCGGCCCTCGCGTACTGGCTCTGCCGCCACGGCTACCGCCCCACCGTGGTCGAGGTGGCCCCCGCCCTGCGCGACGGCGGGTTCGCGGTCGACTTCCGGGGTGCGGCACATCTGACGGTCCTGGAGCGCATGGGAATCCTGGACGAGATCAGACGCCACAGCACCGGCGGCGGCCCCGCCATGAGCTTCATCGACGAACGTGGTCGCCAACTCGCCGCCCTACCGCCCGAGTTCGCCAGCGGTGACCTCGAAATCCTCCGCTCCGACCTCTCCCGGATCCTCTACCGCCACAGCCTGGCCGCGGCGGCCGACGGGCACCCGGCACCCGAGTACCTCTTCGACGACACCATCACCTCCCTCACGCCCGCCCCGGAAGGAGTCCACGCCACCTTCGCGCGCACCCCGCCCCGCACCTTCGACCTGGTGATCGGCGCGGACGGTCTGCACTCCACCGTGCGCAGGCTGGCATTCGGCCCCGAGCAGGACTTCGTCAGCCACCTCGGCTACTACGTCGCCGCCTGGGACCTCCCGGAGTCCGCCGGTCACCTGGCCGCCCGATCCGTCGGCTACTCCGAACCGGGCCGCATAGCGACCGTCGGACGCACTCCGCGCCGCAGCACCGACCCGGGCTATGCGGGCGAGGCGTTCTGCGTCTTCGCCTCCGATGAGGAGCTGCCCCACGACCGACGCGATCTGCCCGCCCTCAAAGAGGCCATAGCCAGAGCCTACGAAGGAGCCGGCTGGCGCACCCCGGAGCTGATCGACACCCTCTGGACCGCCGACGAGCCCTACTTCGACTCCATCAGCCGCGTCGACGTCCCGTGCTGGTCCAAGGGTCGTATCGCCCTCCTCGGCGACGCCGCGTACGGCGCCACCCTCGGTGGGATGGGCACCGGCTCGGCGATCATCGGCGCCTACATCCTGGCCGCCGAACTTGCGGCGTCCCCCGACGACCACTCAGCGGCCTTCACCCGCTACGAACAAAGACTCCGCCCATATGTGACCCAGTGCCAGGAAGGCGGCCGCGGCACCGGCGCCTTCCTCGCCCCCACGACCCAGGAGGCCATCGACGCCCGCAACGCGGCCCTGAACGACCCGGCAGTCCGCGCCGCCATGCTGCAACAAGGCCATGACCTCTCCACAGCCATCACCCTCGACGACCACCTCCCGACCGAACGGCCCCTTCACCCGACCGGGACGGCAATAGACCTGGCATAGCGCGTTCATAGGTCCCCCCGCGCGAGGTGTTGATAGGCCCGCAAGAGACGCGAGTGACACGTGTGATGCATGTGATGTGTATGACGTCTTGATAAGCGTGCGTGACGCGCTTATCCGACGCGCGTGGCGCGTTCATAGGCTCGAGTGATGTGTTCCTGGGTCCTGTGTGACGCGTTCCTGGGCCTGCGGGTGGCGCGTGACGTGTTCCCGGGGCGCGCGGGTGACGCGGTCCTGGGATCTGCGGGGAGGGTGGGATCCGCGATGCGTTTCTGGGATCGGCGGGTGACGTGGTCCTGGGATCTGCGGGGAGGGTGGGACCCGCGACGCGTTCCTGGGGCCGCAGGGTGAGGCGTTCCCTGGGACCGCTTAGCGCGCCCATAGGCCCGCATGGCGCACCCATAGGCCCGCATGGCGCATCCACAGGCCCGCATGGCGCACTCACAGGTGCCGCGTGGTGCACCGCAGGTGCCGCCTGGTGTGTCGGGACCGTTGCCATAGGCCCCGCGTAGCGCTACGCGGGCGGGGTGGGAAGGGGAGCGGAGGGGAGGAACGGTGGGAGGAGGGGTGGGAGAAGGGGTGGGAGGGGAGGGGAGGGGGGAGAGAGAAGCGGCCAGCGGAGAAGCCCGCGGAGCCCGACCACACCACGCCCCCTACAGCGCCCGCCGCTTGGCCCGGTGGCGGCGTACGGCGTCCCGGTTGGCGCAGGCGTGTGAGCAGTAGCGCTGCCGCCCGGCCCGGCTGAAGTCGGCATACGCATTGCCGCACTCGGCCAGCGCGCAGCGCCCCAGCCGGTGCATGCCCAGCCCGGTCAGATGCAGCGCGGTCCCCACGGCACCCACGGCCCGCAGCACACCGCCCAGCCCGATCCCGTCCTCGCGGTAGTGAATGTGCCAGCCGCCGTCCGCATGGTCGGTCAGTCGCGGAGGGGTGGACGCCTCGGCGAGCAGCCCGTTGAGCAGCGCCGCCCGCCGTTCGTCCGTATCGGCGTCGACCACCTTCGCCCACCGCCGGAGAAAGCCCAACACCTCGGCCAGGTCGCCCTGTTCGACGGGCCGGTCGATCACCATCCCCGCCGCCACGCACCGTTCCTCCAGCTCCCGCACGCTGCCCGGAGGCACGTTGGTGAGCTCGACCACAAAGCGGACGGGATCCTCCCCGTAAGGCTTCAGCTGCACAAGACCATTACACCAGGCTGACCACATGACTCCCCACCCACCCACGAACCCCCATTTTCCCGCCGAGAACCCCCCAACAACCGCCCGCCAAAGCCCACTTGCCCCCACCGCCGACGACACCGAGGTCCGCACCCTCGTCACCCCGGACACCCTCGTCACTCCGGACGCCCCGGGCACTCCGGGTACCCTCGGCACTCCAGGCGACCCAGGCACCCCGGATACCCCAGGCACGCCCGGCAAATGGCTCCCCTTCCTGGCCACCTGCCTCGGCACGTTCCTCCTCCTGGTCTACGCGACGATCGTGACCGTGGCGCTGCCGAGCATCGCCGCCGATCTGCATGCCGGCTTCGGCCCGCTCCAGTGGGTCGTCGACGTCTACACCCTCGCCCTCGCCGGACTGCTCCTCGGTATGGGCTCCCTAGGCGACAGCCTGGGCCGCAAACGCCTCTACGTCCGCGGTCTGACGGCATTCACCGCCGCCACCCTCGCCTGCGGTCTGGCCCCCAATGTCCAGGTGCTGATAGCGGCCCGCGCCGTCCAAGGGGTCGCCGGCGCGGCCATGTTCGCCACCCTCCTCCCGCTGATCGGCCTCACCTACACCGGTCGCGACCGGGCCAAGGCATTCGCCATCTGGGGCGCGGTGGCCGGCGCGGCCGGCTGTGCGGGAAACATCGCGGGCGGCATCCTCACCCACTTCCTCTCCTGGCAGTGGATCTTCTGCGGCGCCGTTCCCCTCTGCGTCGCCACCATCGCCCTCTCCGCCAAGGTGCTCACCCGCGACGCCACCCGGCCGACCCACATCGACTGGCCGGGCATAGCGACCTTCACCCTGGCCGCGCTCGGCATCACCTTCGGCTTCATCCGCGGCGGCGAAGCGGGCTGGTCGGCCCCGTCCACCCTGCTCGGCTTCCTGGTTGGCGCCGCCCTCCTGGCCGCCTTCCTCCTGGTCGAACGCTCCGCGGCGCGCCACCCCACGCACCGGCCCATGCTGCCCCTGACCCTCTTCCGCACCCCCGCCTTCAACGGCATGCTCCTCGCCGCCTGCGTCTACTACCTGTCCGGCTTCGGCTTCCTGCCCGTCCTCTCCCTCTGGCTCCAGGACGGCGCTGGCCTCTCCTCCCTGGGCACCGCCTTGGTCATCACCGCTCAGCCAGCGGCCTTCTTCGCCACCTCCGCCCTGGTCGGCAGTGCCCTGCACCGCCTCCCCGCCCGCTGGACCCTCGGCGGCGGCTCGCTGATCGTCGGCCTCGGCAACCTGGCCTTCCTCGTGACCGCCCCCGGCTCCTCCTGGCCGGCCCTGCTCCCCGGCCTCGTCCTCACCGGCGTGGGCGCCGGCCTGGTGTCACCCGTCCTCCCCGCGACCGCCATGTCCTCGGCGCCTCCGTCCCACGCCGGCGTGGCCGCCGCCGCAGCCAACAGCGCCCGCCAGCTCGGCCTGGCCCTGGGCATCGCCCTCCTGGGCACCGTCTTCCACCAGTCCGCTCCGCCCCCGGCCCCGTCCCCCACCGCCTACGCCCACGCCCTCCACACCGTCTTCCTCCTCGCCGCCACCCTCGCCCTCACCGGCGGCCTCATATCGACCCACCTCCTGAGCCGCCCCGACCGAACCGAAAACCGAACCGAAACCCGCCCCACCGCCAGCTGATCCACACCGAACCAGCTCCCAGCCGGGGCACCGGACCAGGCAAGCAGCGGACAAACCCACCAAGCCGGCCGAGCCCCCCACCCCATCCGCCCCCCCGTCATCCCCAGCCCACCCACACCGCCCCAACCACGCCACCCCCGCCACATCAGGTGCCCCCTCCCACCCCGGCGCTTAGCCTGACCACAGGGGCTGGCTCCAGGAGCCTGACCACAGGGACCGACTACGGACCGACTCCAGAGACGGAACCACACCAGCAATAGCCAAAGTCAGAGTCAGAGCCAGAGCCCGGCCGGCGACGCCCCACGACGGCCAACACAAGACCGGCAACGCCCCACCAAGACCGGCAACGCCCCACCAAGACCGAGAACGACCCACGACCGGGCCCGCGCAACGGAAGCGACACCCATGGGCAGACGCACTCCTCGACGACGCGACCGTCGCCGCACCCTGCCGGACCCTGGGCCGCCCGACACCCGACCGCCCGAGTCACGGCCATCCGACGCCCATCCGCCGGAGTCGCCGCCGTCCGACGACGCACGGCAGCCCACCGGGCACGACTACTCCCCCGAAGCGGACCGCCCCCTACGCGGCTACCTCACCGCCCTCGCCGCCTTCGGCGCGTACAACGCCGGATGGGCGGTCGCGATCCGCCGCTGCGGGCGGGCACTGCCGGAACGGCCCGACCCCCGGGACCTGGCCCTGACCGCAGTGGCCACCTTCCGCCTCAGCAGACTCCTCACCAAGGGCTCGGCCACCAGCCCGCTCCGCGCCCCGTTCACGGTCTACGAAGGCCCCGAGGGCCCCGCCGAGGTCAGCGAACGCCCCCGCAAGGGCGGGCCCACCGAAACCCTCGGCGAACTGCTGACCTGCCCCTTCTGTCTCAGCGTCTGGCTGGCCTCCACCCTCACCGCCGCCCAACTCCTCTGGCCCCGCCTCACCCGCACCACCACGGGCGCCCTCACCGCCCTGGCCGCCGCCGACGCCCTCCAGTTGGCCTACACGGCCCTGGAATCCCGCGCTGCCCACCCCGAACCCCCACCCAACTGACCTCCCCGGCCGCACACCCCAACGAAAAAGGCCCTCCCCATGGGAGGGCCCGGCGCTTTCGCATGTGCGGCCACACCGCCCCTGACCAGCAAAAAGACCCTCCCGCAGGGAGGGTCTGGCCTGGCGCCCCCGGCAGGACTCGAACCTGCGGCCAAGTGCTTAGAAGGCACCTGCTCTATCCACTGAGCTACGGGGGCCGGTGTGGGCGTGGATCACGGACCGCGGACCAGGATAGAGGCCCGGGTACCTCGTCCCGGTTGCTTCACCTCCGTGGCACGTTGTGGAGGTTCGGTGAAGCGGTCCCGATAATCGCAGGCAGGTACGAATCCTGCACCGCTTTTGACGCGCGGCGTGGCGGGTGTTGTGCACTCGTTATGCCTGCGTCTCAGTCGTCGCGAACGTCTCATGCGTCACTCGTCCCATTCTGTGGGGGTTCTTGCGGCGCGCACGAGGGGTTATACGCTTCAAAAAGCCAACGAAATTGGGCATTCTGCACATGTGGCGACCTTGGACGTACGACCCCGGCTGATCGACGCACTGTCCGTACTGCGCGACCGCGTCGAAGCCGCACGCTTTCCGCTGCCACTACGGGGCGCCGCCCGGGCCCGGTGCAATCGGGCCGAGCTGCTCGCCCAGCTCGACGACTATGTGATTCCCCGCCTCCGCTCGCCTCAGGCGCCGCTGCTGGCCGTGATCGGCGGTTCCACCGGGGCCGGCAAGTCCACCCTGGTGAATTCGCTGGTGGGGCGGCGGGTCTCGGAGGCCGGGGTGCTGCGTCCGACGACGCGTACGCCGGTGCTGGTGTGCCATCCCGACGACGTCCACTGGTTCTCCGGACGGCGGGTGCTGCCGCAGCTCACCCGGGTCTGGGGACCCGAGGAGGACGAGGGCGCGGAAGCGGCTCATCGGGAGCACGGGGACCACGGGGAGTATGAGGGGCATGGGGGATGCGGCGACGGGAGTGGCTCGGGGAAGAGGGGAGCGTCCGGGGGCGGGGAGCCGTTCGCGGTGCGGATCGAGGTGGAGGCGGCCCTGCCCAGTGGGCTGGCGTTGCTGGATGCACCGGACATCGATTCGCTCGTCGCCCGGAACCGTGAGCTGGCCGCGGAGCTGATCTGCGCCGCGGACGTATGGGTGCTGGTCACGACGGCCGCCCGGTACGCCGACGCGGTGCCCTGGCATCTGCTGCGCGCGGCGAAGGAGTACGACGTCACGCTGGTGACCGTGCTGGACCGGGTGCCGCACCAGATCGCCACCGACATCTCCGGGCGGTACGCGGAACTGCTGCAGCGCGCCGGCCTCGGCCATGTACCGCGGTTCACCATCCCCGAGCTTCCCGAGTCGGCCGGCGGCGGCAGCGGGCTGCTGCCCGCCACGGCGGTCGCCGGGTTGCGCGAGTGGCTGGAACGGCACGCCCAGGACCCGGCCGCCCGTAGGGCCGCCGCGGACCGTACCGCCACCGGGGTGATCGCTTCGCTGCGCAGCCGGTTGCCCGCGCTGGCCGGGGCCGCCGCCGCTCAGCACGCCGCGGGACTCCGGCTCGCCGGCCGGGTCGAGGAGGCGTACGAACGGGCCGCCGAACGCGTGCGGAGCGAAGTCGCCGCCGGTGAGGTGCTGGCCGGGGACGCCCGCGCCTACTGGCGCGACCACGGGACCGGCGGCCGGTCGGACGAGCTGCTCGACGCCCTGACGGACGGGCTGACCTCGTTGCTGACCTGCGCCGTGGAGGAGGCCGACGAGCGGGCCGCGGAAGCCTGGCGGCGCGATCCCGCGGCCGCCGAACTCTTGTTGACGGCCTCCCCGGGGGCGTCCCCGGGGTCCCCCGAGGCGCCGGGAGCCGCGGAGGCTTCGGCTGCCTCGGAAGCCGCGGGGGCGGCCGGCCGCCTGGGCGTGCTCGTCCGGCGCTGGCGGCGCTGTCTGGAGGAGCTGGCCGAGGAGGAGACCCGTGAGGCGCGTGATGCCCGTGACACGCGTGGTGGGCCGGCCGGTGAACGCGTCGCCCAGGTGGAGCCGGAGGAAGCGGCCGCCCTCCTGGCCGCCACGCTGCTCGGCGGCCGGCGCGCCCGTACGGCGGGCGAGAACCTCGCCGACCTCCTGGGCGCCCAGACCGCACTGCGGCTCCGCGACCGGGGCGGCCGGCTGCTGGCCACCTATCTGGCGCGGGCGCTCGACGGGGAGCGCGAGCGGCGGCTGGCGCCCCTGGACCGGCTGACCGTACCGCCGGACCAGCAGGCCGAGCTGATCGCCGCGTTGTCCGTATTGCAGCGCGAACGGCAGCAGGGGCAGGAGCAGGAGCTTCAGCATCGGCAGGACCTTCAGCATCAGCAGGAGAGGGCGGCAGCAGGTGGTGTGCGGGTCGAGGGCGTAGTGGCGGGAGCAGCGACGGCGGACGCAGTAGTGGTCGAGCGGGAGAAGGCGGAGGTGTCGGGGTGAGCGGTTCCGGAACGGCGGATTCGGGTGTGGGGGAGGGGGCGCCCGCGAGTACGGGTTCGGGCGGTGGCACCGGGGCGGGGCAGGGCGATGCGGAGAGAGTCGCTGCCGCGACGGGAGAGGGTGCCGTGGCGAGAGCCGGGGACGTGCCGGGAACGCGTGACGCGGAGAGCGGCGCGGCCGGCTGTGGCGAGTCCTGGAGCGGGCAGCCGGGGAGCGCGCGGACGGCGGCGGGGGAACCGGGGCCGGGCGGGGCGTGGGATGACGGGTTGATCGCGCGGAGGGTGCCGGAAGGCGGTGTTCCGCGGCCGGACGTGCGCCGGGGCACGCCCGGGGCGCGGACCGAGCCACGGGTCGAGTCGCGGGGCGAGCCGCAGGCCGGTGCGGCGGAGGGCGCTTCGGGCGCCGGTGCCGAGGAAGCGGGTGGTGGGTCATGCATCGGGGCATATCCCGGGGCCTACGCCGAGGTCTACGCCGAAGCGCACGCCGGGACATACGGAGGGCCGTACGGCGAGCCGGGTGGCGCGCCGCGCGCCGTATCGGGTGGCGAGTCGGGTACCGCGTCTTCTGGCGCTGGCCCTACCGCGTCCTGTGGCACTACCCCTACCGGGGCATACGGAGCCGGCCGTGCCGCTTCGTCCGGCGACGGACGGTCCGGTTCGTTCGGAGAGGCACGGTCCGGTTCGTCCGGAGAGGCGCCGGGCGGGTCGTCCGGCGAGGGGCGGGACGGATCGTTCGGTGAGGGGCGCGGGGGGTCGTTTGCCGCGGTGTCCAGCGGTGCCTCGTACGGAAGGCCGTACGAGGGGCAGCGCCGCGCCGTGCAGCCGTATGACGGGCCGTTCGACGAGCTGGGTAACGGGCCGTACGACGAACCGTGTGGTGGGTCGACGCAGGAGTCGCCCGCGGAGGCCATGGTGCAGCCGCGTCCACCGGTGGAGGGCTATCGGTGGGTCGCGGACGGGGGCCGGCGGGCGCCGGGGGGCGGGTTGCGGGCGCGGCTGGAGGCGTTGCGGGAGCTGATCGCGCTGTCGCGGTCACGGCTGGACGGGCGGACGCTGGCGGCGGCCGGGCGGGTGCTGGAGGCCGCGGACGAGCGGTACCGGCTGTCCGGCGAGCACACCGTGGTGGCCATCGCCGGAGCCACCGGCAGTGGGAAGTCGTCGCTGTTCAACGCCCTGGCCGGGGCGAACCGTTCACAGGTCGGGCCGCGGCGGCCGACCACCGCCGACCCGGTGGCGTGCGTCTGGCCCGGCGGCAGACCGGGCGCCGAGGGGCTGCTGCGGCGCCTCGGGGTGCCCGCGCACCGTCGGCACATCGCCGCGGACAACAGCCCCGAACTGCGCGGACTCATCCTGATCGACCTGCCGGACCACGACTCCTCGGCGACCGAACACCGCGCCCAGGTGGACCGGATGCTGGAGCTGGTGGACGCGGTGATCTGGGTGGTCGACCCGGAGAAGTACGCGGACGCGGTGCTGCACGAACGCTATCTCCGGCCGCTGGCGGGCTATGCCGAGGTGATGTTCGTCGTCCTCAACCAGGTGGACCGGCTGCCCGGCGAGGCCGCCGACCAGGTGGTGGACGATCTGCGCCGGCTGCTCGACGAGGACGGGCTGGCGCTCGGCGAACACGGGGAGCCGGGCGCGGCGGTGCTCGCCCTCTCAGCGGCGACCGGCAAGGGCGTGCCGGAACTACGGGAGTCACTCGGCCAGTTCGTCGCCGAACGGGGCGCGGCGGACCGGCGGCTGGTGGCGGACGTGGATGCGGCGGCCGAGCGGCTGCGGTCGGTGTACGTGGCCCGGAGCCAGGTCGGACTGACCGAAGGGGCCCGTGAGGAGTTCGCCGACCGGTTGGCCGAGGCGGTCGGCGCGGTCGCCACCGGGCGGGCCGCGGAACGCGACTGGCTCCGGTACGCGGAGCGGGCCTGCGGGTCCCCCTGGGCACGGATGCGGGGCCGCCGGTCCCGCGGCGCGCGGCCGGCCCACGGGCCGGGAGGCGCAACGACAGGGACAGGGCATGCCACGACCGGAGTGGGACGAGGAACGACCGGCGCGGGGCAGGACACGACCGGCGTGGGACGCGCATCGACCGGGGTGCGCATGCCGGTACCGACGGGCACTCAGCAGGACACGGCCGCCGGGGGGACGAGCCGCAAGGGCGCGGCCGGGCCTGCTCTCGTGGGGCGGCAGGTGACGGCGGGGCACCGGCGGACCTCCGGGGCCTGGGGCGGCGACGCGACGGGCGACCCGGTGGTGGTCCGGGCGGCGGCCCGGCCGGTGGTGGAGCAGGCCGTACGGGGCGTGGCCGCGGAGGCGGCACACGGGCTGCCGGCGCCCTGGGCGCAGGCGGTGCGCGAGGCCGCGGACCGGGGTGCGTACGGGCTGCCGGAGGCGCTGGACAAGGTGGCGGCCGATGCCGAGGAGGCACTACGGGGCGGACCGGCCGTCAAGCCGCGGTGGTGCACGGTGGCGGCCGCGCTGCAGGGGATGCTGTCCGCCCTGCAACTCGTCGGCGTGCTCTGGCTGGTGGCGGCGCTGACCGGTCTGGTCGATGCCTCGACCTGGGTCTCCGGGCTGCTGCCCGCCGTCATCGGGTCGGTGGGCGGCCCGGCACTGGCGTGGCTGTGCCGGGTGGTGGCGCGCGGTCCGGCGCGGCGGTACGGGCAGGACGCCGAGCGGCGGCTGCGGAGCGCGGCGGCGGCCTGCGGCCGGGGCCGGGTGCTGGAGCCGGTCGCCGCCGAGCTGCTGCGCTACCGCGAGGTGCGGGAGCAGTACGCGGTGGCGTCGGGGGCCTGAAGGGCGGACGTCGGGGGCTGGGGCGGTGCGCCCCAGCCCCCTTACGGGTGGCCGAGTTGTCCACAGTCGGCAGGTTGTCCACAGGCCCCGGCGGGGCTTGCCGGATCCGTGCAGCATGAGGTCGACGCAGCGCGAGCGACCCGGCGAGCGCGCAGGAGACGGGGGAGTGGATTTCCGTGAACGAGACGATGGTGACGCTGGTGGGGAACGCGGCGACGGCGGTGGAGCACCGGCAGACGACGGCGGGCGTGACGGTGGCGCGGTTCCGGCTCGCGGCGACGTCCCGGCGGTGGGACAAGGCGCAGGAGCGGTGGGCCGACGGGGAGACGAGTTTCTACACGGTCCGCTCGTGGCGCGGCCTGGCCGACAACGTCGCGGCCTCGGTGGCGGTGGGCGAACCCTTGGTGGTGCAGGGGCGGTTGCGGCTGCGGGAGGGGGAGCAGCCACCGGAGAAGGGCGGTCAGCGCTGGTTCTCCGCCGAGGTCGACGCCGTCGCGATCGGGCATGACCTGTCGCGCGGTACGGCGGCCTTCCGCAGAGTCACCCGTGTGAGCCGTATGCGCGCAACGGATCCGGACCCGGAGCCGGGCCTGCGCTTGGACCCGGAGGCGGAACCAACCCCCGCCGCTCAACGGCAGGAGACCACAGGGAGGTTGGGGTCGCCGCCTGGCGGGAGGAAGGAGGGCGGTGCCGACAAGGAAGAAGCCACAGGGGCAGTTACCGAGTGGGACACCGGGCCAGTCACCGGGCCAGTCACGGTGGGGAATTCGCCCCAGAAGGCCGCAGTGCCCTGAAACGTTCCGGGGATTTGTCGATAATGCCAGGTCAGGGTGCCTGTGTTCGGTAACGATTGCGATTCGGATCGCTTATGGGATGCCATTACTGGGGACCCTGATGCGCCTGCTCCATAAGATCCGACGAGTACTCACGGGGGCTCACGGGGGCTGACGTTCGGCTTTTGAGTTCTTTGGATCTTTCCGGCGAGGCAACTTCCCCACCCGACCGCCTCGCCCAGAGGGGAAATTCATGCTTTCGATGAAGAGGCGGGGCGCAGCCCGCCTTGCCGCCGCGGTCGTGGCCTCCGGCCTGGTCGCGGCGGGTGCGATAGCCACCGCGGGGACCGCAGTGGCGGACGAGACCACCCCGGCGCACGGGGGTGCCACCGCCACGCTCGGCGGCCTGAAGATCTTCGACCAGGCGGTCGTGCACAACGACGGCGGGGACCAGCGCGTCGGCGCGGGCCTCTTCGAGATGGCCGTGGACAACGGCGGCACGCTGCAGACGTACTGCATCGACATCCACAACCCGACGCAGCAGCAGGCGAAGTACCAGGAAGTGCCCTGGAGCGCCTCGTCGCTGCACAACAACGCGGACGCCGGCAAGATCCGCTGGATCCTGCAGAACTCCTACCCGCAGGTGAACGACCTCGCCGCCCTCGCTTCCAAGGCCGGTGCCGGGAACCTCACCGAGAAGACCGCGGCGGCCGGCACCCAGGTCGCGATCTGGCGCTTCTCCGACCACGTGAAGGTGGACGCGGTCGACCCGGCGGCGGAGAAGCTCGCCGCCTACCTGGAGAAGAGCGCGCAGAGCGTCGAGGAGCCCAAGGCGTCGCTGACGCTGGACCCGCCGGCCGTCTCCGGTAAGTCGGGCAGCAAGCTCGGCCCGGTCACCGTGCACACCAACGCCGACAGCGTGACGATCTCCCCGGCCGCCGGTGCGCCGGCCGGTGTCAAGATCGTCGGCAAGGACGGCAAGCCGGTCACCAGCGCCGCCGACGGCACCCAGCTGTTCTTCGACGTGCCGAAGGGCACCGCGGACGGCACCACCTCGCTGACCGCGCAGGCCGCCACCAAGGTGCCGGTCGGCCGGGCCTTCACCGGAATCGGCGAGCACGCCAAGAGCCAGACCCAGATCCTGGCCGGCTCCAGCGAGTCCACGGTCTCCGCGGCCGCCACGGTCTCCTGGAAGAAGCAGGGCGCCATCCCGGCGATCACCGCCGAGAAGAACTGCGCCAAGGGCGGCGTGGACGTCACGGCCAGCAACAAGGGCGATGAGGCGTTCCGCTTCCAGTTGGCGGGCAAGGACTACGAGATCGCCCCGGGCAAGTCGCAGACCGTGACCGTCCCGGTGGCCGAGGACCAGCCCTACGAGATCACGATCAAGGGCGCGGGCGGCTTCAAGAAGACCTTCTCCGGGGTCCTCGACTGCAAGACCGCCGGCAGCGGCGGCGGTAAGCCCTCGCCCAAGCCCAGCCCGGCGTCGGTCGGCGGCACCACCGGTGGCGGCCACGGCACCGACCTCGCCGAGACCGGTTCCAGCAGCGCCACCCCGATGATCGCGGGCGTCGCGGTCGTCCTGGTCGTGGTCGGCGGCGCCGCGGTGTTCTTCCTCCGCAAGAAGAAGGCCGGCACCCCCGCCCAGTAAGGGCCATGGCGGCAGACGCCCCGTAGCGGGCGTGCAGTAACGGCGGGCGCCCGGCCGGTCACCGAGAGGTGACCGGCCGGGCGCCCACGTTTTGCGTCAGCAGCCCCGCCCGCGCCCGTGCCCCTGCTCGCGCCCCTGCTCGCGCCCCTGCTCGCGCCCCTGCTCGCGCCCGTGCCCCAAAGCCCGCGACCAGCGGCAACAAGGCGATCGACGAGGCAACCGACGAGGCAGTCAACGGGGCAGTCAACGAGGCCGCTCGCGCGTAGCGGGCACCCCGATCCGCTGGTAGCCGGAACAGCGATCTGTGCGTGGCGGGAACAAAACGTGGCCCCGGAGGGTTAACGGTCCGGGGCCACAGACACGTGGGTCCCGGGGCGCGCCCTCATGAGTGCCCCGGCGCCGCCGTCGGCCCCCGGCATCCCGTATGACATCCCGCACCCTGCCCGCCGTGTCCGCACCGCCTCGTGGGCGTCCGCCCCTCGGCACCCGTTTCCTTCCGGGGACGGACGTACGGCAAGATGGGTGTATCTGCCCTCCCACGGTCGCGACGGACGTCACGACGCCACGCCGGCGCGCGCATGACGGACGTACGACGGACGGTGGCCCCGGGCGGTGCCGCACAGACCCTGATCGATCCAATCTGCCGGACGGTTTCTCTTGGCTGAGTACATCTACACGATGCGCAAGACGCGCAAGGCGCACGGCGACAAGGTCATCCTTGATGACGTGACGCTGAGCTTCCTGCCGGGCGCAAAGATCGGTGTCGTGGGTCCCAACGGCGCCGGTAAGTCCACGGTGCTGAAGATCATGGCCGGTCTCGAGCAGCCGTCGAACGGCGATGCCTTCCTCTCTCCGGGCTACACGGTCGGCATGCTCCTGCAGGAGCCGCCGCTGGACGAGTCGAAGACGGTGCTGCAGAACGTCCAGGACGGCGCCGCCGAGATCATGGGCAAGCTGCACCGCTTCAACGAGGTCGCCGAGCTGATGGCCACCGACTACAGCGACGAGCTCATGGAGGAGATGGGCAAGCTCCAGGAGGACCTCGACCACGCCAACGCGTGGGACCTGGACACCCAGCTGGAGCAGGCCATGGACGCGCTGGGCTGCCCGCCCGGTGACTGGCCGGTCACCAACCTCTCCGGTGGTGAGCGCCGCCGCGTCGCGCTGTGCAAGCTGCTGCTGGAGGCCCCCGACCTGCTGCTGCTCGACGAGCCCACCAACCACCTGGACGCCGAGTCCGTGCAGTGGCTGGAGCAGCACCTCGCCAAGTACCCCGGCACCGTCGTCGCCGTCACCCACGACCGGTACTTCCTCGACAACGTCGCCGGCTGGATCCTGGAGCTCGACCGCGGCCGCGCCCACGGCTACGAGGGCAACTACTCCAAGTACCTGGAGACCAAGCAGGCCCGCCTGAAGGTCGAGGGTCAGAAGGACGCCAAGCGCGCCAAGCGCCTCAAGGACGAGCTGGAGTGGGTGCGCTCCAACGCCAAGGGGCGGCAGGCCAAGTCCAAGGCCCGTCTGGCGCGTTACGAGGAGATGGCCGCCGAGGCCGACAAGATGCGGAAGCTGGACTTCGAGGAGATCCAGATCCCGCCGGGCCCGCGCCTGGGCAACGTCGTCGTCGAGGTCGACAAGCTCAACAAGGCCTTCGGCGAGAAGGTCCTCATCGAGGACCTCAGCTTCACCCTGCCGCGCAACGGCATCGTCGGCGTCATCGGCCCCAACGGCGCCGGCAAGACCACGCTGTTCAAGATGATCCAGGGCCTGGAGACCCCGGACTCCGGCGACATCAAGGTCGGCGAGACCGTCAAGATCTCCTACGTCGACCAGGGCCGTTCCAACATCGACCCCAAAAAGACGCTATGGGCCGTGGTCTCCGACGAGCTGGACTACATCAACGTCGGCCAGGTCGAGATGCCCTCGCGGGCGTACGTCAGCGCGTTCGGCTTCAAGGGCCCGGACCAGCAGAAGCCGGCCGGCGTGCTCTCCGGTGGTGAGCGCAACCGCCTCAACCTGGCGCTCACCCTCAAGCAGGGCGGCAACCTCCTGCTCCTCGACGAGCCGACCAACGACCTCGACGTCGAGACGCTCTCCTCGCTGGAGAACGCCCTG
Organism: Streptomyces sp. NPDC048197; assembly: GCF_043202395.1. NCBI lineage: Bacteria > Bacillati > Actinomycetota > Actinomycetes > Kitasatosporales > Streptomycetaceae > Streptomyces > Streptomyces sp. NPDC048197. The sequence goes on from NZ_JBIDAJ010000020.1 coordinate 137,522, forward strand.
CTGGAGTTCCCGGGCTGCGCCGTGGTCGTCTCCCACGACCGCTGGTTCCTCGACCGAGTCGCCACCCACATCCTGGCGTACGAGGGCGACTCCAGGTGGTTCTGGTTCGAGGGCAACTTCGAGTCCTACGAGAAGAACAAGGTCGAGCGCCTCGGTGCGGACGCGGCCCGTCCGCACCGCGCCACGTACAAGAAGCTCACCCGGGGCTGACCTCGTGCGACACCTCTACTCGTGCCCCCTGCGCTGGTCGGACATGGACGCCTTCGGCCATGTCAACAACGCGGTGTTCGTCCGCTACCTCGAAGAGGCGCGGATCGACTTCATGCGCCGGCTGGCGCCGGGGGACGGCAGTCCGTCGTTCACGGGGGGCTCGGTCGTCGCCCGCCACGAGATCGACTACGTGCGGCCGCTGGTGCACCGGCCCGCGCCGGTCACCGTCGAGTTGTGGGTGACGAAGATCAGCGCCGCGTCGATGACGGTCGGCTACGAGGTCAAGGACGAGGACACCCTCTACCTGCGGGCCTCGACCGTCGTCGTGCCGTACAACTTCGCCGAGGAGCGTCCGCGCCGCCTCACCGCGGAGGAGAAGGCGATCCTCAAGGAGTATCTGGCCGACGCGTCGCACCAGGAGGGGGCCGTCGCGGTATGACGGTGCTCGCCCTCGCCGATGCCGGGGAGGCGGCGGACCTCGCCGCCTTCCTCGCCCGGCTGATCCACTACGACCGGGCCGCCGCGGTCCGGCTGCAGACCGGTGGCGGGGTGCTTGCCGTCTTCGGCCGGCCGCCGTCCTTCGAGGTGCTGGCGATCCGTACGGCCCGGCTCGCCGCGCCCACGGGCCCCGGCGACGCACCCGGCAGCGGCCTCGACATCACCGTCTCCGCCGGTGACCTCCTCGAAGGCATCGACGAGGAGCACGGCACGCTGCCCGTGCCCGCCGCCGTCACCGGCCCGCCGTGGGCCGGGCTGCTGCCGCCGCGCGGCGGCTGGCAGCGGGTGCCCGGACTGCCGGCGCCGGAAGCGCTGCTGCGCGCGGTGGCCGCCGCGGTCGCCGAGTTCCGGGCCCGGGACGAGGCACTGCCGCCCGAGCGCCGCACCCGTGCCGAACGTGACCGTATCGGCCGGGAGATCTGGTCGCGCACTCTAGGGGACACCCACCTCCCGCTGCGCGCCGCGCACGCCGCCCAGTCGCTGGGCTTCCTCCGCCCGGTCCGCACGGCCGTGCTCGCGGCCGGCGGCGGCCCGCACCCCACCGAGCCGCCGGCGCTGACCCTGCTGTCCGCGGGCGGCTGGCTGCGGCTGCGCACCCCGTACGGGTCGGTCGCGGTGCGCACCGGCGGACCGTCCGGGCTTACCGGCCTGTCGGGCCTGACGGTCACCCCCGTCTGAGCCGCTCGGGGCTCCTCTTACGGCGTCTCTTACGGCGTCCCGTCGGCGGACTTCGGGCCCTCACCGGTCGTCGTCCCGCCACTGGACGTCGTCCCGCCACTGGACGTCGTCCCGTCACCGGTCGTCGTCCCGTCACCGGTGCCGCGGCCGGAGGCGCCGTGCGCCGTCGGGTCCGGCCACACCCCGATGTGGTCGCTCTCCAGCTCCAGCAGCACCCGGTGCGCCATGCCCAGGCTGCTGGTGTAGTCGGCCGGCAGCTGGAGGCGGCCGGCCCGGTCGAGCATCGCGTACTCCCGCGCCACCAGCGCCTCCCGGCCGGTCGCGGCGTCCCGTTCGGTGCGCCGCAGCACCTCCGACGACGTCCGGCCGTCGCGGATCGCGACCGTGCGCCGCACCTCGTCCGCCACCGCCTGGTCATGGGTGACGATCACGATCGTGGTGCCCAGTTCCTCGTTGGCGGTGCGGAACGCGGCGAAGACCTGCTCGGCGGTGTGCGAGTCCAGTTCGCCGGTGGGCTCGTCGGCCAGCAGCACCGCCGGGGTGTTGGCCAGCGCCACCGCGATGGCGGTGCGCTGCTGTTCGCCGCCGCTCAGCTGGTGCGGCCGGCGGTCCCGGCAGTGGTCCAGCGACAGCATCGCCAGCAGCTCCCCGGCCGCCTTCGTGCGGGCCGCCCGGCGCCGTCCGCCGCGCAGCTGCATCGGCAGGGTGACGTTCTGCAGCACCGTCAGGTACGGCAGCAGATTGCGGGCGGTCTGCTGCCAGACGAAGCCGACGACCTCCCGGCGGTAGGTGAGCCGGGCCCGGGCGTCCATGGTCAGCAGATCGCGGCCGGCGACCGTGGCGGCGCCCGCGGTCGGCACGTCCAGGCCGGCGAGGATGTTCATCAGCGTCGACTTGCCGCTGCCGGACGCCCCCACCAGGGCCATCAACTCGCCCTGGGATACGAGGAGATCGAGGCCCTGCAGGGCCTGCACCTCCACACCGTCCGCGGAGAAGACCCGCACCAGACGGTCGCAGGCGATCAGCGCGTCGTGCCCGTAGGCGGGCCGCTCGCGCCGGGCCGCCGCCCGCGCTTCCAGCTCCGCCAGGCTCACCGGCGCGCCCGTGGCGCCCTCGGGCCGTGTGCTCATGAAACGTCCCCCGCTCTCAACTCGGTGCTCTCCCGCCGCCGTTCGCCCACCCACGCCTGGACCAGCGCGACCGCCAGGGCCAGCACGACCACACCCGCCGACGGCAGCAGCAGGGAGACGGGATCGGTCTGCAGCCGTACGGTGCCCGGGCCGCCGCCGGCCGCACCGGGCAGGGCGAGTGGGGTGAGGTCCGTGCCGGGGCCCAGCAACCGGATCGCGGCGGCCCCGGCCAGCACCCCGCCGACCGCCGCGAGCAGCGCCGGCGGCAGCGCCTCCAGCACCATCAGCTGCCGCCCCCGCCCCGGCGGCAGCCCCATCGTGCGGAGCCCGGCCAGGAGGCGGGTGCGTTCCGGAGCGGTCCGCAACAGGGAGAGGAGCAGGGCGAGCAGCGCGAAGCCGGCACCGGCCACCACGGCGGCGGTGTAGAGGCGTTCGGCGCCCTGCTGGAGCGGCGAATCGGCCAGCCCGGCGCGTTCGGCGGAGCGCAGCGACACCTGGACGGTGAGCGACGCCGGGCTGTGGGCGCGGACCGCGGCCCGCAGCGCCCCGGCGTCCAGCCCGCGGCCGGACAGCAGCATCGTGGTGGGCCCGTTGTCCGCCTCGGCATAGGTGTCGGGGTGCACCCGGGCCACGCTCCGGGCATTGACCAGCACGAAGTCGCCGCCGGGCTGGGCCGGGGTGTCGGCGCGCACCGCCCGGGGACGGACGACGAGTTGGCCGAACTCCGGTTGCAGCGCCATCGGGGCGTCGCCGAACCGGGTGCGTACCCGCGGGGAGACGATCGCGGGCAGCGGCCGGTCACCTCCCGGGTCGGCGAGGTCCGCGGCGGGGAAGGCGCCCAGGCCCATGGCACGGGCGAGCCGGGCGTACGCCTGGGGTTCGGCGATCACCAGGTAGAGGGGCGGGCCGCCGTCGTCCGCGGTCAGCGCACTGATCCGCAGCGGTACGGCGTCCTCGACGCCCTGCACCCGGGCCACGGCCCGCTGCAGCGCGCCGGGCAGCGGCCGTTCGGCGGAGATCCGGGCCTCGGCGCCGACCGCGGTCAGCGCCGCGCGGTCCCGGGCCGTGGCGACCCCGGCGAGCACCGAGCCGCCGAAGGACGCGGTGGTCAGCGCGACCAGGAGGGCCAGCAGCGGCAGGCCCGCGGTGGCCGGGGCGCGGCCCGCGCGGGCCAGGGCGAGGAAGCCGGTCAGCCCCGAGGTGCGGGCGGCCGGGCGGGCCGCCAGCCGCAGCGGCAGCGGCCAGAGCCGCAGCAGCACCAGCGCGGCGATCACGGCGACGAGCACCGGCGCGGCGCTGACCAGGGCATCCACGCCCCCGCCGGCCGTGGTGCGACGGCGCAGCGCGACCACCGCGCCCACCGCCAGGACCAGCACGGTCAGTTCGGCGACCGTCCGGCGCCGGGACGGGCGGGCGCCGGCCACATCGGCGCGGGCGGCCGGGCGGGGACGGCGGTGTGCGGCGGCGGCCCGCAACGGCAGCGTGAGCGTGCCCAGCAGCCCGGCCCCGGCCGCCGCCAACAGCGCCGGCAGCACCCGCCCACCGGGCACCAGCAGCAGCGCCAGCCCGCCGCCGGCCACCGCGGCGGGCAGCGCCACCACCGCGGTCTCCGCCGCCAGCCGCCCTGCCAGGCCCACCAGCGACGCGCCGCGCGCCCGCAGCAGCGCCAGCTCCGGGCGCCGGCGGTCCGCGGTCAGCGCGCCGGCCATCAGCAGCACGATCCCCGCGACGGTGCCGAGGCCGAACGCGGCCACCGCGATCACCGGGGCGATCGCCGCCCGGGTCCGTGCGTAGCCGTCCAGCAGGCCGTCCACCGCGCTGTCGGCCAGCGCGCCGGTGCCGGCCACCGCGCGCAACCGGGCCAGTGTCGCGCCGTGTTCGACGGACAGCACCCGCTCCCGCAACAACGGTGCGTCCCCTGCGGTCAGCGCACCGGCGTCGACCGGACAGTGCCAGAACTTCTCCGGCTCCCCGTCGGTGGCCAGCAGCGCCGGCCCGTCCCCGGGAGCCAGCAGCAGCCCGGCACGCCAGAACCTCTGCGCCGGGGTGCCCTGGGTCACGTCCCGGCGGGGCGCCGCCCGCAGCGGATCCGCGGCCCAGTAGTCGCCCTGCGGCTCCCGCGGCGCGAGCAGCCCGGAGATCCGTACGGTCAGGCCGTTCAGATGCAGGGTGCGGCCGGTGCTCAGGTGCAGGGTGCGGGCGGTGGCCGTGGTCACCGCGGCCTCCAGCGTGCCCGCCCCCGGCGCCGCGGCGCGCGGCAGCCGGCCGTCGGTGACGATCGCGTGCCGGCCGACGCCGGAGGCCGCGTACAGCGACAGCTCCGGAGCGACGCCGTCCGGCCGGGGCAGCCAGGAGTCCCCCGCCGCGAGCGGTTTCGTGGTGCGGACGCCGTGCACCGCGTCCGCCACCGCGATCCGCAGCGGGGCGCGGAACAGGGCCCGGATCACCCGGTCCTGACGGTCCAGCACGGCCGGCGCGTAGCCGGCCGCCGGGTCCGCGCCGGTGACGTCCGCCCGGCCGACGGAGATCTCCACCGCCCGCTGCTCGGGCGGCGCCGAGGCGAGCGCATCGCGCAGCCCCGCCGTCTCGTACGCCGTCACCCCGCGCGGGAACGCCGCCGCCAGGAACGCCGTGACCAGCACCAGCGCGCCCAGCGCCAGCGCCGCACCGCGCGCGGACCGCAGCCGGACGCCCAGCCGGCCCGGCCGGGTGAGCGCGTTCACCGGCCCCCACCCGCCCCCGGCGCCGCCGGTGCGGTCGTCATCACCGCACCCCCTGCCCGCGCAGCGCCGCCACCGGGTCGCCACGGCGCAGCCCGAGGGCCGCGACGACCAGCAGCGGCCCGGCCGCGACCGCCGCCAGCAGCCCGGCCACCTGGCCGGCCGGCAGCTCCACCAGCACCGGCGGCACCGGACGGGTGGCCTGCCCGGTCAGCACGACCAGCGGCACCACCGCCCGGGTCAGCGCCGCCCCCAGCACCCCGCCGACGGCCAGCGCCAGCACGATCAGCACCCCCTGTTCGGCGGCGAGCATCCGGGCCAGCTGCCGGCGCGGCGCCCCCAGCGCCCGCAACACCGCGAACTCGCGGTCGCGTTCGCGCACGGACCCGGCGGCCCCGACCGCGAAACCGACCGCCGCCAGCGCCACCGCGACCACCGCGGCCGCGGTCAGCGCGGTCTGCGGACCCAGCCCCAGCGGATCGTCGTGCAGCTCCCGGGCGAGCTCCGCGCGCACCAGGACCTGACCGGGGTCGAGGTCCGGGCGGGCGCGCAGCGCCCCGACGACCCGGTCCACCGCGCCCGGCCGGGGCCGCAGCCACCACTCGGTGGCGGTCAGCGGCGCGGCATCGAGGTCGGCCAGCGCCGCGTTGACGGCCCCGAAGTCGACCAGCAGCCCGCCACCGGCCGGCGGGCCGTCCGCCGGGCCGGGCAGCGCCCGCACCGCCCGCACGATCCGCGCCTTCAACTGCTGCCCGCCGACCGGCAGATCGACCACCGACCCGACCCGGGAGCCGCTGTCGCGCAGATACGCGTCGGTGGCCACGGCGGCGAGCGGCGGCCGCGGCGGATGCGCGGCGGTGATCCGCACGGTCGTCACCGCCGCGCTCCACTCGTCGCGCCGGGCACCGGTGTCGTACGTCTGCGACAGCAGCCCGCCCGCGGGCACCTCGGTCCGGCCCGCGCGCGGCCCGGACGGCTCGCCCACGTCACTGCTCTTCTCGGTGATGTGGGCCCGCCAGCCCGGCCCGGCCGGCGCGGTGAGCGGCCGGACGGTCCCACCTGCGGTGACGGCCTGCGCGGCGGACACGGTCAGCCGCTGCCGGTACGACACCGGCGACTGGTCCAGGTCGGCCAGCAGGCCGGTCACCCGCAGCGGCCCGGCCGGACGCCCGGCCGGCGGGCCGGCCGCGGCGGCCAGGTCCGCGCGCAGGGTGTGCGGCCGGCCGTCGGCCGCGAGCCGGCCCAGCGGCAGCGTGTACGGCACCCCGAACCGGTCGGTGACCTGGACCGAGAGGACCGCGGGCACCGGCCCGGTGTCCTTGCCCGGGTCGCCGATCCGCGGGCCGTCGGCCACCGGCGGCAGCGCCTGCACGGACCGCAGCTCCGCCGTCATCCGCAACACCCCTGTACCGGGCGGCAGTTGGAGGCCCACGGGCCGGTCGTCCTTCGGCGCCACCGCGCGCAGCACCCGGTCCGCCGCGCCCGCCGAGTCCACGGCGCCGCCCGCCAGGTCGCCGCGCAGCAGCAGCGCGCCCGCCGACCGCCGGGCGTCCAGCGCGAGCAGCGAGGAGGACCGGTCGCCGGACAGTTCCATGGTCACCAGCCCCACCGGAAGCGCCGCCGCCACCCCCGGTACCGCCGCATAACCGCCGCCCTGCCCCATCTCCGGTGTCCGGCCGGCCAGTACGCGCACCGCCGCGCCCGCCCGGAAGTCGGCCTGGTCGTCCTGCGAACGCTGCCAGGACGCGCGCTGGCCGATCGCCAGCATGCCCAGCGCGGTGGCCAGCACCAGCAGCAGCACCGGCCCGGCACCCCGGCCCGCGTACCCGCCGCCCGTACGGAGCCCGGTGCCGGGGGAGGTGCGCCGGCTGATCTGCCAGCCGGCCAGCGCCGCGGGCAGCCCCCGGCCGCGGGCCGCGCCCCGCTCGGCGATCCGGGCGGCGAGCGGCAGCAGCCGCAGCGTCAGCACCGTACCGGCGAGCAGCGCCAGTGCCGGGGCGGCCACCAGCACCGGATCGACGCCCAGCGCCCCGGTCCCGTCGCCGGTCAGCACCCCGCCGCCGGTCCCACCCTCTTCGGTGCGCTGCCGCAACTGCCAGTACGCGACCCCCGCGATCACCAGCAACCCCAGGTCCGCGCCGGCCCGGGCGGCACCGGGCAGCGCACCGGCCCGCCGCCGGCGCGGCGCGTCGGACCCGGTCCCGAGCAGCGCCGGGGCGGCGACCGCCAGGGCGCAGCCCAGGGCCACGGCGGCACCGGTCAGCCAGGTCGCGCCGGTGAGCCGGGTGTCCAGCGGCAGCCCGATCCGGGCCAGGGCGCCGTGTGAGCCCAGCAGCCCGATCAGCGGCCCGGACAGCAGCGGCCCGGCGACCGCGGCCGGGACGGCCAGCAGCAGCGACTCGGCGAGGGCCAGCCCGGCCAGCTGCCGCCGGGAGCCGCCGCGGGCCCGTAACAGGGCCGTCTCGCCGGACCGTTCACCGCTCAGCATCCGCGCGACCAGCAACAGCGCGTACCCGGCGAGCATGACCAGCTGGAGCGCGACGATCAGGATCGTGGCGCGGTTCACCAGCAGCGCCCGCCGCAACTGCTCCAGCGCCGCGGGCAGATCGGTGCTCGCGGTGGCATGGCCGGCGAACGCCGGATCGGCCATCAGCACCTTGGGGGCCCGGCCGGCCGCGGCGCCGAGCGCCGGCAGCCGGTCCGCGGTCAGGGTGCGGAAGTCGGCGGTGGCCAGCCAGCCCACCGAGTCCTGCACCAGCCGCCCGGCGCGGAACGCCGCCGGGTCGGCCAGCAGCGGCCCGTAGGTCGTGAAGCCGACCGTGCGCACCCCTCGGCCGCCGAGGTCGTCGAGGTTCCAGTACGGGTCGGTGCGGTCCGCGGGCCGGTAGACGCCGGTGACCACGACGGTCAGACGGGGTGGCCCGGACAGCCGGTTGTCCAGGGTGAACCGCCGTCCGGGCCCGGCTCCGAGCCGGGCGGCCGCGGCCTCGGGCAGCGCGACCGGGAGCGGACCGTGGCGTTCCGCGGTGGGCCAGCGGCCCTTGACGAGGGTGAGCCGGGAGCGGTCGAGGGCGGCGAGCTGGGTGAGGCCGGGTTCTCCGGTGCGGGCGCGGGACGGCTGCGAGGTCCGGGGCAGCGCGTACGGCCCGGAACGGGTCAGCGTGCGCACCGTGTACGGCAGCCCGTCGAACGCCCGCCGGGCCGCCGCGGCGACCGCCCGGTCCGCGGACTTCCTTGCCCCGGGCGGGAGTTGGGCCTTCACCTGGAGCGCGGCGGCGGCCGCCGAACCCCTACGCAGCGCCTGCCGGAGCCCGGCGTCGCCGACCGACTCCGAGAACGCCGCCAGCGTCGCCAGTACCGTCCCGGTCAGCAGCACCGACAGCAGGGCGGCGACCAGCAGCAGGCGATGCGCCCGCACGCGCAGTAGGGCATAGCCGGCCACGGTCCCCCCTGCCGTGTTCAGCGTCGCCCGCAGTCACTCGCTCGCGGTCGGTCGAACGGATTCACACGGATGATCGACGCAACGGATGGCACGGATGCTGCCAGAGTGCGAGGCGTCCGGTAAGCGGTTTCCGGGACGCCTTGACCGGATCGTGACGGAGGTGTCCGGAGCGCCCACCCGCGGCCGGGCAGGGGCGGGGAAGTGTGACGTATCTCTCGCGCCGGTCTCAGTCCGCGGTATTGATCATCGACGCGGCGGCGTACGTGAGGTAGTTCCACAACTGCGTCTCGTGTTCACCGGCCAGACCGAGCGAGTCCACCGCGTCCCGCATGTGCCGCAGCCAGGCGTCGTGCGCGGCCCGGTCGACGGTGAACGGAGCGTGCCGCATCCGCAGCCGTGGGTGCCCGCGGCCGTCGCTGTACGTGCGGGGACCGCCCCAGTACTGCATGAGGAACAGCGCCAGCCGCTCCTCGGCCGGGCCCAGGTCCTCCTCCGGGTACATCGGCCGCAGCAGCGGATCCTCGGCGACTCCCTGGTAGAAGCGGTGCACCAGGCGCCGGAAGGTCTCCTCGCCCCCGACCTGTTCGTAGAAGGTCTGCTCCTGCAGCGTGCCGCGTGGAATCTCATTCACGGATCCATGGTGGCATGACGCTGCGCTTGGCCGGCCTCCCACGTACCTGGCCGTCCCGCCGCGGGGCGCTGCGCTTTGCGGCGCCCCCGTACGTAGCTGTCTGTCCCGCCGCGGTGGTTTCTCGCCGTTGCGCCTGCGGCGGGCTGGGTTTGTGGTGGGTGCGGTGACGGGCCTCCGGGGCCGGTTGTGTGGACTGCTGTCGCTTTACGTCCACAC
>NZ_JBIDAJ010000021.1:0-141545 GCF_043202395.1 Streptomyces sp. NPDC048197
GCAGCCTGCATCTGGCACAACTGGGCCACTGGCGCCAAGATCAAACGATCCCTGATCGCCTTCGACCACTGAGAACATCGGACTCATTCATCTAGTCGTCGTTCCCGTCTTCCCTGTCTTCCTCGTCGTCCTGGTCGTCCCCGTCGTCATCCTCATCGCCGTAGGAGTCCTCACGTTCGGCGAGGTGGTCGTAGAGCTCGTCGACGAGTGGGGAGTCGTAGGCCCACCAAGGGGTACGGGCGGACTCGTCGGAGCCGCCGGTGACCAGGGAGGGATCGACGGCGTCCATCCACGGATACGCCTCTTCCTCGTCGAGTTCCTCGGCCTCGCCCTCGTCGATCCGACGGATCATGGGGACGGGCACGGTCGACTGCTGGTGCCGCACCATCCAGGTGTTGCGGAAGAAGTCGAACTGAAGGCGGTAGCAGTCGTCCGACTCGCTGAAGAGGATCGGCGGGACGAGGAAGTGCGCCGCGCCTACCGTGGCCGCGACGTCGATGTAGTTGTCCGGCGTCCCACCGGAATTCCAGCAGGCCGCGAAGTTCACGGGCGTCAGCGGCTCTTTGCCGAGGATGTGTATCTGATTGCCCCGGATCACGAACTTTTCCGGATCGAGGACCACGTCTTCCCCGAGCATCAGGATCGGCGCCGGCATGATGTGCGCCTTGGCAAAGGTCTGAGCGCGCTCGTAGAGATCGACGATCTCATCGAAGCGCGTGGCGTCGAACCTGCCGAAGTCGTGGAAGGGGCAGCACACGTTGTCCGTTTCTTCCCCGTCCGGGAAGAAGGCCGACTTGTCGAACGACGAGACGGCCGAGTGTGACGGTATCTGCGACTGTGCCGGATTCGGAGAGTCCGACGAAGCCGCTGACTCTGTTGACTTCGCCAACTTCGCCGACTCGGCGCGCTGGGCCTTGAGGAAGGCGGGAATCCATCTCCCGTCCGCGCCTTCGTCCTTGATCACGGCCGTGTCGCACAGCTCGCGGAACGCCGTGTCGCCGATCTTGCAATTGAAGTAGTCGAGCAGCGTGATCGCGGCGCATTCGGCCAGCGAGAGGGTGTCGCTCTTCGGGAACCAGAAGTCGTAGCCGTTCGCGAGGAAATGCACGCCGCGGAACTGTTTGTGGACGAAGGGCTCACCGGTCTCACCGGGGGTGAGGCCGTTCCAATGCGCTGCGGCGACCTGGTTGTAGTAAGCGTCGGCATGGCGGGCGAGCTCCGGAGCGAAGACGCTCTCGCCGGTCCAATAGCAGGCCTTGCTGAACTGGGCGCCGATCTCGGGATCGTGCGTGACGTCCGGCTCGCTGAAGACGAGTTCGGTACGCAGGAAGACTTTGCGGCCGTCACGGTAGGGCGCGCCCTCGTGTTCGTACCGCTGATCGAAGACCACGCAGGTCAGGGGCTCGATCTCGGAGACCGCCGGTCCACCGACGAGGTCCAGGGCGGGGTCGGCGGAGCCGCCGGTGAGATAGAGCAGCACCGTGTGGCGGGAGACGTGCCCGCGGGCGGCGTCGTAGTAGGGCGTATCACGGTGGTGGTGGAAGTTGCTGTCACCGGGCTCGAAGCGATTGCAGCGGAACACCGGATTCACATGCGAGAAGCCGTCGAGCACCGCCTCCGGCATCGCGGCCGACACTGCCTTGGTGAGCGCCTCGGCGAGCAGCGCCGAGTGGAAGATGAAGCGTTCGCCGCCGCGCGAGGAGGCATTGAGCGGCGGGACGTAGAGGTTGAGCGAGTCGAGCCGTTCCAGGCCGGCGCGGGCGGCATCCGGCAGCCGCAACGACAGCGCGTACGCCTCCGGCCCCAGCTCGACGGGCTCGGCGAGCTCCAGGTCAAGGGGGATGTCCGCAAACAGGTGGTCCAGCGGAACGATGTTCTCGAACGTACGGAACGACAACTCGCGGGGATCGACGAAGACGGCGGCCAGGTGTGGCGCGCCCTCGCTGGGCCGGGCGAACAGCTCGCGCAGGTCGGTGTCGATGCGCTCGGCGTCGACGAAGCGCACCGACTTGTGGCGCGCGGTGGGGTGCCAGGAGATCGACAGCCCCTCGAGCGTCGCGGTGGGCTCGGTGTCGGTCGCGTCGACCTCGGAGCGGTAGCGGGCGACCTCTTCGTCGGTGGCCTCACCGGTCGACAGGGCGAAGAAACGGTCGCGGAGCTCGGTGCTCACACGCTCCTCCAGTAGCTGCGCAGGGTGGTCGGGAGCTGAGGGGCGGAGGCGAGCTTCCGCACGCCCGCCTCGGAGACGTCGTCGCGGTACAGCAGCAGACGCTGGAGCGAGCCGATGAACGGTGCCGCCAGGAGGGCGTCAACGCCGTCCTCGCCGATGTGGTTGTACCGGAGGTCAAGCTCGGTGAGGTTCGGGAAACTGCTCAGCGAGCGCACGCCCTCCGCGGTGACCGCGTTGCACTGGAGGTGCAGGCGACGGACCGCCGCGAAGTGCGGCGATGCGGTGAGGGCCGCCAGACCGGAATCGCCGATGGCGCAGTACCGCAGGTCCAACGTCTCGATCCGGCCGCTCCCGGTCGCGGCTGCGAGGGCCTCGGCACCGGGGTCACCGATGCGGAAGTACGACAGGTCGAGTGCGACGAGCCGGCCGAGGTCGAGGCCGGCGAGACCGCCCGCCTCGATGGGCGGCGGCATGAGTGGCCCGTGCTCGTCCCAATGCTCCTCTTCCTGCCCCCACTCCTCGCCCTCCGGGTCATCACCTGCCTTGATCCGCAATGCGGTCACGAAGCGGGCGCGCAGGGCCGCTGCTATCAACTCCGGGGCCTCATCGGACCATTCGACGGCGACCTTCGTGGCGAACCCGTGCCGACGCGCCTCGACGGTCACTTCCGACGGCAGCTCCGCGTCCCAGCTGTCCTGGTGTTCCTCGGACAACTTCCGTATGTCGGACGTCAGTTGCTCGTTCTCGGCCTTGCCCGCCATGCATGCGCGTTGTTCCCACTCGATCAACTTCCCCCGGCAATCGCCCAGTTCGTGTAGCACGTCGGCGTAAGCACGCCATGCGGCGACATCGTCGGGATGCTCTCGCAGTCTCTCTTCCAGAGCCGTGGCTTCCATGTGGATCACCCTAGAGCCGGCCACTGACAATCGAGTTCGCGCGGTCGGCCCACGGCTCTGGGCCGTTCCAACACGTCGCCGCCCCCGTCCGCGTGGCAGACGGGGGCGGCGCATCACCACGTGACTGTGGCTACGTAACTGTGGAGCCACGTACCTGTGGCTACCTCACTTCCACCAGTACTTCACACCGCGGTGGTGCGAGCAGGTGCCGCTGGAGTGGCGCGAGTAGGAATGGCTGTTGTCCTTGCAGCGCGCGGTCTCGTAGCGGTCCACCGGCTTCTTGCCGGCCTTCCACCCGCAGACGCCGGTGGTGTGGTGCACGCACCTGTGCGCGGTGTTCGTCCGCGGCAGCGTCGTCGACGCTTCCGCCGTGCCGGCGACCCCGAGGGCCAGGACAACGGCAACCGCAGCGGCGGCTATACGACTCTTCAAGAATTCCCCCCACAGGAATGGAGCCAAATGGCGTTCTTTTTCGGCCGTATCGTACATAGGCGTGGAAGTCCGCCACCCGCGATACGAAAAAAATCATGGCCGGATCGTCGGCTTCGACTTCGACGTCGACTCCGAGTTCGTCTCCGAGTTCGATTTCGAGGGGATACGGCAGTGCCGGCGGGGCGGCGCGGAGTTGTCAGGTTTCGACGACCGCTAGCGGGCGGGCCGGTCCGGTTCCCGATCGAGAAGGTGGCCGACCTCGTCGGCGACGATCCCTGGCTGCTCGGCCTGGATGAAGTGACCCGAGTCGACTTCCTCGAACCGGCCGTCCGGCAGCGCGTCAACCCAACGTCGCTGGTGTTCGGCGATGACGGTCTGCTGTTGTTGGCGGCCCTTCGCGGCACGGGAGGCGGAGAGCAGGACCGTCGGACATGCGGGGAGGCCGGGTGGCGCGGCGCGGAACTGGGGAATGGCGGTGGCTACGGCCTTGAACTCCTTCCTGGTCTGCGCGGGCCCGTGGTTCACGCCCTGTCAGGCGGATGCGAGCTCGCCACGGGTGAGCTGTGCGCCCGGATGCCCGAGGTGTCGAAGGTGACCGTCTACCGGCACGTTTCCTTGCCGGCGGAGGCGGGCTTCCTCGAAGTCGCCGGGGAACACCGGGTGCGCGGCGCGGTCGAGCGCCGGTACCGGTTGCGCCAGGACCGCCCCTCGATGGACAGTGACGCCGCCGAGGCCATGTCCTTGGACGATCACCGTCGCGGCTTCGCCGCCGCCCTGGTCGTCCTCATCGCCGAGTTCAACGCCCATCTCGACCGCGAGGGCGCGAACCCGACCGCCGACTCGGTCTCCTACCGGCAGGGCACGCTCTGGCTCACTCCGGACGAACTCAGCGCTCTCCTGGGAAAATTGACCGAGGCCCTGCTGCCCTGCCTCGGCAACGACCCCACCCCGGGCCGCGCGCCCTACCTCCTCAGCCCGGTCCTCTTCCCTGTGGAACCGCCGGCTTCCTGACGGTGGCCGCGGCGGAACGCACCCTCTCAGGCGGGATCAAGGCCGGGTCAGATTGCGGTGAACAGGTCAGGCCGGTGCGGTGAAGAAGGTGCTCATGCCGTCGATGTCCGAGAGGTAGCTGTCGATGGCGGTGATACGTCCGGACCGGATGGTGAGCACGGTCGCAAGGTGTTCGTCGAGCTCGCGGCCGTCGGGGGCGGTCGCGGTGTTGCGGAGCGAGAGTGCCGCACCGTGTGCGCCGATGAGCACGTGCAGCAACTCGGTACGCACTCCCTGATCCGCGATCTGCCGGGCCCGCTCCACGGCCAGGTCCGCGCCGTGAAGGGTGCCGGAGATGGTGCCGGTCCCCGGCATGGACCAGGTGATGTCGTCGGCGAGCAGATCACGCAATGCCGGCCAGTCGCGCTCCTTGAAAGCGACGAGGAACCGTTCGGCGATCGTGGGATCGGCGGTGTTCGTGGACATGGTTCGGCATCTCCTGTTTCTTCACCGAGGGCTACCGGAGGCAGGTCGAAGCAACGGCAGACTCGCTGGGGGTTGAGCAATGTCGCGTCGTCGAGCCTAGGTCGCCGCGCCCGGTGGCACGGGACGGCAGAGTGGTGCTCTTGACAACCGGCAAATGCGTGCAATCGATGGACTGTGTGAGGGGCGGTGGCCGGCGGGCTCCTGACTTACCGGGTGGTGACGTCGTGCGTGGTGCCGTCCGTGATGGCCTGGAGTTTGTCCGGGTTGGCGACATTGTGGAGGGCGGTGATACGGCCTTCGGCGTCGAAATCGAAGGTGACCGTGGCGATCACGCGGTCCGGTCCGCTGAACACCAGACCCGGGCCGCCGTTGATCTCGACCAATTCGGCGTGCATATCGGCAGGCTCGATGCCCTGGTAAGCAACGGTGCCGATAGCGGCGAACCAGGAGGCCACCGTTTGCGCGCCCACCACCGGGCGCAGGGCCTGGCGGACCTTGCCGCCGCCGTCGGTCCACAGCGTGACGTCCGGAGACAGCAACTCCATCAGGGTGTTGATGTCCCCGCCCGTCGCGGCCGCGAAGAACTTCTCGGTGACCTCCCGCTGCCGGGACCGGTCCGCGGCGAAGCGCGGCCGCCGGGCCTGTACGTGCTCGCGTGCACGATGGGCGGTCTGCCGCACCGCCGCCTCGGACCGCTCCACCGCCTCCGCGATCTCGGCATGACTGAAGCCGAAGACCTCCTTCAGTACGAACACCGCGCGCTCCAAGGGGCTCAGCGTCTCCAGCACCACCAGCATCGCCATCGACACCGACTCGGCGTCCGTGACGGAATCGGCGGTGTCGCCGACAGTGAGGATGGGTTCCGGAAGCCACGGCCCCACATACGTCTCCCGTTTGTGCCGGGTGGAGCGCAGCCGTTCCAGTGCCAGATTCGACACGATCCGCGTGAGATACGCCTTGGGGTCGGCCACCTGCGAGCGGTCGGCCGCCGACCATTTGATCCAGGCGTCCTGCACCGCGTCCTCGGCGTCCGCCGCCGTGCCGAGGAGGCGGTAGGCCACCGAGAACAGCAGGTTGCGATGCTGGTGGTACACCTGCTGGTCCAGGCCCGAGCCCAGGTTCAGGTCCAGTTCCGAGCCCAGGCCTTGGGCCGGCCGCCGGCGCACCTCTTGGTCCTGGTCCCGGTTCGGTGCAGGGCGCGGGGACGGGGGCGGGTAGGTCACCGTGCCTCCCGTATGCGGGTGAAGCGGCCGCCGCGCGGCCAGAACGCGCCCGAGGCGGGCATCTTCTTCATGCGGCCGTAGGTCGGCCAGGGGGAAGCACTCACCGTCTCCTTATACCGGGCCGCCAGACGTCCGGTCAGATAGAGCCGTCGGGGGCTGTCATCGGGGTGCGTGAACTGCACGACCGCCTCGTGCCGGCCCAGGCTCACCGGCGTGTGGTAATAGCCGAAGCGAAACGGCTTCGGCTGCTTGCCCTTCAGCGCGCGGGCAATGGACACCGCCGCGTGCACGCCCGTCGGCATGCCGCCCTGGCAGGTGCCGTGCATGACCCCGTACCCCTGGCGGATCGCCGCCGCGTCGCCGACGGCGTAGACATCCGGGTGCGACACCGACCGCAGCGCGACGTCGGTGACGATACGGCCGTGCGCGTCGACCGTCAGGCCGGCGGCGGCCGCCAGCGGCGGCACCCGGGTCCCGCTGGTCCACAGGACCGCGTCGGCGCGGATGCGCTCCCCACCCGCCAGCTCGACCGCGTCCGGCGAGACCTCCACCACCTCGACCCCGCTCCGCACCCGGACGCCGAGGCGGTCGAGTACGGCCCGCAGATACGCCCCGGCCTTCGGGTTCATGGCCGCCCCGGGTTCCTGCCGGCCCAGCAGCACGACGTTCAGCTCCGGGTGCCGCTCGGCGATCTCCGCGGCCGCCTCGACGCCGGTCGGTCCGCTGCCGGCGACCACCACCGTGCCGCTGCCGTTGGGCCGCGCCAGCCGGTCGGCCAGGACCTCGGCGTCCTGGGCGCTGCTGAGGGTGTACGCGTGCTCCTCGACGCCCGGCACCGCCGCGGTGTCGGCAACGCTCCCCAACCCGTACACCAGCGTGTCATAGGGCAGCACCTGTTCGTCATCGACCCGTACGGTCCGGGTGTCCGCGTCCACCGCCGTCACCCAGCCGCGCACGAAGCGCACGCCGGTACCCTCCAGCAGCTCCTGGATGCTCAGCTCGGCGAGCTGCTGCCCGGTCGCCGTCATGTGCAGCCGCAGCCGTTCGGTGAACCGCTCTTGCGCATTCACCAGTGTCACCTGCATGTCCTCGCGCCCCGCGACCCGAGCCCCGAGCTGGATGGCGGCAGCCATGCCTGCGTAACCCGCTCCCAGGATGAGGACGCGGTGAACGGCGGCCTGATGGGTGGCCGACTGATGGTTGACCGCCTGATGGCTGGCTGCTTCGTGCTGTGTGCTCATCTTTCGCCTTCGTTCACTTGCCTTCGTCTGCCTGCTGACGACCACCAGATGCAAGCTCCCCGTCCATTCGTGACACGGGGTCGGTGTGATGCGCGGCACAGCCGCAAGGCCGCGGGCGGCGAGGGGCGGGGGTGGGGGAGGGGGGTGGAGCGGGGAGTGGGGCAGAGGCGGTGGCTCAGGCGTGCGAAGTGCGTTGTCAGTGCCGGGAGTTAGTCTCCGATCATGATGAGTGAGGCGAGCCATATGCAGGATGAACGGCCAGGAGGAGGCCCTGAGATGGGGAGCAGGAACGGGACCGAGAACGGGACCGAGAACGGGACCGAGAACGGGACCGAGAACGCGCCCGAGAACGGGACCGAGAACGCGTCCCAGGAGGTGAGGCCGAAGCTGGGCAGCCATGCCGTGCTGTCCCTGCGATTCCCACCGTTCCCGGTGCCGGGTGAGGCCGACGAGTCGGTCACGGCGCCGCATGACCCGGTGCGTGCCCGCCAGGTCGTTGAGGAGTTGGGCACCGTGGAGGAGGTTCTGGAGCAGCTGCCGGACCGCCTCATCGCAGACCTTCCCGATCCCAGGGTGCGCGCCGACCTCGAACTGGTCGCGGTCGGATGCTGGGGCAACGCCGTCCACATCACCGATCCGGCCCTCGGCGGTGACTTCCTTACGTATGCCATGACGGAGGAGGTCCGCGGGCAGCGTGCCCGGCACCCGGAGGCCCGGATCGTAGGGTCGATCGAAATGGACTACGGAAACAGCTTCCTCGAAGACGTGGTGGACCTGCCCGGCGGCGTGGAGGCGTACGCCGCGGGGTGGGACTGCGACGACGAATGGGATTTCGCCGGCGACCCGGAAGCGGTGTTGCGCGCGATAGGCGTCGACCGCGAGGCGGCAGCGGAAGCGGGCTTCGACCTCGACGAGGATCCTTGCGACCGTGTCTGGTCCGATCTCGGGATCCTCGCCCTTTGGGGACTCCCCGGCGGCCTCGGCGTCGGCCCCGGTGCCGGAGGCCGGCGGGTTTCCGTGTTCCGCGTTCGTCGCACGTCGTCGGCCGCATCCGAGATGGAGGAGGCGTGGTTCGGGCGTTGACCCGGATGATCCTGGACCAAAGGGAGTTGAACGGACGGCCCATGCCCCAACGGACGCTGGCTGTAGAGACGATTTCGGCCGACGCGGTGCTTCCGTAGGTTCGTTGCGACCACCACATGCATCACTTCCGCAACGGGAGGAACCCTTATGCCCACCCGCACCGCGAGCCGCCGCCTTGCCACTGCGGCCATAGCCGTCGGCGCCTCCGCAGCGATCCTCGCTCCCACTGCGCATGCCGCTGACGCCTCCGAGGTCGCGGCGAAGAAGCCCGCCAAGCTCACCGTGGCGTCCTACCAGGCGTACCTGAAGAAGCAGAAGACGCCGGAGGCGAAGAAGGCCCTCAAGGGGTTCGGCGCACTGACCAAGGGTCAGCAGGCGACCTTCGTCCAGCACCTCCAGAACCGCAAGATCTACGAGGCTCTCCTCGGTCAGGTGGAGGGCCGGATCGGGCAGCCGCGCACTGTCATCGACCCGCACAACCGCGAGGTGCGTTTCGTCACCAAGGCCTCCACCTCCGTGGGCAAGGACAAGCGCCGCACCACTACCGTCCGTTTCACCGTGACGGAGGAGATCTTCAAGATCCCGGTCACCGCCGAGACCATCAGCATTGCCTACCCGACCGCTGGCAACGGCCCGAAGCGAGCCACCGCCACCGCCAAGGTTTCCAATGTCAACGCGGCCATAGCGATTACCCACAACCGCGTCAGCGTCAAGGGCTACGGCGCCCAGACCTACTGGTCCGCCGAGCCGCAGGTGGCGTCCTTCGGCAAGGCCGCCTACAAGAAGGAGCACGTCCTCGGTTCCAAGGTCACCTACCGGGCCAGCCTGACGAACAACGAGGACTGACGAGGGTGACGAGGACTGACAAGGTCTGACGAGGCTGACGAGGTCTGAATCGGCGGCCGAACTCTCGGACCCCGGGAACGGTCACTTCCCGGGGGCGGCCACTTCCCGGGGGCGGCCACTTCCCTGGGAACGGTCACTGTGCGGCCTCCGGGAACGGCCACGGTGAGGCCCGGGACGCCGTGTCCTGGGCCTCACTCAGGGGAGGGTGATGACGTCACTGACGTAACGTTAGGCAGCTCATTGACGGCTGTAATGTAATTGCCTACCGTCGATGCTCCGTAGCCAGCCGCCCACGGAGTCCTCATGACATCGCCAGGCCCGGGACATCGCGCTCACCCCACCCCCTACCCCCGAACCGTGACCGCAGTGCTCGGCTGCTGTACCGCGCTGGCGGTGACCGCCGGCTGCGGGACCCCCGACGGGGCGGAGACCGGGAGGGCCGGGACCCCCAAGGCTTCCGGTAGCGCCGCCCCCACGGGCCACGCTGCCCAGCCCAAGCGCTACACAGGTGAGCTCGCGGACGGGGCCAAGTGGATCGCTGATGTGCCACCGGACTTCAACGGCACGTTGATGCTGTTCTCACACGGTTACGGGCCCCTCCAGGCGCGGAACGCTCCCGACTCGAAGACCCGCGACGCGTTCCTCAAGCGGGGCTATGCGCTGGTCGGTTCCTCGTATTCGGGCAGCTCGCGCTGGGCGCTGAATGTGGCCGTGAAGGATCAGTTCGACACCCTCAGCGCGGTGCGGAAGAAGGTCCCCGCGGTGCGCCAGCCGAAACGCACCCTTGCCTGGGGGGAGTCGATGGGCGGGCTGATCAACTCGCTGGTCGCGCAGCTCGGCCGGGGCCGTGTCGACGGCGCACTCTCCGCCTGCGGCATCGTGGCGGGGGGTCTCGACTTCAACGAGTACCAGACGGACGGCGACTACGCGATCAACCAGCTCCTCGTCTCCGGCGGCTCCGACGACTCCGGAAGTTCCGGCGGCTCCGGAAGTTCAGACGACTCCGGACGTTCCGGCAAACAGATCAAGGTCAGCGGCTTTTCCTCCGACGAGGAAGCCGCCGCCTCCGGGAAGGCCCTCGCGGACGCCGTCCAGGGCGCCCAGTCGACAGCCCAGGGACGCGCGCGTACGGCACTGGTCGCGGCTCTGCGCAACCAGCCCAACTGGTCCAGCGGCCGGCAGCCGCCCAAGGCCCATGACTATGAGGCACGGGAGAAGCAGCAGGCCGAGGGGCTTGTGAAGATGTCCCTCCCCTTCACGCTCGGCGCGCGCTATCAGGTGGAGAAGGCCGAGGGCGGACCCGTCTACTCCAACGCGGCCGTGAACTATGCCCAGTTGCTTCGGTACAGCCGCGATCTCCCCCAGGTCCGGGCCCTCTACAAGAAGGCGGACCTGGACCTGGACACGGACCTCGCCAAGCTCACGCGCAACGCCCACACCGAGGCGGACCCGGCCGCCGTACGGACCATGGAGCGCACCGCCGTGCCCTCCGGCCACCTCGCCGTGCCGAACCTCACCCTGCACACCACGGACGACCCTCTGAACCCGGTACCCCAGGAGAGCGAGTACGCCCGAAGGGTGCGCAGTGCGGGCGACGGCAGCCTGCTGCGCCAGGCGTATGTGCACGCCACCGGCCACTGCACCTTCAAGCCCGCCAACTGGCTCGCCGTCCTCAACGCCCTTGAGCACCGCCTCAATACCGGCAGCTGGGACGCGGCCACCGAGCCGCGGAAGCTCAACGGGGCCGCGGCGGAGGCGGGGGAAGGTAGCTACCCCTCGTTCGTCCGCTACACCGCTCCGGAGCTGGTCGGTGTCCGGGGCCGCAACGTGCGGGCACAGTGATCCGCGATGTGAAGGGGGACGGGAAGGCGGTAGGCGGGTGAGGGCTACGGTGGACCGCGTGAACACGGAAGAGTCGCTGCGGCCGCAGTCCCTCATGCTGACGTTCTTGGGCGACCAGGTGCTGGGGCGGGACGTCTGCGTGTACTCCGGCAGCGTCATCGACGTCTTCGCCCGCGCCGGGATCGGTGAGCAGGCGACACGTTCGACGCTGACCCGCATGGTGAACCGCGGCCTGCTGCGCCGCCAGCGCGAGGGCCGCCGGATGTACTTCGGGCTGACCGAGCACTCGGCGGCGGTCCTGCGCGACGGCGAGCACCGCATCTGGCAGGCCGGGGCGGTCAACCGCCACTGGGACGGCACCTGGACCCTGCTCGGTTTCTCGCTGCCCGAGTCCTGGCAGCGCCAGCGCCACGACCTGCGCGCGAAGCTCACCTGGAGCGGCTTCGGACCGCTGTTCAGCGGACTGTGGATCGCACCTGGCGAGGTGGACGTGTCCTTGCTGGTGGCCGAGCTCGGCCTGACCGCCCATGTGAAGATCTTCCGGGCGCACGCCGACATCGGCATGGACATCGGCGCGATGATCGAGGAGACCTGGGGACTGGCCGCACTGACCGAACTGGCCGCCGGTTACCGGGAGTTCGCCCGACGCTGGCAGCCGTGGGAGACGCAGCTGCCGGAGGCCCCGCTCGCTGCGCTCGCCCTCCGGCTGCGGCTGCAGGCCGAGTGGCTGCAGGTCATTCGCCGGGATCCGCGTCTGCCGGTCCGGCACCTGCCGGACGACTGGCCGGCCGAGCCGGCCGAGAAGACGTTCCGGGCGGTGTACGACCGGCTCACGCCACTCGCCCAGGACGCCTCGGAACGCCTTCTCGACCTCGTACCTGTACGCCCCGATCAGGCGTAGAAACGGGACAGGCTCTGCAGTACCGCCGCCGGCTTGGTGCCGCCCTCGATCTCGATCGTGCCGTCGACGGTGATCTGCACGCCGCCGGCCACGTCCTCGACCTCTGCCAGCCTCCCGGCCAGCCGGATGCGGGAGCCGGCCTTCACCGGCGCGGGAAAACGCACCTTGTTGAGGCCGTAGTTGACCTTCGTCGTGACGCCTTGGACGTCCAGCAACTCGGTGAACAGTGGGATGAAGAGGGAGAGGGTGAGGTAGCCGTGGGCGATCGGGGCGCCGAAGGGGCCCGCGGCGGCCTTCTCCCTGTCCACGTGGATCCACTGGTGATCGCCGGTGGCGTCGGCGAAGGTGTGGATCCGTTCCTGGGTGACCGCGATCCACTCGCTGGTGCCGAGGTCGCTGCCGGCGAGCTTCTTCAGTTCGTCGATGCCGTGGACGGTGATGCTCATAAGTGGCCCGTTCCTTGGGGGAATTGGTCAGTTTCCGTAGCGCGTGCGCACCCGGGACTTGAGGAGCTTCCCGGAGGCGGTGCGCGGGAGTTCGTCGGCGATCACCACCGACTTGGGGAGCTTGTACTTGGCGAGTCGCCCGGCCAGCGAGGCCAGCACCTCGTCCGGGTCCAGCGAGCCCGAGCCGCTCCCGGCGGGTACGACTACCGCGCGGGGCACCTCGCCCCACTTGTCGTCCGGGACGCCGATCACGGCGCACTCGGCGATGCCGGGATGGGCGAGCAGCAGGTCCTCGATTTCGGCGGGGTAGATGTTCTCCCCACCGGAGATGATCATGTCCTTGATGCGGTCGACGATGTACACGTACCCGTCCTCGTCGACCCGGGCCGCGTCCCCGCTGCGGAACCAGCCGTCGGCGAAAGAGGCGGCCGTCTCCTCGGGCAGCCCCCAGTAGCCGGGCATGACGTGCGGCCCGCGGACGACGACCTCACCGGTCTCGCCGACGTCGACCGGCGTGAGGTCCGGGCGGACCACCCGTACGTCGCTGAAGAAGTGCGGCACACCGGCCGAACCCGCCTTGTCGGCCGCGCGCTCGGCGTCCAGGAACAGCGTCCCGGGCGCCGCCTCGGTCATGCCGTAGCCCTGGAGGAAGGTCAGCCCCCGCTCCTGATAGCGGGCGATCAGCGGTGTCGGCACCGGGGAGCCGCCGCAGTTGAGGATCCGCAAGCTGGACAGGTCCGCGTCCGCCCAACGCGGATGCCGCGCCACCTGGTCGAACATGGCCGGCACCCCGAACATGAAGGTGATCCGGTGCCGTTCGATCACGTCGAGGGTGGCCGCGGGGTCGAAGGCCTCGACGAGCACGCAGGTGCCGCCCTTCAGCAGTACCGGAAGGGTGAGCATGTTCAGGCCGGCGGTGTGGAACAACGGGGCTGCGACCAGGGCCCGTTCGTCGGCGGTCAGATCGGTGTCGACCAGGACGTTGAGCGCGTTCCAGGTCAGGTTGCCGTGGGTGAGCATCGCACCCTTGGGGCGGCCGGTCGTCCCCGAGGTGTACATGATGAGGCTGTTGTCGTCGGCCCCGACCGGCTCGTCGATCGGCACCGTGGGGGCCGCGGCAATCAACTCCTCGTATTCTGCGCCGACTTCGATGGGCGTCCGCACGTCCAAGTCCTGCCGCAGCTCGCCGACGAGATCGGCGTGGGCGGGGCCGAAGATGAGGGCCTTGGCGCCGGAGTCGGCGAGCTGGTAGGCGAGTTCGGGCCCGGCGAGACGGGTGTTGAGCGGGACGAAGACCGCGCCGAGGATGCCCGCCGCGAACAGTGTCTCCAGGTAGGAGGGGTGGTTGGGGCCGAGGTAGGCGATCCGGTCGGCCCGCCGGATGCCGCGCTCGCGCAGTGCGTGCGCGAGGCGGGTGGTGCGCTCGTGCAGTCCGGCGTACGTGGTCGTGGTCTCGCCGTGGATCAAGGCGGTGCGGTGCGGGGTCTTGCGGGCTCGGCGTGCGGGCCACGACCCCAGTCCCTCGTTGCGCATCGACGGCCCCTTACGGCGTGGTCAGCCCGAGCAGGCGGGCGGCGTTCTCCTTCAGGATCTTCGGCCTCACCTCGTCCTTGACCGGCAGCTTCGCGAAGTCGGCGAGCCAGCGATCGGGCGTCAGGACGGGGAAGTCGGAACCGAAGAGGACCTTGTCCTTCAGCAGCGTGTTCGCGTACTGCACGAGCTGCGGCGGGAAGTACTTCGGCGACCAGCCGGACAGGTCGATGTGCACGCCCGGCTTGTGGGTGGCGACGGCGAGGGCCTCGTCCTGCCAGGGGAAGGACGGGTGCGCCAGGATGATCTTGAGATGCGGGAAGTCGGCGGCGACGTCGTCGACGTGCAGCGGGTTGGAGTACTTGAGGCGGATCCCGCCTCCACCGGGCACGCTCGCGCCGATGCCGGTCTGGCCGGTGTGGAAGAGCGCGATCGTGCCCGTCTCCTCGATGACCTCGTACAACTCATAGGCGAGGGCTCGGTCGTTGGGGAAGAAGCCCTGGATGCTGGGGTGGAACTTGAAGCCCTTCACCCCGTACTCCTCGACCAGGCGGCGGGCCTGCCGCACGCCCGCCCGGCCGCGGAAGGGGTCGATGGAGGCGAAGGGGATGAGCACGTCCGCGTTGGCGGCGGCCGCCTCGGCGACCTCTTCGTTGGGGACCGGAGGTGTGCCGGTCGCGGACTGGGCGTCCACCGTGAAGATCACGGCGGCCATCTTCCGCTCGCGGTAGTACGCGGCCGTCTCCTCCAAGGTCGGCTTCCGCCTGCCCTCGACCTTGAAGTAGGCGGCGGAGGCGTCGTGCAACTCGTCGTCCAGTGAGGAGCGGCCCTGGGAGGAGACCTCGGCGTGGGTGTGGACGTCGATCGCGACGAGCTCTTCGGGATTCATCCGGGCGGTCATCACGCCTCCGGGAACGCGGGCGCCGGGATGCCGACCGACTGCAACTCGGCGCCGACGGAGGTGGGGAAGGCGGCGGCCAGGGCGTCCGGGGTCCAGCCGCCCTCGGCGTAGGCCGCCCTGATCTCCTGCGGATGCGACCAGAGTGCGACCTTGTCGCCGCCGATGCCGATGGCCTGACCGGTGATGCCGCGGGCCGCCGCCGAGGCGAGGAAGGGGACGAGGGACGCGCAGTCCTCGGGCGTGCCGAAGCCCTCGCCCTTCCGCAGGAAGTCCGGCAGCCGCTCGCCGTTCTTCATGGCCTGGATGTACGGGGCGAAGGCCGGGATGCTCTCGGTCATGGCGGTGGCGGCCACCGGCACGATCGCGTTCACGGTGATGTGGGCCCTGGCCAGCTCCATCGACCAGGTACGGGCCATGGCGGCGATACCGGCCTTGGCGGCGGCGTAGTTCGTCTGCCCGAAGTTGCCGCGCTGGCCGGCCGGGGAGCCGACCAGGATCAGTGTGCCGCCCTCGCCCTGCTCGCGCATGCGGACGGCGGCGGCCCGGGCGCAGGTGAAGGTGCCCTTGAGGTGGGTGGTGAGCACCGCGTCGAAGTCCTCGTCGGTCATCTTCCACAGGACCTTGTCGCGCAGGATGCCCGCATTGGTGACCAGGACGTCCAGCCGCCCGAATTCGTGCACGGCGCGCGCCACCAGGCGGTCCGCGGCCTCGGCCGTGCCGACCGGCACCACCTCGGCGACGGCCGTGCCGCCCGCATCGGTGAGCGACTTCACGGCCGCTTCCGCCACGTCCTCGTCCACGTCGTTGACGACGACCAAGGCGCCGTGCGCGGCCAGCGCATGGGCGTAGGCGAGTCCGAGGCCCCGGCCGCTGCCGGTGACGACGGCGACCTTGCCGGTGAGATCGATGGTGGGCACGTACGAATCCCTTCGTAGGGGCGCCTGCACGGCGCGCGGGGTGCGACGTCGAGATCGAAGGTAAGAACAATGATTGTTGCCGTCAATAGTTGTTGCCGACCGGCGCGATGCGCCACACTGTGACCAGCACCCACAACTCCGCCCTTGCCGGGGCCCTGACCAGGGAGTCCGTCATCGCCCGCCAGCCGCGTTCCCATACCCCCGTCCCGATCGACGCGCACGAGCCATGGATGCGCGGACTGCACGCGGACACGGGCTACCTCCTGTACCGGCTGGGGCTGCGTTCCGGGCAGCTCTTCAACGCCTTCCTCCAGGAGTCGGGCGTGCGCCTGCGGCACTACGCGCTGCTGCGCTTCCTCGCCACCTCGGAGGGCGCTCTGCAGCGCGAGCTGAGTGCCCGGCTCGGCTACGACCCCAGCGCGATCGTCGGCCTCGTCGACGATCTGGAGAAGCTGGGCTTCGTGGAGCGCCGGCCCGCCCCCGACGACCGGCGCAGCCGGATCGTCGTGCTGACGGAGGAGGGCCGCGCGTTCCTCCGCGACACCGACGCCTCGGGTCTGCGCGTGACGAACGAGCTGCTGGATCCGCTCACACCGGCCGAGCGGAAGACGCTGCATGCGCTGCTGCTGCGCATCGCCGAGGCGGGGCTGGAGTAACGCGGCACGCTTGCCGCGCGCGTGACACCTCGCTGTGGCCGGCCCGGTGCGCAGGGTGCCCCGCGGCCGGTACCGCACCCCCGCGGCGGTACCGGCCCGACCAGCAGTGGTCGTGCGGGGCAGGCTCCGATCCTGCCCGAGCCGGGCGGCGGGCGTCGTTGCCCCCGGACGCCCACCTGTGGGCGCGGAACGCACTGTCGGTCCCCGGCGTTCCTGCACACTGTCGGCTGTCTCGAAGCAGCGTCATCCATACCTGGGGGGGATCCGAACGGCGACGGGGACGTCGCCCAGCGAGTACCGGGTGGCGATGCGGGGTGCTCCCGGGGCCGGTGCGGCGGCAGGGGCTCGATGAGTGCCGCATGAGTGCCGCGTTCAGCGCGGGCGCCGCGTGAGCGCCGCGTTCAGAGCTGGGGCCGGGCGGCACCGAACCGGGTGTCCTCGCCCAGCGCGGTCTCCTGCGCGAACGCCGCGTACGAACTCGGGTTCACCAGAGCGTCGGAGGTCGGGATGGTGCTGTAGCGGGGCATGGTGACGCCGCCGATCACCGCCTGGCCCTGTGGCACACCGGCGACCACCTCGCCCGACCACTCCGGCACGTCGATGCCGGCGTCGAAGCGGAAGTGGCTCGCCTCGTGGATCAGCGCCGCTGCCCGGCCGTTGGGCCCGTGGAAGGTCGAGAACTCGTCCCCGATCTCGGTCAGTACGCCGGGCGTGGTCGTTGCCGCGAACCCCAGGTCCGCGGTCCACTTCAACCGGTCCGGAAGCTCGTTGAGCCGCTCGCGGATCTGCCGGAGCCGGTCGCGGACCGTGTTGACCACGGTCGCGTCCGGGGACCCGGTCATGAAGTGATGCGCGAACGCCGTCAGGGTGGCGGGACCGAGCGGCGTGGCGGCCGCCGCCGTTTCGGCCGCGTCGATCCAGGCCAGACCGAGTTCGATGGCGTCCCCGGCATCGAGCAGCGGGAAGAGGCCGTTCCACTGCCCGACGACATCGGCCGGATCGGTCACGGTGTTGTCGACGACCTCCCCGTTGAAGTCGTAACGGCAGTAGACCGGCGCATTCACCACGACGCCACCGCTGGAGGTCCGTCGGCCGTCCCTGTTCACCATGGTGGTCACGGTCCGGAAGAGGTACGCCTTGGTGCTGAACCCCCGCAGGCCGGTGATCTCGCCGTCCAGGTCGTGGGTGAAGTCGCCGCTGGTGTGCCAGTTCGGGCCGATGGGCTTCGGGTAGCCGGCCGAGGCCGCATTGGCCGGCCAGTCGAAACGCATGTAGTCCGGGCCGTGGAAGAAGTACGCGAAGCCGCTCTTCACCCCGCCGCCGGGGAAGACGGCGTCGAGCGTGGTCCAGTCGGACGGCAGGAACCAGTTGTCCGCCGTCGAAGCGGGGTCGCCGTCCGGCTGCAGTCCGACCAGCTTGATCCGCTGGTAGTTGCCGCCCTGGAAGACGTACTCGAAATCACTGAAGGCTTGTTGGCCGAGCAACGCGCCGTCCAGGTCGCGGTCGAACGGCGCGGGGAAAAGCGGCTGCACCGGCGCACCCGCGGTGACCACGTGGTTCGCCGCCCAGTCGTAACCCACCGACCAGCCGCCGGCGAAGACGATGCTCAGGCTCGGATTGGCGTCCGGCGTGGGCAGCGCGCCGGCGATGCGAACGGTGGAGGACATAGCGATCCGCCTGGGGGAGGGGAGGGGGGTGTGGTGGGCCGGGACGTCGGCCATGAAACGGGCGGCACGGCGGCTCCTCCCTTCCACGCTAGCCCTCCGGCTACCGGCCCGCACCCGCGCACCGACTGCGGTCGCCGACGACGGTCGCAGACAACTCGACGGGGTGTCACCGGGGGCCTGGTCGCCGGGGAGGAGTGATATCGGCTCGGCGGCTGTCGCTCACCCCGGTGGCGCCGGTACGCCACCGGAGTAAGCATGGAAGAGAGGTGAAGGTGCCTGTGCACCTCGCCCCTCGCACGGTCTCTGCACACCTTCATGAGCTCGGGTGAGGCGTTCCTCATGTCGTTCCCTTCCCGCCGTCCTGTCTCCCTGTGGCTCGGGGCGGAGCTGCGAAACCATCCCGATGACGACCAGTCCGACGGCCACGGCGACGACCACGGCGGCGAGCGCGGCGACCGTGCCGGCGGCGGAGGGTTCGGCGGCGGGGGAGGCGGCTTCGGGGGAGGCGGAGGGTTCGGGGGCGGCGGTTTCGGCGGTGGCTTCGGGGGCGGTGGCTTCGGTGGGGGCGGTGGGGGGCCTGGCGGGGGTGGCGGCTTCGGTGGTGGGCCTGGCGGTGGGGGTGGCTTTGGCGGGGGTGGTGGAGGTCCTGGTGGCGGTTTCGGCGGGGGCACGGGCTCCGGCACCGGGCGGCCTCCTACACATGAGCCTCCACCACACGAGCCTCCACCCCACGAGGACGACGTCGCGGAGGGACCGTTCCGGGTGGTGCGGCCCGCAGACATGCTGGTCGTCGACATCGCACTCGTGGGTCTGCACTTCGACGGCGGTCGCCAGCGCCTCGTGCGCAACTCGGACGCGCCGAACGCGTTCGTCCTGGTCGGACTGCCTCCGCAGCATGTGGCCGAAGAGGTGCCCGATGACCTGAACAAGGTCACTGCTCCCATGAAGGCGGTCACCGCCGGCTCCACCCGGCTGGCCTTCTCGGTGCCGGCGGACATCAAGGAGCTGGAGCTGTCCCTGGACGGCTTGCTCGACTGGGAGCGCCTGGTGCCGCTCAGGGTGCCGGACGGCCAAAAGAGCCCGGACACGCCGGGGACGACCGTCTTCCAGGGCGTCCCCAGAAGCGTCATCGAGTTCCCCATCCGGCTGTTGATCAGCTACGACGAGCCCGTGGACTGGTTGGGCGCGACCCAACCCCAACAAGCCGACGGCCGCACCGCGTTGTGGCACGCCCGGCTGCACGCTGCACCGGACGGCGCCGGGCCCGGTGCACCGGACGGCAGCGGCGTGAAGTTGCGGGCCTTCGCAATGGTCACGAACGGGGGGACGCTGCCACCGGGTGCGCCGTACGTAGACGTTGTCCTGCAGGACCTCGTCACCCAAACCAGCCGCATCCCGTTGCCCGGAATAGGTGGGCCGCTCGAAGTCCACAGTGATCCCTTGCGCGCGGAGCAGTTCCTCCTCACGCCCATGGGCACTTCGGCCCATCTGCACGGCGCCTGGGAGCCGCTGTCGAAGCCCGCCCTCGACCGCTACAAGGAGGTCGGTCGGCGGGCTCCGAATCTGGTGGCGTACGACCACATCACAGGCCTGGGACGTGACCAGTACGTCCGCATCGTCCACCACGGCCGCCTTTCCACGGGCCATGAGGCCCTGCACATGCAGGAGTACAAGCGGCTCTTCATCGCGCGCCCGGACGACGGAATCGTCGCCTACCTGCAGCGGGAGGACCGGATCATCGTCAAGCAGCCGGAGATGACGTACGGAGCGGCCACCGGCTTCCAGCACGAGGGACGCGAGATGCCGTTCCGGGTGCTGCGCATCACCGACCGCGTCACTCCGCTGATCATTCCGCCCGACGTCCCTGCCAACCCCCCACTGCCCCCCGAAGAGGACAAACCGGATATCAAGGCTTTTTGGGTGCGCCTCAAAGCATCAGGCGAGGACCACGAATTCACCCTGATCGGCACGGATACCGAGGGCCGCAAGGTCAGCTTCACCATGCCGCTGATATTCGTGCCCGACGGACTGCTGGATGAGGACAAGCAGTTGAAGGCCCTGCACGACCCGGCGAAGGAAACCAAGAAAAAGATGGACCAGCGCCAGAACCGGGATCTGCACGGCCAGGTGATGGCCATGGCGCAGCCCCCCGACGGCGCTGCCGGCAGCACCAGCCACGCGGTCGGCTCCCTGACCTTCCGGCTCGGCCCGGAAGGTGCGCCCGTGGTGGGCCAGCCCTGTGTGGCGGCCGCGGAGGTCCGGGTCCCCGCCGTGGAGCAGTTCACCCCGAACGCCGGCAATCTCAAGGTCGAGTTCAACGCCACGTATTTGAGCCAGACCATGGCCGGGCATCCGGCAGGGGCGTACCTGAACCTGACGGACCCGCTCAAGCTCGCCTTCGGGGCGGAGCAGGCGGGCGGACTCTCCAGTCCCAACGCCGCGGTGAAGGTGATCACCAGCCAGGCGGGTGTCATCCCCGACGTCTTCCAAACGGACGCCACCGGTGCGGTCGCCGATGCGGCGGATATCAAATCCATCAGGGACGCCTTCGGCGGGGCGCAGTTGCTCGGCATCGACCTCGGCCAGTACCTGAAGAAGCTGGTCAAGGACCAACTCGGCACACTGCGACAGCTGAGCGACAAACAGATCGAGAACATCCTCTCGAAGGAGACAGGGCTGCTGCCCGCACCCGTGCTGCGCATGCGCGACCTGGCCGATGGACAGGGCAAGGAACTGCGCTACGTGTGGAAGCCGCCGCTGGAGCCGCCGACCGGGGGTGCCCTGCCCCTGATCGACGTGTCCAAGGCTTCGCTGATCCTGGATGCCCGGACCGTCCGTTCGAAGGACGCCGTCGCCCAATCCACGGTGCAGGGCAACCTGAGCAACTTCGCGCTGGACTTCCTGGGTATGGCTCGTGTGGAGTTCAAGGAGCTGAAGTTCAAGACCGGTCCGGGGCAGAAGCCCGACGTGGCGGCCTCCGGTGTGGAGCTGAAGTTCCGCGGTGCCCTGGAGTTCGTCAACACCCTCCGCAGTGCCCTGCCCGCTGAGGCCTTCGGCCCCGGCGCGTTCATCGACGTCCAGCCCACCGGCATCCGTGCCGGCTACAAGCTCGCCCTTCCCGCCATGCCGCTCGGCGTCTTCAACCTGGCCAACCTCGCCCTGTCGGCCGAGCTGGCGATCCCCTTCGACGGCAAGCCGGTCTCGTTCCGTTTCTCGGTCTCCGAGCAGAAGCACCCCTTCACCCTCACGGTCTCCCTGTTCGGTGGTGGCGGCTACTTCTCCCTGCTGGTCGACGCCAGCGGCGTGCAGGAGGCGGAGGGCGCCATCGAGTTCGGCGGCGCCGCGGCGCTGGACCTCGGGGTCGCGAGCGGCGGGGTCTCCATCATGGCGGGTATCCGCTTCATGCTCGCCAAGAACGAAGTGAAGTTGTCCGGCTATCTGCGGTGCAACGGCTTCCTGACGGTGTTGGGCATCGTCACGGTGTCCGTCGAGTTCTATCTGGAGCTCACGTACGAGAAGAAGGGCAAGCAGTCGATCGTCCGTGGCCGGGGCACCCTCACGGTCAGCGTACGGATCGCCTTCTTCAGCAAATCCGTCTCGCTCGAACTGGAGCGGACCTTCGCCGGCGCGCCGGTCGACCCGACCTTCGCGCAGTGCTTCTCGAAGGAGCAGGACTGGCCGGAATACTGCGCGGCGTTCGCCGCGTGAGCGAGCCGCGTGGAGACCACCATGGACTTCGAACAGCAGATCAACTGGACCGTTCTGCCCGCCGGGCTGACGGCCGACGGTACGCAGGTCAAGGTGTCGGTGTTCATCGCGCCGCGACTGCTGGGGCCCGCCCCGCCCGTCCCACCCGACCCGACGAAGCGCGCCACGCTGGGGCCCTTCCCCGATTTCCTGCGCTGGCCGGAGAAGATCGCGAACGCCACTTTTGACTTTGCCACCGGCGCGGGCACCCGCGAGCCCTCCACCTCCACCGAGGCGGACACGGAGCCCCACACGACGCCCGCCCCCTCGACGACCTTCGTCACCGGGCTGAAGCCGCAAGGTCCCGCCCCCAATGCGGACTTGTGGACGAGCCTCTTCGGCAAGGGCACGCCGCTCGATCCCTACACCTTCGAAAGCCATACGGACAAGATCTGCGAGACCTACTCCACCAAGCAGGTCAGCACCTTCACCAAGGACAAGTACGTCGAAGCGGCCATGAAGTCACCCGAGGTGCCACCTCCTACCCAAGGCCTGGTGATGCCATCGAGCGACAGCCCTACGGACGGCGGATCAACCAACGGCGGTTCAGCCAACGGCGGTTCCACGGAAGGCGGTTCAACGAATGGTGGCTCTCCGAGCGACGGCTCAGGGGGCTCCGCGGGCACCGGCGACGTGGGCCCCAGGGACGAGCCCACAGCGGTCGGCGACACCACCGCGGACGACGAACCACCGATGCCTTCGGAGCTCCAGAGCCTGCACAACTTCCACACGATCCCCATGCCCGAGAGGACGTCCACCCTCGCCGGCGAAGAACCGCCGCCACCACCGCGACCCGAGAAGCACGATCCCGACTTCCACCAGATGCTCACCTGGCTCGGCGACCATCCCACACTGCTGCGGCAACTCGGACTCGTCCTGGACTTCCGCCTGCCGGCCGGCCTGCTCCCCGTCTCGTCAGGCCAGCTGTTCCTGAAGGTCATCCCCCACTGGAAGCCCGAAATGGGAGAGGCAGCGTCGCACAACGTGTCGCCCCGGACGCGGTATGTCTTCCTGCCGGACCGCCGCGCCTTCACTCCCCGGGCCGTGGAACCCACCGACGGCCCGCTGACGCCGCCCTCCCGCGGCCTGGTGGAACTGCAGGGGAACTTCACTCTCGAACCGGCCGACATCGACGCCGCCGCGGGCAAGATGGTCGGGCCCGCCAAGGACGCCACCGGACTCGCCACGGTGCGGACCCATGGGATCGCGCTGGTCAGGGACCAGCGCATGGAAAGCCTCCGGCAGGAGTTCGCCCGGGCGGCCGAGCATGACTTGGCGTTCAGCGAGGTGGTCAAGCAGCAGAAGGCGCGAGGTGCGCCACCCGACCCGCAGAATCCGGGAGCCGCCCCGCACGCCGCGGGTGACGAAGTGCCCGCCCCCGAACTGTTCGCCGAAAACCTGGTGCGCGGCCACCGGCTGGACGTCTGGGACGAGACCCGACGGCAGTGGTTCTCGCTGCACGAGCGCGAGGTGGAATACCGGAAGCCGCACGGCGGACCGCTCCTGCTCAGGGCCTCCGACGAGGGCTTCTTCCAGGCCCACCTGCTCAGACCACCCCCCGAGGCGATGCACCCCGACCACCTCTACGTGCCCGAGCAACTGGTCACCTGGGACGGCTGGTCACTGTCCGCGCCCCGGCCGGGCCTGGTACTGGACACCGATGCGGGCTCGGTCGACGAGGACCGGCACCCCAACCAGCCGGTACCGCTCAACAACGAGGCACAGACGAAACTGCCGTTGGAATTCACGCCGAAGGTGCGGCCCGGCACGCTGCCCAGGCTGCGGATCGGCCACGAGTACCGGGTACGCATGCGCACCGTCGACCTGGCGGGCAACGGGCTCGACAAGGGGGAGGCCGACGCCCTGGTCGACCTGACGGACAACGGAGCGGGCGTGGCGGCCGCCGACGGCCTGAAGGACCGGGAGGCCCTGCTGCTCCCCAAGGACGCGGAGCTACTGACCTTCCAGAGGTTCGAACCCGTTCTGGCGCCCGCCGTGGTGGGCAGATTCGGGTTCGGGGAAGGCGCTTCGGAGTTCCGTATGGTGATCCGGAGCAGCCCGGGGTCCGGCCCGCCGCCGGCCACTCCGGGGACGCCACAGATCATCGTCCACCTGCATCATGTCCAGCCCGGCATGAGCAACGACGAGGTACGTATCGTCCAGCAGGCCCTCATCGACCAGGGCTTCACCATCGAGGCCGGCCCGACCGGATTCTTCGGCAAGCAGACCACGGCCGCCTATTCCCGCTGGCAAGAGGCCCACGGCTTCACGGGAACCGCCGCCGACGGCAAGCCCGGCTGCTCCACTCTCACCGACCTCGGCCTCAAGAGCGGCTTCGCCGTCGACTGCGACGACGGCGGCACCGGCCCCGGAACGGGAACCGGCACCGCGGTCGGCACCGGAGACGGTATGACGGCGGAGCAGTACGCCGCGGACTTCAACCGGTCGCCGCTGGTCACCTCGGGAGGCCATGCTCCGTACCGGGGTACCGACGAACGCCATGTGGTGGCGCCGAAGGCGTCGCTGCGCTGCATCGAGTGGCACGGACTGCTGGACGAGGCCATCGGATCCACCGACCCGAACGTACAGAACGCCGTCTACGACCTGGCCGTACGGGAGAGCGGCTCGCTGAGCGACCCGTCCCAGCCGGACGTCGTAGTGGAGCCGGTCAAGTCGCCGGCGGCGGACCCCGAGAACCCGGCGAACACCGTTCTGCACACGGGCGAGCAGGTCGAACTGCCCTACCTGCCCGATCCGTTGTCCACGGGCGCCGTCTTCCTGGACCTGCCGGGCATGACCGAAGGGCAACCCTTCGCGGTGGCCTGGGACGGCGATGTCTGGCACCGCCCGCGCTCCCTCAGGCTGCGGCTGGCCGAGGGCAATGCGCGGCCGCGCTTCGACGAGGCGTCCCGGGTGCTGACCGTCTTCCTGCCCAAGGGCGTCGTGGCGACCGTCCGGGTGTGCTCCATGATCGACTTCGACGAGCGGATCATGGGCGTGGCCGGCTGGTGCCGGGGGCAGCAGGACTCGGCACCGAGGCTCGCGATGGAGGGGGAGGGAGAAGTGGCGGCGAGGAGGGCGGCGGCAGCGCGGCGCACCGACGACGTACTGGCACTGGCCGCCGCCAGCCGGCACTGGATGTTCACCCCCTGGCAGGAACTGACACTCGTCCATGCGGTGCAACAGCCCCTGAAATCACCGGTGTTGACACTCGTCCACCCTGATCCGTCGCGGCGTCCGCTCGGAGCGACCGCCGAGCACCTGACCGGGGCCATCGCGCTGGACGAGGCCAGTACGGACCGGGTCGACCTGATCGCCGAATGGACCGAGGTGCGGGACGCCGGCAGCGAAGGCCGCGAGACCAGCGAGATGACCGTCCCGGTCTTCGACCTGCTGACGGCCTGGGCGGCGAGCAACAAGGGCGCCCCGGGCGTCGAGCCCGCCATCCTCCAGGACGGCGTCCTGACCTTCAATACCGAGGCGGCGGAGAAGAAGGCGAAGGAGGACGCCGCTGCTGCGGTGGGGAACCCGGAAAAGCACCCTGACCCGCCCAAGCCCGCCAAGCACGAGTTCGGCGACACCAAACACCGGATGGTGCGCTACCACCCGGTGGCCGCCAGCAAGTTCGCCGACTACTTCCCGGCGGAGTTCGCCGAGCCGGGCAAGAACAGGCTGACCGTGGCGGGGCAGCCCGAGGAGTACTCCGTACCGAGCAGCGCGCGTCCCACGGCGCCCCGACTGCAGTACTGCGTACCCACCCTCACCATGGAGGAGATCAAGGGACCGCCCGGCGTCATCGTCCACCGCCGGCACGGTCGCGGGATCCGGGTCTACCTGGACCGTCCCTGGTACTCCTCCGGCGACGGCGAACTGCTCGGCGTGGTTCTCGGCGACCCGCCCGGAGGCGACCCCACGTCCGTACGGGACGCCTGGGTCACCCTGATGGGCCGCGACCCCATCCACCGTTCCGCGCCGGTCGTGGCCCCGACCCCGGAGATGTTCACCAACGCGGTGGCGCAGACCCCGAAGCCGATCACGCTCGACCTTCCTTCGACCCTCCTCCACGTACGGGTCGTCGGCTTCACCCCGCAGTTCGAGAAGGTCGTTCCCAAGGACGGCGATGACCTGGACAAGATCGGCCGCTGGTTCTGTGACCTGGACCTGGACACCGGGGACGCCTGTCTGCCCTTCGTGCGGCTCGCCCTGGTCCGCTATCAGCCGGATTCCGTCCCCGGAGCCGAGATCTCCAAGGTCGTCCTCGCCGACCTGGTGCGCACCCTGCCCGACCGCGAGTTGCGGGTCACGCTCGGCGACCCGCTGTCGGTCAGCGTCAGCGGCCCTTCCTGGGACCCCACGGACCCCACCGGTCCCCGGCCGCCACGGATCACCGCCACGCTGCAACGCCGGAACAGCCTGGTCGATGACGACGACCTGGGCTGGGTGAACCTCGACGACACCACCACCCAACTCACCTCGGTCGACGCGGAGTCCTCCCGCACGCCCTTCTACACGGGCCAGATCCCGATACCGCCCGGACGGCGCGGGCCGCTGCGTCTGATGGTCCTCGAAACCGAGGGCATCCCGCCCGACGCCCCCAACCAGCTCACGACGCCGGGGCCGGTGATCTACTGCGACACCGTCGAACTCCCGCGGAGGCCGGGCGGTCCGGGTGGTCCGGGCGGCGACCACGATCACGACCACGGCGACGGTCACGACCACGGTGGGCCGGGTGACCACGACCACGACCACGGTGGGCCGGGTGACCACGACCACGATCACGATCACGGTGGCGGATTCGGCGGGTTCCGCCACGACTGACCAGGGGTTCCTCAGAGGGTGTCGCACGTGGCCGCGCCATGCGCACGACGAGCCCGCGCTCGCGCAACCAGGCCAGATGTTCGCGGAGCGGTCCCACCACCTTGCGGACGAGCAGCGAACGACGGCAGCAACGGGGCGGCCAGCTCCCAGAGTTCATCGAGAACCAGACGCTTCGATAGATCAGCGTCCCCGGCCGGCAGCATGCCGCACGAACATCAAGTCACGTGAGACAACCTCTACGCCTTGATCGGTGCGGCCGACCTGGCGGCCTGCTCGATCTTCGCGCAGTGGGCTGCACGGGCTTCCTCGTCGATCTGCTTCTCGTGTTCGGCGCGCAACCCGGTCCGGCCGTCGAGGCCCTCGCGCAGGATATCGGCGTGCCCGGCATGCCGGATGGACTCGCCGAGGACGTGGACCATGACGGCGAACAGGTTGGTGTCGGCATGAGGCTTGGGCCACCACGGCACGTGGCCGGGGGCGTCGAGGGGAAGTCCGTTGATCGTCGCGTCCGAGTGTTCCCACGTGCGCCGGTAGAACCCGATGACTTGATCGCGGGTCTCGTCCTCGGCCGCCCACAGATCGCTGCCGTCGGAGTCCTGCCACCGGGGCAGCGGTTCCGGAGAAGGGCGGTCGAAGACCTCGCCGAAGTACCTGGCCTCGACGGTGGCCACGTGTTTGACCAGGCCGAGGAGGTTGGTCCCGGTCGCTGTCAAAGGTCGGCGGGCGTCGTATTCGGACAAGCCGTCGAGTTTCCAGAGCAGCGCCTTGCGGTCCCGCCGCAGTCGCTCGTGCAGGTTGTCTTTCGCGAATCCATCGATCATGCGGCATGAGCCTGCCATGGGCTCCTCGTGGTCTCAAGATCCCGTAGGTGGTCCGCAACCGACTGGCAGAGCCGAGGCCTGGCCATGGCCGCCACCCTGACCCGCTACCAGAAGCTCGCCCAACCTGCCACGTGAGACCACCTCTTACCTGCAAGGTAATCGACTCTCCTCGCCACCTTGCGCAGGCTGATCACTACATGACTGGTCACGAGGTCACGACATGACTGGCGCCCGCATGACTGGTGCCTGAATGACTGGTGACTGACATGACTGATCACTGCATCACTGGGGAGAGGAACCCACCGAACATGACGACGACGACCACCACCACCGAGCACACCCGGGCTGTCGTGGAGGAGTACCTTCGCCGCGCCGCCGGCGGCGACCCCGAGCACATCGCCGCCGTCTACGCGGAGAAGGTCGACTGGATGGTGGCCGAGAACCCGCAGGTCCCCTGGATCCGCCCCCGTTCCACCCGTGCGGACGTCGCCGGCCACTGGATCGAACTGGCCGCGCACACGGTCCCGGGCGAGGGTGCCTTCTCCATCGACGCGATCGTGGTGGAGGGCACGGACGCCGTGCTGACCGGCCACCTCTCGGGGACGGTCCGGGCCACCGGGAAGACCTTCGAAGGGCCCTTCGCGCTGCGGCTGTCCGTGGAGGACGGCCTGATCACCCGGCACCACGTCTACGAGAACAGCCTCTCGGTCGCCGAGGCCTGCACCCCCTGAGGGGCCTCCCGCACGGTGGGTCTGACCAGCGGCGAAACCGGGTTGGTGGATCCGAGGCCGACGGTGATACTCCCCGCATGAGCAGAATTGCTGAAGTGATCGTGCTGGCGCAGAGCGCGGACGAGGTCATGGAGCCGCTGACGCGGTACGACGACTCCCGTACCTGGAAGGGCGTCTTCCACGCGATGGCCCCGGGCTACGGATTCGGCTGGGGCGCGGAGTTCGTGCGGATGCACAGCAGATCCGGATTGCTGAGACATCTGGAATCCCTGCCGTGGCCCAGGCCGGAGACGGTGCAGGTCCTGATACACGACGAGGAGGACGACTGCTTCGGGCTGTGGATGATCCACGACGGGAAGCTGGTCGAGGTTCCCCTCCCGCGTACCCGGCGGGGCTACTGGAGCGGGCCGTACGACGACGCATACGCACCTGACCCCGGAATCCTCTACCGGACGGACACTCGCCCCATCGAGTGGCCGGAGGAGAGCGAGGACGGCGACCGGTCCCGGCCGTCGGCCTGGTGAGGCAGCGAGGCGCGGGGCCCGGGCCGGGGCCCGCGCCACCTCTGTTTTTCCACTACTTCACGAGGGCTGCCCGACGCGGCCCGCCCGCGTGAGGTAGTGGAAAGGCTCCAATCCAAGATCATGAACCCTGTGCCTGCCGATGCAACGGTCCGTTCCGGTGCGGGTGGAGACTTGCCAAAGGCGCGCCGACCGGGCTCGGCGCCGCCACCACCTGCACGTCCGAATTGCTTCACGTCCGAATGACCTAAGGACTGACTGATCGTGACCGAACGCGTCATCGCCCCACGTCATCGCGGCTTCCTCTTCCTCGACTCCCACCCGGCAGGCTGCCGGCGCCTGGTCGAGGACATGTGGCAGGCCGCCGTGCCCGGTCCCGCCGCGACGCCGACGGGGGACGGTCCGGTGGCGCTGGTCATCGGGTCGTCCGCCGGATACGGGCTCGCCGCCACCATCGCCGGCCTCCGGCGGGTCGGGATCCGCGGCATCGGGGTCTGCTTCGAGAAGGGCCCGAGCGAACGGCGTACCGCGACGGCCGGCTGGTACCGCACCGCCGCGACCGCTGAACTCGCCACCCAGGCGGGGCGCGACATGGTCTTCCTGAACGGCGACGCCTTCGCCGACGAGATGAAGGACCAGGTCGCGGACCTCCTCAAGCAGCGGTTCGACGGCCGCCTGGACCACCTGATCTACTCCGTCGCCGCGCCCCGCCGCACCGACCCCGACACCGGGGCCCTCTACGCCTCCGTACTCAAGCCGATCGGCCATGCCCACCGCACCAAGACGCTGGTCTTCGACGACCAGGGGGCGGGCGAGATCAAGGAGGTCGAGACCCAGCCGGCCGCGGGCGACGACATCGAGCAGACCGTCGCGGTGATGGGCGGTGCTGACTGGGAGCGGTGGATCGACCACCTCGCCGACCGCGGACTGCTCGCGGACGGGTTCAGCACCGCGGCCCTGTCCTACATCGGGTCACCGTTGACGGCCGCCATCTACCGCCACGGCACCATCGGTACCGCCAAGGCCCACCTGGAGGCCACCGCCCGCGCCCTGACCGAGCGCCTGGAAAAGCTCGTCGGCGGCCGTGCGGTGACCTCCGTCAACGGCGCCGCCGTCACCCAGTCCTCCACCGCCATCCCCGGCATCGCCCTCTACGTCGGACTGCTCCGCGGCGTCCTCGGTGAGGGAGTGGTACCGCCGCTCGCCCAGCTGACCGACCTGTGGGACCAGCTCACCGGCGCCCGCCCCCTCGGCCTGGACGACGACGGCCGCGTACGCCTCGACACCTGGGAACTGGCCCCCGACGTCCAGACCGCCGTCGCCGAACGCTGGCAGGCCGCCACCACCGACACCATCGCCCAACTCGCCGACCTCGACTGGTTCCACGCCGAGGTCCAGCGCCTCTACGGCTTCGCCGTTCCCGGCGTCGACTACACCGCACCCGTCGCCACCGACGTCCCCTGGCCCCGCCACGCGTCCTGAACCCCCTCACCGGCCGGTGGGCCGGAGACCCGTTTCACCGCCAGGTCGGTGTGGGTGTCGGTGTCGTGGCGGCGATCAGGTGGTCGACGACGTCGGGCAGGCTGTGGCGGCGCTGATAGGCGACGCGTTGACGGTCGGCGCCATTGCCCACGGCCCGCAGCCGTGACCACCCGGAGCGCACCAACCCGAGATCACCGTATGCGCGCAGTGCGGGCCGGATCCACCTCAGGAGCCGGTCCACCCGGGCCGCCGCCGGGACCAGGCGGCTGGTGGGCAGATCGACGCTTTGCCCGGCCAGGCCGTCGCGCGCGGCCCGCCAGCAGGCCGCGCGCAGCAGCTCCGGCTGCGGACGCGGTGCCGGTTCTGCTGCGTCGATGGCCGTCAGCGAGGTCGCGACCATGGCCCTGATGATGGCCGAGAACAGTACGGTCTCGTCAGCGGTGGCGGCCGCGTCGGCCACCCGGATCTCCAGGGTCGGCACATGACTGGAGGGCCGGATGTCCCAGTACAGGCCGCCACGGTCCATGACCGCTCCCGCCTCGATGGCGCGCCCGACGAGGTCGTGGAAATGGGCCGGAGATTCGAAGTACGGCGGCGGACCGGAGACCGGCCAGCGCGCCAACGTCATCACACGCCAACTGGCATAGCCGGTGTCCCTGCCGTTCCAGTACGGCGAGTTGGCCGTCAGGGCGATGAGAGCCGGGATCCAGGGCCGCAGATGATTGCTGACCTGGAGCGCCCGGCCCAGGTCCGCGATTCCCACATGAATGTGGCAGGCGCAGGCGGTCTGCTCGTCGTCCAGGGCTCGGAAGGTCGCGACGCTCTGCGCGTACCTGGTCCCGTCCGAGATGGGTGGCGGAACCGACTGCCCGAGAACGGGCGAACCGCTGGAGACCACGCGCAAGCCTTGACGCCCGGCGGCATCGGCGACAACGGCCCGAATCGACCGGATCTGCTCCCCGAGCTCACGTACCACGGTGTGCGGTTCGGTGCGAGCCTCGACCTGATAACACGTCAGTTCCGTGCCGACCCGGTCCCCGAGCCCGGAGGAGGACGCCTGCGCCACCACCTTCTGGCCCTGGGGGCTCACTTCCCGGGTCACCGGATCTACCAGTAGATACTCCTCCTCCACCCCCAGGGTCAGTGGGGCTTCGATTGTCGCCGGAGCAGAAGGCCGGCCGCGGCCGACGGGGACGGGAAGATGGCGATTCGCGTTCGCAGGGCGGTCAGCTTCGCTCTCCACGCGACCATAGTGCACGAGGGGCGAGGCAACTCGGCCTGAGTGGGCGGTAGTTAGCCATCTTACGAACATCAAGTTCCCTGATGTGGTTGGTACTTGTCCGACTCCTCGACGTCGAGTGCCGTCAGGCGCAGAGCGTTCGCGACGTGGGTGACCTGTTCGGTGGGTGGCTGCGGGAGGCGGGCCAGCAAGGTGGCCCAGGTCGCCGCCGTCCGCGCGGTCGCCGCCGAACGCCGCGCACACGACCGCGCCACCGGCACCCGTCGCCGTTCGCGCTCTTGTGCCTGAGGCAGGGCGGGGGTGACGGGTCAGGCGGGGATGATGGGGCCAGGCCGGGATGACAAGCCGGTCGGGGACGATGGATCCGGCGGCCCATGATTCGACACTCCCGCACCGGAAGGTGGTCCAGCGATGTCGATGTCGATGCCGATGTCCGTACCGAGCCTGCTCGGGGTCTTTGCCCATCCTGACGACGAATCGTTGTCGGCGGGCGGAGTGCTCGCCGGGCATGCGGCGGCGGGAGCGCGCACCGGAGTCGTCACGGCGACCTGGGCCGCGGGCACCGGGCGTGCCGCGGAGTTGGCCGAGGCGCTGCGCATCCTCGGTGCCGGTGAGCCGCGGATGCTCGGCTTCGCCGATGCGCGCGTACCGCAGTCTGCGCCGGACAGCGTGCCCTTCATCGAGGCGCCGCTCGACGAAGCCGTGCGGCGGTTGGTGGCGCACATCCGGGACTTCCGCCCGGAGGTGGTGGTCACACATGACGCCTACGGTGGGCTGCCCGGTCACCCGGACCATGTACACACCCACCGGGTGACCGTCCTCGCGGTCCAGGCGGCCGGGCTCGACCAGCTCTACCCGGACGCCGGCGCATCCTGGCAGCCGAGCGCGCTCTACCTGGCCACCCACCCGCGTTCCGTGGTGCCGGCGCTGACGGAGGTGGTCGGGGTGCGCAAGGCGGTGTACAGCGTTCCGGACGAACAGATCACCGCGGCCGTCGACGTCGGCCCGTGGCTGGAGCAGAAGGTCGCTGCCGTCCTGGCCCATCGCAGCGAGGTGGAGCGGGGTGCCCTGCCGGGTGTGATCGCCGGGCTCCCGGCGGACGGCAGGGAGCGGTTGTTGTCCACCGAGTGGTACATCCGCCACAGTCCTGCACCTGCACCTGCACCTGCGGTGGCAGCTCAGGGAGTGGGCGGCCCGGGCCCGGCACAGTGGACGTTCTTGGCGGGCCGGTACGGAGCCGTCGACGAGTAGGGGCGCGTGTCAGTAGCGCTTCGCCTCGCGCAAGCATGTGCTGCGCCTTACGTAGCGAAAAAGCAGGTGAAGGGACCAACTGTCACTGGCTACCGTTGGCCACCGTGCAATTCCCGGTCCGGTGAAGACATCGGAGAAGACAACAGAGATGACAACAGAGAAGGATTGAGGCGATGAGGACGCGCACCCTGAGATTCGGCTTGTACGCGGATGAGCAGGGGCTGGCCTGGGTCAGGGGAATCATCGGCGAAGCTGTCGGTTCCCGGAGCGCCCGGATCCTCGGTGAGGCCGTCCACCACACGCTTCCGGGGAGCGATATCACGGCCGCCGACATGTACGACCTGCTGGCGGACCAGTGGGCCTGGGAACACCCCGGTCAGAACAGCGGAACGCGTGAACTGGCCGAGCTGCGCGTCCAGTTGGCGTGCTCCCTGCGGACCTGGCGTGCGATCCGCAAGACGGTACTCCAGACCATGTGCCCGGAAGGTATGGCACCGCACGCCTGCCGTGTTCCCTGGTTCGCCGCCTGAGTTATCTCACGGGGTCCGAGGCGTGGGCCAGCCTCGGTGCCTCAGGGAGACGCCGACCAATAACACTCTCTCGGAATTGTGGCAGTAATCCGCGGGTCTGACAGCCCGCTGTGCCCCGAGTGCGCTCAGCCTGCCGGGATTTCCTCCACCCAGGCGACCGGCTCGGCTGCCTCGGGACGGTCGATATCGCCGAAGCGGACTTCCACCCGGTGTTCCGAACGCGGCATGGTGAACAGCACAGCACGCCAGTCGGACGGCACCTCTGGGCCGTTGTGGGGAATGCTCTGGACGGCCGCGGTGGCCGGCACATACAGGAAGTAAGTGCCTTCCCCAGTACGTGCGGCGGCCGAGGTCAGGCGGAACAGCGCACGCCCGTCCCAGGTGTCGGAGAAGTTGCGTTCGACGTTGCACAGCAGGAACGAGCCCGCCGTCGACGGTGCGCAGGTGAGGGGCTGACGAGCCGGGTCGGCGGCCACCGCGGGTTCGACGGCCGCTGACACGGTCAGCAGGGCGGTAAACCCAGCCACCAACAGGGACGCGCTGCGGCGAAATGCACTCATGGACCTCTCCTCCTCGGGACGCGAACATAAGCATGCGGATATAGGCATGCCGCCGTAAGCCTGCATACATAGGCCTGCATACGTGGGCCTGCATGCGTAGGCCTGCATGCGTAGGCCTGCAGGGATAGCATGCGGGGCTCAGCCTAGGCGAGCTCCTTTAAGCGGCGGCTAATTCGGGCCAGCGTTCCCTCGTGTGCCGGCGCGAGAATGGCTGACGTGTTATCACGATCCTGCCGATCCGTTGATGTCCCGTTAAATTCTCCGGCATAGAGTCGCCTTGCGTGCGTAGGGCGCGCAAGGGACTGGTGGGTCCCTAAGGCCGTTCTGGGTGGGGCCCGTGCTCCCGCCCAGAACGGTTCCGGCCGCGCGGAACCAAGCGGCATGGCCGGCCTGGGCCGGGCGCCCATTCCTCAGCCCGTGTGAAGGGCCACACCCCACAAACACTCCCCGGCAATTCGGCCTCATCAACGAGGGCGGCGCCTCCGCGGTGCCCGCGCCGCCCCGCAAGACATGCCTCCACGAATCACCAGCGCCGCGCTTCGCGCCTGCGAGGTCCGCTATCCGGTATGCCGGAACCGATTGCGGTACTCCGTCGGTGTCGTGTTGAGCTTGCGGCGGAATGCGCGGATGAGGGTGTCGGTCGTATGGAAGCCGCAGGCGGATGCGATGCGTTCGAGGGTGTCATCCGTGGACTCGAGTCGGTTTCGGGCCACTTCGACGCGGGCCGATTCGAGGTAGGACGCCGGCGTCATGCCGAGTTCGGTCTTGAAGATCCGGGTCAGCTGGCGTTCGCTCACGTGGGCGTGGTCGGCGAGATCGGCGACGGTGAGGGGTTCGGCGAGGTTCTGCGTGATGTGGTGGCGGAGATCGTCCATGCGCCGCGTGGTGGAGACGGGTTCGGTCGGGACGCTGAACTGGCTCTGACCGCTCGGGCGCTTCAGGTACATCACGAGCTGCCGGGCGACGCGAAGGGCGATGGCCTCGCCGAAATCCTCGGCGACAAGGGCGAGTGAGAGATCAAGGCA
The DNA here is from genome assembly GCF_043202395.1 of Streptomyces sp. NPDC048197. Taxonomy (NCBI): domain Bacteria; kingdom Bacillati; phylum Actinomycetota; class Actinomycetes; order Kitasatosporales; family Streptomycetaceae; genus Streptomyces; species Streptomyces sp. NPDC048197. The sequence goes on from NZ_JBIDAJ010000021.1 coordinate 34,954, forward strand.
GGCGGTGATGCCCGCGCCGGTCCACACGTTCTGATCGCGGATGAAAATCGGGTCGGCGTCGACCTCGATCGAGGGGTGGTCGGCGGCGAGCTGCTGCGCGGTCGACCAGTGGGTCGTGGCGCGCCTTCCGTCCAGCAGCCCGGCGGCTGCGAGGATATGCGCTCCCACGCAAACGGAGGCGATGCGCCGCGTCCGACCGGCGAGCTTCTGCACCCATCGGACCACCGTGGGGTCGGTGAGGGCCTGAACGCGGCGCTGGTCGTCGACCTCGACCGAGCCCGGGACCATCAGGGTGTCGATGCTCCTCGCCGCGGCTTCCCCGAAGGTGATGTCCGGAAGGACGCGCACCCCGGCCGAGGTGGTAACCGGGTCCATGGTTTCGGCGGCCAGCACGACGTGGTAGCCCGCCGCGTCGCCCGTCTCCCGTTGCAGCAGGGCGAAGACCTCCGCGGGACCGGTGACGTCCAGCAGGTCAACGCCGTCGAAGAGAAGGACGACGATGAGCCGTTTGACGCTGCTGCTGCCGGTGGTGCTGCTGCCGGCTCTGCTGCTGTTGCTCGAACTGCTCAAGGGGTCTCCGCCGGGTCGGCAACGGGGATGCGAGGCGATGCCAGGCCAGACGCTGCCAGGCGAGGCGATGCGATGCGAGTTGAGGCAAGGCGATACGGGGATGAGGTAAGTGGGTGTCTGTATCTGCAAGTTACATGACATTGCCGCCATGTGGGGCGGCTCCGTAGCGTGGGCTGTGCCATCGCGCGGCGGCCCGAACCTTCGACACCCACCCCGAGAAAGTGCAGCAATGTCTACGACAACTCTGCGGGAACTCAGCGGCTTCGATCAGACGCCGGCATCGCTGGCCGCCGCGACACTGATCCTGATCGACTACCAAAACACCTACACCCGTGGTGTGTTGGAGCTGACAGGTTGGCAGGAAGCTCTCGACGCCGGTGCCACCCTGGTGGCCCGAGCCCGTAACGCGGGGGCGAAGATCATCCACGTCATCAACGACGCCGGTGAGGGAACTCCGTACGACATCCGTGCAGAGATCGGCCAGATCCACTCACGCGTGGCGCCAGTCGAGGGCGAGCCCGTCGTCGTCAAGCCCACGCCCAACGCGTTCCACGACACCGACCTGGGTGACCATGTCGATGCCGCCGGGAACAAGGACGTCATCATCGCCGGGTTCATGACCCACATGTGCGTGGTCTTCACCGCCGCCGGCGCGTTCCTGCGCGGCAACCGGCCCACCGTCGTCGCCGACGCCTGCGCGACGCGGCCCCTGCAAACGACGGTGGCCGACGTATCCGCCGCACAGCTCCACCACGGCGCACTCGCGACGATCGCCGACCTGTACGGCGTCGTCGTCCCGTCCGCCTCGTCGCTGAGCTGAGGACGGAGGGCGCGGGCCGGCGGCGGGTCGGCGGCCCGTACCCCCGGGACGCCCGCCGCCCTCAAGGGTGGCGGGCCTCCTCGCCTACGTACACATACGGTCAGCAGCGGCAGCGGCAGGTGCAGGTGCCAGTGCCGGTGTCGGTGCCGGCGCAGGTGCAGGTGTTCGGTGAGGGCGAGTGTGAGGGCGAGGGGTGGATCTTCAGGCGCCAGATGACATCGATGCCCGTCTCGTGCGGGGTCTCCGGCCCGTCCGGCAGTAGGACCCGCCCGATTTCGGTGAAGCCCAGGCGCCGGGCGACGGCCCCGCTGGCGGGGTTGGCCTCGTCGTGATGGATCTCGATGCGGTCGATGCCGGGCAGTCGACGTCCCGCCGCGACCAGCACACCAGCCGCCATGGTGGCCAATCCCTTCCCCGTCCAACCAGGGTGGAGCCAATAACCGATCTCCAGCCCGCCCGGCCCGATCCGGCGCATCAGACTGCAGCTGCCGACCTCCACACCGCCCGAGGTGATCGCGTAGCAGTACGTCCGCCCCGTCGCCCACTCCTCCTCGCACCGGGCCAGGAACTCTTCGCCCTGCTTCCGGTTGTGACTGGCCGCGAAGGGCATCCAGGGCAGCAAGTGGTCGCGTGACTCGTTGACCAACCGGTCCAGGATCTCGATGTCGTGCGTGCGCCAACGGCGCAGCTCGACCTGGTCCGAGCGGAGGATGGCAGAGGGCCGGTTCATGGTCCGAGATCCTGACCGAGTCACGTCACATCGACAACGCAATTACCAGTGGTCGAGGAGCTGGCGACTGCACAGCAAAGTGGGCCGGGCAAGACGGGCGGGCGAGGCGGGCGCGCCGCTCATGTGCTGGTGAGGGAGGATGGTCACGACGTACCGACCCGACGAGCAGGGGGGATACCGCGTGGAGACCAAGGGGCGCACGGAGGAGACCCGTGAGCGCATCCTGTCCGCCGCGTGCCAGGCCATCGCCGAGATCGGCTTCGAGAAGATCAGGATGCGGATGGTGGCGGAACGCGCCGGGGTGTCCACGGCGCTGCTGCACTACCACTTCGACACCCGCGAGAAGCTCTTCACCGAGGCGATGACCCATTCCTTCGCCCACTCCGCCGTCGATCTGGAGCACGACGCGGAGACCGTCCCCGCCGCGGTCATCCTCGCCCGCATCGTCCGCAGCCTGCTGCCGACCGACCCGGAACTGCAGCAGGACTGGCGGCTGTGGCAGGAACTGTGGGTGCGGGCACTACGCGACGAGCCGACCCGCACCTTCGCCGTCGACCTGTACGCCCAGCTCCACCAATGGGTCGCGGGAGCAGCGCAACGGGGCATCGACTCCGGCGAGTTCACCCCGACCGACGTGGACGAGCTCAGCACACTCGTACTCGCCCTGAGCGACGGCTACGGCATCCGTCTGATGATGGCCGACCCCACCGTCTCCCTGAACGCCGCCCTGACCGCTATCTGGCGCCAGGTCGCCGCCGCCCTCGGCCTGCCACCGGAATTCCCCCTCACCTGAGCCACCGCGCCCAGCGCCAGAGGGCCCCACCGTTCAGAGGGTGTCCAGCCACGCGATCAAGCGGTCGCCTTCCTTGACCATGATCTTGGGGTCCCGCAGTGCGTTGGCCAGCAGGGACATGCCTTGGTACGCGCCCACCAGGGCCAGCGCGAGTCCGTCGGGATCGGGCAGGTCCAGCTCCCGGAACTGGCTCGCCACCCAGTCCAGCAGCAGCCGGATGACCTTGCCCGCCTCCTTGTCCAGCCCGCCCTCTGCGCGCTTGTCCAGCTCGGTGGCGAGCGTCCCGGTGGGGCAGCCGTAGCGGGCCGCGAGGTCACGCTGCCCGACCCAGCCCCGTACGAGGGACTTGAGCCGCTCACGCGGATCGGGCAGCCGGTCCAGCTCGCCGGTGAGGGACTCCAGCTGACGGGTGTGTTCGGTGAGCGCCGCGGCGACCAGTTCGTCCTTGGTCTTGAAGTAGTAGTAGACGTTGCCCACTTGGACATCGGCGGCGCGCGCGATGTCGGCGATGGTGGTGCGTTCGGCGCCCTGCTGGTGCACCACCTGGGCGGCAGCGGCCATCAGACGCTGCCGTTTGGCACCGGCGTTCTTCACTCTCGCACTCTGTGAGTTGGTCACCCGACTAACTATAGGCCGGGAGATGTGCTACGTTCCCATCAGTGAGTCAGTCAACTAACTAACTCATGCTCCTTGCTTACTCGCTTACTTACTCACCTATGGGGGTCGTCGTGATCGTCGTTACGGGCGCTACGGGCAATGTGGGACGGACGCTGGTACGGATGCTGGCCGAGGCGGGGGAACGGGTCACGGCTGTGGCCCGTCGCATCACCGAGGCTGACGTTCCTCAGGGTGTGCGCGTGGTCGCCGCAGACCTGGGGGACGTCGAGAGCTTGCGGCCTGCGCTCGACGGGGCGGAGGCGGTGTTTCTCCTGGTGGCCGGGGAGGATCCGCAGGGGATCGTGGCGGTGGCCAAGTCTGCGGGGGTCCGCAGGCTCGTTCTGCTGTCCAGCCAGGGGGCGGGGACCCGGCCGGAGGTCTACGCGCATGCGGGCAGGTTCGAGGCGGCGGTGCGCGGATCGGGGCTGGAATGGACCGTTCTGCGCTCCGGCGGTATGGCGTCGAACGCCCTCGCCTGGGCGGAGCCGGTCCGGCTCCACCGCACCGCCGCCGCTCCGTTCGGTGATGTCGGCCTGCCCTTCATCGACCCGGACGACGTCGCCGCGGTCGGTGCCGCCGCTCTGCGTGAGCAGGGGCATGACGGCGCGACGTACACCCTCACCGGACCGGCGCCGGTCACCCCGCGCGAACGCGCGGCGGCGCTCGCCGAGGTGCTGGGGGAACCGGTCCGCTTCGTGGAACAGACCCGCGAGGAGGCCCATGCGCAGATGGCACAGTTCATGCCGCTGCCGGTCGTCGAGGGAACGCTGGCGATTCTGGGTGAGCCGACCTCGGAGGAACGGCGGGTCAGTCCCGACGTCGAGCGGACGCTCGGGCGGCCCCCGCACGGCTTCCACGAGTGGGCCGCGCGGAACGCCGCCGCCTTCCGGTAGATCGGTCCACGCCGGCTACGTCGTTCCCTGCTGTGCGTCGTGGCGTCCCCGTCCCGGACCGGAACGCCACGACGCGGCCACCGGCCCACCGTGCGCCACATGGCGCGGGGCGTCATCAGCTGCCGGAAGCTGCGCGGCCGCTCTGGTCCAGTGCCTGCATCTGCACGTAGTGCGGGTTGTGCATCACGCCGAGGATGTTGCCGAACGGGTCGAGCACCGCGCCGGCCCGGAAGTCGCCGTAGTCGCGCAACGGCTCATGTTCCTTCGCACCGAGCTTCAGCAGTCGCGCCATCTCCGCGTCGACATCGTCCACATGCCAGTACGCGACCACGCCGGCAGGCGCGGACGGAGTACGCGAGATACCGAACTCCTGCAGGTGGTCACCGAGCCGGAACTCAATGTATTCCTCGCGTACGAAGTACGGCTCCACGCCGAGTACTTCGGTGTACCAGGCACGGGCGGCGTCCAGACTGTCGGCGTGATAGCGGATGGTGGCAAGGCCACGGAATGTCGTCATGCAGCTCAGTCTGACGCAGATCTAGGACGATTACTGTCCTAGATTGGAACGGTCCGGAATCCTGATCCTGATCCTGGTCCCAGGTCCTGATTGGCTTGGCTGCGCTGCTCTCCTCCGTTCCCTGCAGGAGGGGATGAGCACACCCGCTGTCGGAACGCGTGAGCAGCACCAAGCAGCGGGGAGGGCCCACGGCAGCCCTTAAGGTGAGCGCATGGTCGAACGTGATGTGAGGGGCGTGCAGGCAGCGCTGCCTGCCTATGCGATTGAGGTGGGAACCGAGCCGCTGGACCGGCCGATGCGGAACTCCGTGGGTGGCTGGGCCTTCCTCGCCGACGGCCAGGAGTGGCCCGAGTGTTTTTGCGGGGAGCGGATGGCCCTGTTTTTCCAGTTCGACATCCCCTTCCAGGTAGAGCATTTCGGCGGAGACCATCTGCTGGTTTTCCACTGCCGGGCACACAATGACGCGTCCGAACCCGAGTTGTCCGACGGCCGGCTCGTACCCCGGTACTGGGACGCTCCGCAGCCGCCGTACCCGCGTCCGTTCTGGCGCGTGCTGCTGCAGAGGCATGCTGTACTGCCGGCCGCGGAGGCCGAACCGTCCGTGCGTGCTCTCCCGTTGATGCTCCAGTCGTTCACAGACACCCCCGAAGCGGAGGGACGTGGAGCCGGGTTCTTCAAGGTGGGTGGTACACCCTCCTGGGCCCAGGGCCCCGAGTACTACACGTGCGCGTGCGGAGCGGACTTGGTGTATGTCTGCCAGGTGCCGGAAGGGATGGAATTCGCCGTCCATCCCGGGCTACCGGAGCAGCCCTACAGCGTGGGAGCCGACACCTACAACCTCTTCCTCGCGAACGAGGTGTATCTGCTGGCCTGCCCGGCCCACTGCGACCCGGCGGCGGTCTGGCCGGTGAACCAGAACTGAAGCCCCGGGCGGACGATTGCCTTGGTGCCTTGGTGCCTTGGTGCCTTGGTGCCTTGGTGCCGTGGGCGTTGGTGCCCTGATGTTCTTGGCTGCCCTTGATGGCCTTGCTGCCCTTGCTGGCCTTGGCTGGTCCTGACCAGACGGGGCGCGCTTTCCGCCGACGGTCAGGTGGGATTCCGCAGTGTCTGTCGGAGCCTCTCGAAAGCGGTGGGCCGCAGTCGCCCTGGAACGAAGTCACGGATGCGACGGGCGCATTCCTCGGGGGAGAGGAGGCCACTGTCCACGTCGAGGTCGTGCAGTTCGTGGGAGTGCACCTGGTCGTACTGCATGGCGGCCAGTCCCAGCTGTCGGTCGCCGCGGTCGCGCTCGCGGCGCTCCAACTCGGGCAGCGGACAGCGCACCGCGATCAGGATGGTGTCTTCGGGCACCAGCACATCGAGGAGGTCCAGCAGCCGCCAGCGGCGGCTGAGCGGATAGTCGACGACGAGGTTGTTGCCGCCGGCAGCCATGCCGGCGACCGCCCGGTGAAAGCCCTTACAGGTGCGGTCGATCTCGGCCTGGAGGTCCTCGTCGGATATCTGGCCCTTGCAGCGCATCGCGTGAAAGGCGTCAACGGGCATGTGGAACCACGTGCCGTCGAGCATGTCCAGAAGTGCCTGGGCGATGCTTGACTTGCCTGAGCTGGACGTACCGTTGAGCAGGATGACTGTGCCGCCGGCCGGGGTGTCGGGAATGCGTGCCTGGGCCGGGTCGACCGTTGCTGCAGTTGCTGCAGTTGCTGCCTCCCGAGCGGCGGTTGCCACGTTGTCATTGGTGTGGTCTGCCATGTCGTCGTCCTTCGTGCGGAGTTGACCTCAGCTGGTTCGCGCCTGTACGTGCCGTGGAGCGTGCGGTGTGTCTGAGTGTGATCATGGCAGATGTGCCTCATGCCACCGACGCGCCCAACCATTCCCATCACTGGCCCACTCGGGCGGTGTCTCTCGGGCACGTGTTCCCAGGCGAATCGCCAACGCGCCGTGGCTGGATTCGGTGGGCGCTCTGGCATATCTGCGGCCGACCCGGGATCGTTATGACATGAACGATGAATGCCCCGATACGGACGAACTGCGGGACGCGGTCCGCGAACTGGCCGAGGCGTTGGAGACGATGCTCAATCTCCTCAAGGCCGATGCGGTACCCAGGACTCCCGAGGCGCAGCGTCTGATCAGGCAGGCCCTCCCGACACTCGAATCCGACGACCTGCTGACGAATCCGCCCCCTGCCGGTGAGCTTCTTGCCCAGGCCATTGCCCTCAACAAGATGACCACCGCTGCGCGGGAGCAGATCCTTGACGACGAGGTCGCTGCCTCTCCCGTGCCGGATCACCCTCCGTTGTAACGGAGGCGGGGCTGTAACGGACGTGGTGTGTGCCCGTCCCCGTCGGGCCGTCTTCGGGAGGCGCTGCGGCGTAACACCACCATTCGTGAACGACGAGCGCCACGCCCCCGGTTGCCACCGGGGCCCTGTCCTCGCTGCAGCCTGTCCTCCCTCGGGCCTGTCCTCAATTCAGGATGACCTCGACGCCACGCTCTTCGAAGATCTCCAGGAGAAGTGCGAACAGGGTGGCGCCGTCCTCGGTAGCGCCCTCCGCCGTGTCCTCCGCGGTGACCTCCTGAACCGTGGGATGGTCCACCAGGCGGGTCCGGGCGACGGTGGAGTGCTGCCATTCCAGGGTGAACGGAGGAGTGGCGCCCCAACGGCCTCTGAGGCAGTCGTCCACCGCGTCGAGATTCCACCCGAAATATCCGCCCGGGCCGTTGATCGCCTCACCGAGCGCGCAATAGAAACTGTCCACGTCCACGATGTGCCGGCCGTCCATCGTGAATACCGTCCCCGCCGGCGCATCCGGATTCCCGCGGCGTTGGTAGCGGTGCGACCACAGAGCAACTGACAGCCATGCGCGTCGACCAGCAGCATCCAGTTCCTGCCACAGGCCGGTACGGGTCAGCCGACCTGCACGGATCAACTCCCAGACCCAGCCCGAACCGGGCATGGCCTGGTCGCACCACATGCGCATCGTGACATCGACCAGATCCGCACCCATAGGTGAAGGCCGGACGGAGATCACGGTGACGTCGTTCACGAAGTAGGACCCCATGCTGACGCCTTCGGCATCGAGCACATCCAGATACGCGTTTCCCGCCACCGCGCGGCGCCCGCCGACATGATCCAGGCAGGCCAATAGCCCACCCTGTGGCGCACTCCCCACGAATTCCACCTGGCGCCAGCCCTCTTCCTCCAAGGGAGAAAAGAACCCCCTGGCGTCCTGCGCAGAGCCCCAGAAGTCGTTCTCGTCTTCGTCACTGGTAAGGGCGTAATTCTTCCCGTGGGTCAACTGGCCCGCATTTCCTACTGAGTTCCTCACGATTGACCGATCCTACAAGCCCGTCGAGACACGACCGGCGAGCTGACCCATTGCCGTAGAGCGGGGCAGCCCTACGCGCCGTCGGTGCGCCCGGCGTTTGCGGAGGTGTGGTGTTCGTTCGCGCAGGAGTGGCGTTCGTCGAGGTGCTTGTGCTGCCCGGAGCCGGTCATGGTGGGGGAAGGTGAGGACGGGGTGACCAGCGCGCCGAGGGCAAGGGGGGCGTCACGCCGGGCAATGGCGATGAGAACGGTGTGGTCACCGTCCCGGCATTCGATGACGGCTGCGTCGTACTTGAAGGCCTGCTTCCAGAACTGCGGGTCATCCGGCTGAAGCGCTCGGACGTGCTGCACGACCAGCGTCTCCGGAAGCGTTCTGCGGGCGACGCGCCCATCGGGATCCGGTGTGGTTGCCGGCCGGCCGTCTCCCACCACCAGGTGGTCGAAGCCGTCCACGCTGTAGGGAACGTCTCCGAGCACGGCCGCGCGCAGGCACCGCTTGTCCGTCGGCGGCACCGGAACGGTGCTGCTGACGGTCGCGACAGCGCGGTTCGTACGTCGCTGCTGACCCCAGGCGCACAACGCGCCCAGGCCCGCGGCCGGCAGCACAGCGGCCGCCGTGATCAGGACGGCGTCCGGTACGTCGCGGCCGGCCATGCTCGCAAAAATGCCGATGCAACTCACGACGATCCCGGTCACCGTAGCCACGGTGAGCTGCCAGAGCCTGGGGTGCATTGTGGAGGTGTAACGGCAGCGGTGCCACCAGATGAGCCACCACACCATCAGCGCGAAGGGCAGCAGAAAGAGGCCGGCGCCCAGCGGGAAGCGCCAGTTGCCCTCCGGAGACTCCCAGGTCTCCTGAGCGGCGGTACGGAATCGCACGGTGCGGATCTCACCCCGCCAGTACGTCAGCTTCACCTCGTCGCCGGCCCGCACGGAGTCGTACACCGGTTCCGACCCGGCCATCCGTACTCGCCGCACAGGCCGCACAGGCCGCACACTCCGGTCGGTGTCTGTGCCTCGTTCGGTAACGAGCAGCCAGTGGTGGACGGTCTTGCCGCTGGGCTCGTCCTGCTTGCCCTTGACGATCGCCGGAACCGTCGTCGTGCACGCATCCGACCGGGAGCCGGCCGGGCAGGGCGGCGCCGCGGCATACGCGTCCCTCGTCGCCAACTCGCCCGGCACGGTGGCGAACATCCCTGCAGACAACAGGAGGAGCACCAGACCGAACCCGACAGGCAGCAGGAACCGCCACCCGCGCCGGGCCCCTGACTTCCCTGGCTCCCGTAACTCCCGTGGCTCCTGGGATATCCGGTTTCCCATCCCACCGCCCCCTTCGTACCGCCCCCACGCGCCCTCAACGGTCGCCTCGCCCACATTGTGCGCCTGCTGCCTTGCCCCGGACGTTCCGGGGGCGCCAGTCGACTGCCCGGCTGCTTGCCCTTTGGCTGTCCGGCGCCAAATTGCGCTTGTGCAGGGAGGGAGTCATGCACGGAGTAATGGAGGAAGTACTCGCCGGAATGCAGATCATCATCCTCCCGAGACGCTCACTTCCTACGGTTAGGGCTCCACTCGTAGGACATGGGAGCCGTCTCGATGACCTCGCTCGGCCAGACCTGCCGCACTCGGTCCAGTCGGGCTCGGTGGTCCTGGATCCAGTCATCTTGCGGCCGGATCCAGAAGAACGTGGAGAGCCGGTCGGGGTCGTGGAGGGTCACCCCGACGGACTCGTCCTCGTTGAGCTGAAAGCCGAGCTCAAGTCCTCGCCCGCCGCCCAGTCCCGCGTTGCCACGTGGTACCAGCCGTTGGAGCTGCTCTTCCCAAGTGGAGAGATCCTGCTGCAAGAGGCAGATCTCAAGACGTGCGTCGAGGAAGCTGGTGGACACCAGGACGTCGGCGCACAAGGTGTCGTGGCCAGTCAGGACGCCGGGCTGGGAACGTCCAGTGACACGAACGATGCACTGGTCGCCGTCGGCGTCTGCCAGGTGAATCAGGTCAACCGGTTCCGGCTCTCCCATTGTGCGCCTCCACAGGGTCTTGGCTGGTGCGAGTAGCGTGCATCCTCTCCCACGGGGCACGCACGAGCGGATGCGCCCCCCCCAACGATCCGTTCGCTGCACTGCACCTTCCCCGGCCTGCCCTGCATTGAGCCCCGGCCCGCAGGAAGGTGGTGCGCCCGGTAATGGGATGAAGCCTGGTCTGGATGCGGTCCGGAAGCGCTTTCACGATGGCGTGGTGCCACGTCGGGTGGCTTCTTCGAGGGCGAGAGGAAAGCGAGGCCGTCAAAGAAATGCGAGCCGCAGTTCTGAAGCAGTTCGGGTCGTCGTTGGTGATCGAAACCGTGCCTGACCCTGTGATGGGGACCGGCGAGGTTGTGGTGGATGTCGTGGCGGCCGGTGTGTTGCCCTACGCCGCGGAGGTGTTCCGCGGGGACCGCAAGTATCTGCTCACGCTGCCGGTGATACCCGGAACCGGGGCGGTGGGCCGGGTGCGCGCCGTGGGGCCGGACTCGACGCGGCTGCGCGTAGGTGACTGGGTGCTGTGTGATTCGACCATTCGCGCGCGGGACGATGCGTTGACCCCAGACATCACACTCCAGGGCCTGAGTGCCCGCGGGGAGGGCGGCCTGCGCTTGCAGGAACACTACGGGCACGGCTCGTTCGCCGAGCAACTGCTGGTCCCGACCGAGAACGTCTTTCCCCTCGGTGCGATCGATGCGGCGGACACGGGCCGGTGGTGTGCACTCCCGGTCCTTCTCGTGCCGTACGGCGGACTGCTCGCCGCCGGGCTGCAGGCCGGCCAGACCGTACTGGTCAGCGGTGCCACCGGCAATTTTGGGAGCGCCGCCGTCGCGGTCGCGCTGGCCATGGGTGCGGGCAGCGTCGTCGCGCCGGGGCGGAACGAGCAGATGCTCAATGAGCTGGAGCGCCGCTTCGGGCCCGGGATCAGGACGGTGCGGTTGTCGGGTGATGAGGAGGCGGACCGCGACCGGATGCGTGCGGCGGCGCCCGGTCCGATCGACGTCGTACTGGATCTGCTGCCGCCTTCGGCCCCGACGACCGCGGTACGGGCGGCGATGATGACGGTCCGCGAGCACGGGACGGTGGTGCTCATGGGAGGCGTCGGCATGCTGGGAGGCGACGACCTCGCACTGCCATACCCGTGGCTCATGAGGAACAACATCACCCTCCGCGGCCAGTGGCTGTGCCCCCGCCACGCCAACCCCCAACTCATCCAGCTGGCAAGGTCCGGACAACTGGACCTGCGGCAGTTCGACGTCACCGCCTTCGACCTTGCCGACGCCAACACGGCCTTGCAACACGCCGCTGCCGCGGGGGGACGCTTCAGCCTGACGGTCATTCGACCGGGCAGGGGAGGGTGAGTGCGGTCGGATCCCCTTACGGAGGTGATCCCTGGCCGGCTCGTTTTGCCCCCGCGGTCCGCCGGCCGGGCGTTGTCCTACCAGCGGACGGCGGTGAAGTCGATCGGCTGGGGGTGGAGTAGGCGGGTGCGTTCTGTGAGTGCTCGCAGGCGCTGGGACATTTCGTCGGCGGGGAGGTGGTGGCGGTCGCCGTGGCCGGGGAGGACCCATTCGCATCGCAGCTGTGGGGCCGTCCTGGCAAGGGAGTTGGCCAATTCCTCGATGGAGTACCAGGTCACGCTCTCGGCCACCTCCAGATCGCCGGTGGTGCGGGACCAGTAGAAGCTGTCTCCGCTGAAGCAGTAGCGGTCGTCGGCGAGGTAGAGAACGCTGCCTTGGGTGTGGCCGGGCAGGGGGTGGGCGGTGACCCCCTCGCCGATTTCGACGGGTTCGAGGCCGCGGATCACCTGGTCGGCGTCCGGTGCTGCGTCGAGGTCGCCTTCGTGGATCCACAGCCGGGCGTCGAAGTGGTCCGCGTAGCGGCGGCCGTGGGCGACGTGGTCGCGGTGGGTGAGCAGTACGTCGGTGACGGGGCCCAACGCGGTGTAGCGGGCCGCGAGTTCACGGCTCCAGCGGGGGGTGTCGATCATCATGACCGAGCCGGAAGGCCGTAGGAGGAGGTAGGAGTTTGCGCCGGCGGTGTGCTGGGAGTTGTGGCCGCAGATGAGGACGCCGTCGTCCAGGGCCATCGGGAAGGGGTCGAGGGACTGGTCGGGTCGCCCGGCCCTCGGGCGGATCGAGCGGGTGGGGCAGGCGAAGACGGCGGCGTGTAAGCGTCGGGTCTCTGCCTCGTCGCGGGGCTGGCGGATGATCTGCGACGTGCCGTCGGCTTCGGTGATCAGGTCGGGTGCGAACTGTCGGGCGACGTCGCAGTTGGTGCAGCGGTCGTCGACGTACCAGCCGTCCATGCCAGGGCTCCTTCCGGGGAACGGGCCCGAACCGGGCCGCCATTTCAGGATGACCGTGTGCGGCCGATATCGGTAGGTCCCGCCGATCTTGTACTTCCGGGTCCGAGCCGCTCTCACGACTCGGTCAGGGTGGGGTGATTTGGTGGCGTTTGTGTTGTTCACGGCGTTTGCTGGTTACGCTGATCTTTGGCGGCATTCCCGGCCGGCCTTCGAGCGGTGGCTGCGGAGGGTGGGGGAGCTGCGGTGGGTGGGGTGGGGCGGATCATGTCGGTCGGGCACCCATGTCAGTGAATTTCCGGGGTTTGGCGGGGTTTGCGGGAACCCGGTCCTGCTGGGGTGCCTCCTCTTCCTCAGAGGCGCATAGCTGATGCGTCCGCGTTCGATGTGGGGGCGAGATATGACACGTGCAGCGCAACGGGCCGTGGGAGCGCGGCGGGCGGCAGTGGGTACGACGGTGGCGGCTGCGGCCGGACTGGTTCTGGTGGTGGGGGTAGCGGCTCCCGGGCAGGCCGCGCCCGTTCAGGTGGCTGGCGGAGCACAGTCCGGGTCCGTGGCGAGCTGCGGCGCTGCGGTGACTGCGTCCAAGAGCGCTCCTGCAGGCGGGGCGACGTCCGCAGGCGGGGCGACGTCCGCAGCCGGGGCGACGTCCGCAGTGCGGAGTGCGGCCGCAGAACGGATGGCGTCCGCGGGGCCGGTGGAAGCGGCTGGCCCGGTTGCCGGCGTCACCGGTAGAGCGGGGGAGAAGATCTCGTACAGTCTCGCCTCGGAGGCGCCGGTCGGGTTGTGGACGTCTTCCGGGGTGACCCTGCGTACGCCGGTCTCCAAGGGCACCGTGCGCCTGGACGTCACCACGCACGGCTTCAGCGCCGCCTCCCTCATGATCCAGCGTTACGTTCCCAAGCCCCACCGCTGGGTCGATCTGGACCAACGGCCGGTCGGTAGCGACCATCCGGAGAAGGGGACGTTCACCTTCCCCGTTTCGGTGGCGGCGAGCGCCGGCCGCCCCGCCACGGTGGCCCTGCGCGTACAGGACATCGACCGGCCCGGCCGCCTGGCCGTGGCCGCCTCGGTCAACGACGGGCACGGCCACACCTACCGCGCGCCGGCCAGGAGCGCCGTTGTCGACCGGCCGACGACCACGATCACGGGCTGGCCGCGCGGCGCCGCGCTGGCCCGGGGCGGTGCGGCGCAGGAGTTCACCCTCGCGGTCAAGAACACCACCAAGCGGGCCTACCCGGCACTGAACGCCGGCTACTTCGCCTACGGCCAGGGCAGCGGGCGTGCCGTGGAGCCGAAGGACCTGGTGCTCCAGCAGTACGTGCCCGGTCACGGCTGGCAGCGCGTCTCGCTGCTGCCCGGTGGCTGCGACCCCGGTATGGGCGCCCAGCTCATCCCGACCGCCAAGACGCCGCTGGCGCCGGGCGCCACCGCCGTCTACCGCCTGCGCCTGGCGGTCGCGGACTCCGCTCCCGTGGTCAAGGTTGACGCGGGTGTGTCGGTGGGCACCGGTGACACGTCGTTCTTCTACCGGACGCTGCCGTTCGAGATTCGCGCCAAGTAGCGTCCGGGCCACCGGGCCACGGGCCCGCGGGGCCACGGGGCCACGGGGCCACCGGGGCACGTAACTTCCGTGCGTCAGCTCGGCCCGGTGGTCGTCGGCAACGTGCCGGCGGCCCGCCGGGCGAGGGCGGTTCGGATCAGGGCGTTGACGAGGGCGGGCTGCTCCTGATGCGGCATGTGGCCCGCCTGCTCGATCGCGTGGAACTCGCCGTACGGGGCCAGCGCGGCCAGGTCCCGGGACACTTCCAGCGGGATCTCGGTATCGAGTCCGCCGTGTACGAAGACCGCCGGGACCCTCAGTCGGCCGATGGCCGCGCGCGGGTCTTGGAGGTTGCTCTCCGCGAACAACTCGTCGATGAACGCGCCGGATCGCAGGATCTGCTGCACGGTCTGCTCCGCCAGGGCCGGGTCGGCCGTCGGGGCGAACCAGTGCGGGACCCACTCGGCCAGGGCGGCGGGGCGATCGGTGGCCAGTGCCGCGCACAGCGAGCGAAGCGCGCCCGCCATGCCCTGGCTGGGCCAGTAGCCGGGGCCGTTGACCGACACCACGCCGGCCACCCGCTCGGGTGCCGCCAGTGCTGCCTCCAGGGCGAAGGTGGCGCCGATCGAGCTTCCCACCAACAGGGGCTGATTCAGGCCCAGTTGGTCCATCAGGGCCAGGATGTCGGTGACGTTGGTGGCGGTGGTGTTCCCGGTGACCGGGTGGTCGCTTCGGCCGCAGCCGCGCCAGTCCACGGTCACCACCCGGTGGTCGGCGGCCAGATCGGCGACCTGGGCGTCCCACACCCGTCCGCTGGTTCCCCAGCCGTGGAGGAAAAGCACCGGTATGCCGGATCCGCTGTCCCTGTAGAACAGCCGGACTCCCTTCACTGTGGCGTACGGCATCGTCGCGCTCCTTTTCGTCTCTCGTCTCGTCTTATCTGGGCTCGGCTCGGCTCGGTACGACTTGGCTCGGCTTGGCGCGTTGCCTGTCGTCTCGTCGAGTCGCGTCTCATCGCGTCGTGTGTGGTGTCGTGTCGTCGCGGCGCGTGTCGGCTGGGTGCGTCATGTCGTGTCTGGTCCGCATCAGCCGCCCGTGGGCCGCGGCGATGAGCAGGACCAGTTCACCGTGGGAGGCGGGCGCGACCAAGGGGCACTTGGCTTCTGCACTCATCAAGCAACGTGATGAATCGTGATGAATCCGGGAGCCACGCCGGTCCGGCCCACTGCCTGTACCGCGGGAGCTCCGTGACGTGAGCGTGGCGGCTCGTCGTGCGTGGGGCCGTTGTCCGCATTGCTGGTGTCTGTCACTGCGGTAGCAGTCGGATAACTTCTGCGTTCAGCGGTGTACCGGGGCAGGAGGCCCAGGTAGGTTCAGCCCCCATGACAGAGGACGTCGCGGACATCGACCGGCAGCAGCTGATGGTGGAGGCGCTCCAGGAATTCGCGGCGCGCAGTGACGAGCAGCTGGACTGGACCCTGGGTCTGGTCCGGCACCGGCTCGGGGCCGCCCGCCGATTGGGGGTTCCGGTGCCCGAGGACCTGGCCAGCAGGGTGGCGCGGCTGTGCGAGAAGCGGAACTGGCCGCTCGATGAGCAGGAGCAGCGGGAGCAGCAGGAGCAGCAAGAGAAGCGGGCCTGAGCCCGACGGTCGCTGGCCTTCGCCCCGAGTGAGGTGCAAAAGAGCGCTGCCACCCTGGTGACCGGACAGCGCTGCCGCCACCCCCGCCGGACGACGCCGCTGCCGTGCCGACCGGCGGTTTTGCTGGTGTGTCCGGGGGCGGTTACGGCGATTTCGGCATGGGGCGTGGTCAAGTGAAGGCTGGCCCCGGCCACGCCCCCGTGGCGCGTCCAGGGGCGCAGGCGGGGCTGTGACGTGCCGGAACGCGGTGCGCCTGCCCCTTGGCCGGCGAGAGCGAGACCGTGAGGAGGTGCGATGCGCCGTAGTGGCGGGACCGCACCCTGCGCCCCACCCTGTGCTGCGCGGGCTGACAGCGGTGATGGTGACGATGACGAGCCCGATGACGGTGATGGTGAGGGTGGAGGCGGGGTTCGGTGAGGACGCTGCCAGGGCCCACCGATCATGTGGTGGTGGTCGGGGCCGGGCTTTCCGGATTGTCCGCCGCGTTGCATCTGCTCGGTGCGGGCCGCCGGGTGACCGTCGTCGAGCGGGCCGGGCTGCCGGGCGGGCGGGCCGGGCGGGTCGAGCGTGGCGGCTATCGGATCGACACCGGACCCACCGTGCTGACCATGCCGGGCCTGATCGAGGAGGCCTTCGCCGCCGTCGGTGAGCGGCTTTCGGACCGGCTGGTGCTGCAGCAGCTGCACCCGGCGTACCGCGCCCGGTTCGCCGACGGCAGCGAGCTGGACGTGCACACCGACCCCCAGGCCATGGAGGCCGAGGTGGAGCGGTTCGCCGGCCCCGGCGCGGCGGACGGCTACCGGCGGCTGCGGCGCTGGCTGGAGCAGGTGTACCAGGCCCAGCACCGCCGCTTCATCGACAGCAACTTCGACTCGCCGCTGCAACTGCTGCACCCGGACCTGGCGCGGCTGGCCGCGCTCGGCGGGTTCGGCCGGCTCGACGACCGTATCGGCCGGTTCGTGACCGATCCGCGGCTGCGCAGGGTCTTCTCGTTCCAGGCGCTGTACGCGGGGGTGCCGCCCGCCCGGGCCCTGGCCGCGTACGCCGTCATCGCCTACATGGACACGGTCGCCGGGGTGTACTTCCCGCGCGGCGGTATGCATGCGCTGCCGCGGGCGATGGCCGACGCCGCCGCTGCTGCCGGTGCCGCATTCCGCTACGGCACGCCGGTCACCCGGCTGGAACGCGCCGGCGGCCGGATCAGCGCGGTGGTCACGGCGGACGAGCGGATCGCCTGCGACGCGGTGGTGCTCACCCCGGACCTCCCGGTCACCTACCGCCTGCTGGGCCGACGGCCCCGGCGTCCGGTCCGGCTGCGCCATGCGCCGTCCGCCGTGGTCCTGCACGCGGGCGGCGCGCGGACCTGGCCGGGCACCGCGCACCACACGCTCTCGTTCGGCGCGGCCTGGGAGCGCACCTTCGACGAACTCACCCGCCGCGGAGACCTGATGAGCGATCCCTCGCTGCTGGTGACCCGCCCCACCGCATCGGACCCGGCACTCGCACCGCCGGGCCGGCATCTGCACTACGTCCTGGCGCCGTGCCCCAACACCGAGACCGGACCGGGCGCGGAGGGCTGGTCGGCGCTCGCTCCCCGGTACCGGGACGGTCTGTTGTCGCTGCTGGAGCGCCGCGGGTTCACCGGGCTCGCCACCGCCGAGGACCTGGGCACGGTGACGCCGGCCGACTGGGCGGCGCAGGGACTGGCCGCCGGTACGCCGTTCTCGGCCGCGCACACCTTCGCGCAGACCGGCCCGTTCCGGCCGCGCAATCTCGTACGGGGTACCGAGAACGCCGTGCTGGCGGGGTGCGGCACGACCCCCGGCGTCGGTGTCCCCACCGTGCTGATCTCCGGCAAGCTGGCCGCCGCGCGGGTGACCGGGCTCCGTCCGCCGCGTTCCCGCGCCGGTGCGCCCCGGACCGGCGAACGGACCGTACCGGCATGACGGAGCGCGAACTGACCGCGGCGGGCATCACCGACCCCCGGCTGCGCGCCGACTACGCCCACTGCCGCCGGCTCAACGCCCGGCACGGCAGAACGTACTTCCTGGCCACCCGGCTGCTGCCGGCCGACCGGCGGCCGGCCGTGCACGCGCTCTACGGATTCGCCCGGCACGCCGATGACCTCGTCGACGATCCGGCAACCGGCAGCAGCACCGCCGACCGTGCGCGGGCGCTCTCTCTGCTGCACCGCACTCTGCAGGACGGGCTGCGCGGCGGACCGAGCCCGGAGCCGGTCGTCCGGGCGGTGGCGCACACCGCCGCCGCGTACGGCATCGACCACGCCCACTTCGCCGACTTCCTGACGTCGATGCGGATGGACCTGGTCGTCACGGACTACCCGACGTACGCGGACCTGCGGTCCTACATGCACGGCTCGGCGGCGGTGATCGGCCTGCAGATACTGCCCGTGCTGGGCACCGTCGTCCCCCGCCAGGAAGCCGCCCCGCACGCCGCCGCGCTCGGCGTCGCCTTCCAGCTGACCAACTTCCTGCGGGACGTCGGGGAGGACCTCGACCGGGGGCGCGTCTATCTGCCCGCCGATCTGCTGGCGGCACACGGGGTCGACCGCGCGCTGCTGCGGTGGAGCCGGGACACCGGCCGCCCGGACCCGCGTATCACCGAGGCGCTGGCGGCCGCGGCCGAGCTCACCCGCGGCGTCTACCGGGAGGCGGCCCCCGGCCTCGCCATGCTCGACCCGGTGTCGCGCCCGTGCATGCGCACCGCCTTCGTGCTCTACGGCGCCATCCTCGACGCGGTGCGCGAGGACGGGTACGCCGTGCTGCACCGGCGTGCGGTGGTCTCCCGCCGGCGCCGCGCGGCCACCGCACTGGGCGGGCTGGCCCGGTCCGTCGCGGCCCGTCTGACCGCCCCGCCGCCCGCCGTGCCGCGGGAACGGATGCCGCAGCCGGCGCAGAAGGAGAGCGCATGAGCCCGCGCGCCCGTCACCGCCCGCAAGTCCCGCTGCGGCTGCGGCGCAGGCCCGAGCGGTGGGAGCGGCAGCGGCCCACCTGGCGGGACGCCCGGCCCGCGGTCATCGACGGGGCGCTGAAAAGGGCGCTCGCCCGGCCGTCGGGCAACTGGTTCGTGCTCTGCGCGGCCCGTGACATCGGGCCCCGGAAACCGTTCGGCCGGACGGTGGCCGGCGTGGAGGTGGTCGCCTGGCGCGATGCCGGCGGGCGTCTGGTGGCCGGGCCGGGGGCCTGTCCGCACCTCGGGGCGCCGCTCGCGGAGGGCGCCGTGCACTGCGGCACGCTCCGCTGCCGCTGGCACGGACTGGCCCTGGACGGTGCCGCGTTCGCCGGCTGGGAACCGTTCCCCACCCACGACGACGGAGTGCTCGCCTGGGTCCGGCTGGACGCGGCCGGCGGCGAACGGCCCCTGCCGCGGCCGGTCCTCCCGCCCCGGCCCGGACCGGCCGGCTCGCTCGTCGCCGTGCACACGGCCGTGGGCGGGTGCGAACCGGAGGACGTGGTGGCCAACCGGCTGGACCCCTGGCACGGGGCGTGGTTCCACCCCTACTCGTTCGTGGACCTCACGGTGGTCGGCGCACCGGCGGAGGCCGGTACGGAGGGCCCGGACGAGTTCCTGGTCGAGGTCTCCTTCAAGGTCGCCGGGCGTGCGGTGGTTCCGGTGACGGCACGTTTCACCGCGCCGGAGCCGCGCACGGTGGTCATGCACCTCGTCGACGGCGAGGGGGCGGGGTCGGTGGTCGAGACCCATGCCACGCCACTGGCACCGGACGACCGCGGCCGGCCGCGCACCGCGGTGGTCGAAGCGGTGCTGGCCCGCTCCGACCGGCCCGGGTTCGCGCTGGCCCGCGCCGCGGCGCCGCTGGTGCGCCCGTTGATGCGGGCGGCCGCCGGCCGGCTGTGGCGGGACGACCTCGCATACGCCGAGCGCCGTTGGCAGCTGCGCCACAGCGGCCGCTGGCCGGGCTGATGGCCGCTGTTCGGGCTGACCGGGCCGAGGCACGAAGGGCGGGGGCGGTCAACGTCCGGCGCGTCCGGCCGCCCACCGCAGCGCGGCCACCCGTCCCTTGTCCGGCACGGTCCACAGCGGGTGACCGCGCACGCCCCAGCGGGCCAACAGGGCGTTGGCCGCCAGGAATCCGGTGGTCGCCGCGCGTTCCATCAGCGCCACCGGCAGCGCCGTACGCACCAGGTCGCCGGCGATCACCACCCGGGGGTCGGGAGTGTGGACGGTGGGCCGGTCGGCGTAGCCGCCCACCGCGAACAGCGGACAGTCGGCCCGCCACTCGTGGCGCTGGTCGACGATCCGTACCCCGCGGGTCTCCGGGTAGACGGTGTGCAACTGCTCGACCAGACGGCGCTGTTCGTGTGCCCGGTCGGCGTCCGGCCGCACCGCATAGGCGTGCAGTTCGAGGACGGAACCGCCGGTGCGGCCGGACCAGCGGGCGGCCTCGCCCTCCCAGCGTTCCAGCACGCTGATGTTGTCCAGCGAACCGAAGCCGCTGGTGCCCAGGAAGCCGGGCCGGTCGGGGGACACCCGCCGCTCCAGCCACAGCCGGGACACCAGGAACGGCGGGGCGGTGCGCAGCCGCCCGATGCGCGCCCGCCAGGCGGCGTCCCCCAGTCCGCCGGATGCCGCCACGACCCGCCGCAGACCGGCGGTGTCGAGCGCGAGCACCACGGCGTCGTACGGATGCGCCCCGTTGCTCGCGGCCACGCGCACCCGGCCGCCCGCCCCCGGCTCGACGCGGTCCACCGGCGTGCTGGTCCGCAGCCGTACGCCGTGCCCTTCCAGGTACCGGGCGAGCGGAGCCCACAGCGCCTGCGGGTACGGCTCCGCGGGCACGTCGAACAGCAGCCCCTCGCTGGACCCGAGGAAGTAGATGTGGAACATCAACGCCATTTCCGCCGCGGACAGTTGGCGAGGATCGGCGAAGAAGCTCCGGGAGAACACCTCGAACGCGAGGTGGCGCGCGGCCTGGGGAAAGCCGATGCGGGTCAGCAGGTCCCAGGCGCTGGTCCCGTCGAGCCGCTGGTAGATCTCCGGCACCCGGACGTCGAGCAGCGGCAGGGCCGCGCCGGGGCGCATCCGGGCCAGGTCCCGCCAGGCGAAGGTCGGGCTGAGGGCCATGAAGCCGAGGGCGCTCCAGGGCGGTGTGCGCGGTACGCGGGCGAAGCTGTCGCGGGTGCCCGAGCGGTGCAGCAGCGGATAGTCCGGGAGCCGTCGCAGCGCTCGCAGTCCGGGGTCGATGCGCCGCAACAGCCCCCGCAGGTTGTAGTACTGGGGGAAGAAGGCGTGGAATCCCCGGCTCATGGTCGCCGCCGAGCCGTCGGCGAGCCGCACCGGCCGGCCCGCCAGCCGGCCCCCGAGGACGCGTTCGCGCTCGTACAGCGTCACTCGCACCCCGCGCTCGGCCAGCGCCGTCGCGGCCGCCAGGCCGGCGATGCCGCCGCCGATCACCGCTACCGCGGGCGATCCGTCGGCCGCCGCCCGTGCGGCACCCGGGGGCCCCGGCAGCACCCGTGCGCGGCGGTCGCGGCCGCGCCGGGCGGCCGGGGCGGACGACGGCAGGTACCGAGCGTTCATGAGTCCTCCCGGTGACGAGCAGCCCCGGTCACCACGGGGCGGACTTTCGGGGCAGTAGCGGGAGTTCGGCGACGGTACGGAGCATCGGGAGCACGGGCGTGTGCAACCCGATGGTCAGGTCCTCCCAGAGCCGGGAACGACCGTCGAGGAACCGCAGCAGACGTTCGGTGGGCACCGCGCCGAACAGGTCGCTGAAGAACGCGGCGCCGTCCACCCGCCCGCTGTCCAGTCCGCGCAGCAGCACGGCGTCCAGGGCACGGGCCCAACGGCTGTGCACCGGCGGTGGCAGGGGCGCCCCGGGCCGCCGGAGCGCGGCGGCGAGGCCCGCGGTCTGGCGCTGCACCGCGGCGAAGGTGTATCCGGTCGAGGGGCGGGTGGCGCCGCCGGCGGTCCCGATGCGGAACACCGAGCGCCCCGCCCGGTACGGAAACCGGCCGTCGGTCATCGGGATGACGCCCTGTTCCGCTCCCGTGATCTCGAACGGCCCGAGCTTGCGCACCTCTTCGGTGTAGTGGCGCAACGCCCTTTCGTAGTCGGCGACAGCCAGCGGCCGCCGGGAGAATTGGGTGTACTCCACCAGCGCCGTGTGCGGGTCCAGCGGAAGGACGTAGCCGAAGGCCAGGCCGTGGGCCGGCTGCGGAACGCGGAAGTCCATCCAGTCCGCCACCTCCGGGTCGAACACCGCTCTTTGGGTACGGACGAACCAGCCCCGGAAGTGCTGCCGCAGCGTGGTGCGGGCGGGCGGAAGCAGTTGCCCCGGGCGGGAGTCGAAGGCCCAGCGGGCCCGCAGCGTCACCGGGCGCCCCGCAGCATCACACCCCCGGACCTCGGCGCCGTCGGCGGTGTCGCGCACCGCCGCCACCGTCGCCTCGACGCGCCGCACGGCGGGGTTCCCGGCCAGCCGGGCCTCGACGGCGGCGGCGAAGTCGCCGGACCGCAGCATCTTGTAGCGCAGTGGCGCGGGCCGCCCCACCCGCTCCGTGCCGTCGGGTCCGTACACCCGCAGGGCGTCCCATCCGGCGGTCAGCGCCCGGTCGAACTCGCCGTCCGGCGCCTCCCAGAAACACCAGGTCCGTTCCGGCGGCCTACGCGGTCCCGGCGGCGCGTCCACCAGCACCACGGTCGGCCGACGTGCCCCGGCACCCGGTGCGTCGCACAGCCGGTGGGCCAGCGAAAGCCCCGCCGCTCCCGCCCCGACGATGACCACGTCCGCGTCCCGCACACCCGTCCTTCCACCTGTCGCCCAGCACCCATGACGCCCGCCGGCGCCCACGGTGATCCTTTCGCAGCCGGGGCGGGGACGACGGCCGCCACGCGCGGCGAGGCGGGGGAATGGCGGGGACCCGGCCCACGGCTGCTCCCTCGGTGGGGCAGGGCGCACCGCCTTCTGTGCCTTATGTGCCGGCCGTGTGGCGGGCGTTGTGAGCGATGTCGCGGCGCATCAGGACCACGTAGAGGGTCGAGCCTTACGTCGATTCGGGTGGCAGGTCCGTCTGAGAATGCAGCCGGAGCAACCGCCACGAAAGGACATCCGATGAGTCAGCCGGTCCCCGTCCCGCACGGTCTCCCCATGGAGCGCGATGCGGGTCCCTTCGACCCGCCCCGCGACATCACCCGGCTGCGCGAGGCCCGCCCGGTCAGTCCGCTGGTCTTTCCCGAACATCTACGGCGTCCACGAACTGCCGGTCAGCTGGACGGAAACGCCCCGGTAGAAGGCAGCCTCACCCGCCACGACAGCCGGTGCACACCGGTCATTCCGTTTCGGTCACCGTCCGGTGCGCTTGGTGGCGTACGTCAGGGTGCGGGTGCCGGCGCAGGGAGCGCAGGAGTGACCGCCATTCCTCGGGCCAGCCGAGGCTGCTGCCGGTTCCGGTTGCCAGTACGGCCGCCAGCAGGCCGGTGACGGCGCCGCCGTCCTGTGCCAGCTCGGTGGCTGCGGCCAGCAGGGCACCGGTGCGCTGCGGGGATGCGCCGGCTGCCCGGGAGGTCTGGAGCCGTCCGGCGGTGTGCAGGGCGACGGTCACTCCGGCGTTCTGGAGGGCCGCCGCCAGGTCCCGCAGGCGGGGGAGCAGCGCGGCCGGGTCGGCGGTGCGGTCGACCAGTCTGCGCAGCAGATCGGCGCGTTCGGCCACGAGCAGTGGTTCCGGCGCCAGTTGACCGGCGAGCGCCGCGAGCAGCTCGGGCCGCTCGGTCTGGTTCGAGCTCGGGGTCACCAGGGTGCGCAGCCGCTGCAGGGCCGGCAGGTCGCGGTCCGGCAGGGCGTCGCAGCCGCCGTCCGGCGTGCCCATCGCGGCGAGCAACTCCGCCACCGCGCCGTGGAGCACGCTGCCGGGATCCGCACCGCCCACCGGGTGCGGGAGGTCCGACCCGGCCAGCTCGCGCAGGACCCAGGCCGCGTACTGCCAGTGGGCGCGGTGGTCGAGATCGCAGACCGTACGGGAGAGCCGGCCGGCGACCTCGGGGGCGTAGCGGCACCACGCGCCCAGGGCGTGCAGCGTGTGGTAGCCCGCGAAGCCGTCGACGGACGCCAGGCACGCGTCGTACGCGGCATGGACCACGGCGGCGTACCCGGAGCGGTGGGCGTGGGCCAGCTCCCAAGGGGCCACCCGCAGGAGGGCGTCGAGCACGGGCGGGGCGTCGTCGTGTGCGGCGTCGTGGAGGAGGCGCCAGGCCTCGGGCACGTCGAGCAGGGGCGGCAGGGCGCGGACGACGGCGGCCCGTACGTCCGGGTGGCGGTCGGGGGCGTCGAAGGCCTGCGCCAGCAGGGACACCGCTCGTTGCGGCGGCAGGAAACGGGCCGCGAGCCGTACCGCCTCCTTGCGGGAGGTCACCTTGGCCACCCGTTCCCCGGCCAGCAACTCGCCGAGCGAAAGGGCGAGTTCGGCCGGGGCGGCGAAGCGGGCGGCGCGGGTCGCCGCGTACACCGCGACCCGCGCCCGGTCGCTGCCGGCCTGCTCCAGCAGCACCGGCAGGACCTCATGGGGCCGGTCGGTCCAGGGCAGCGCGCCGAGCGCCGCCTCGGCGACGACCACGTCCGCGTCGTCGGCGTGCTGCACCGCCAGGGCCCGGCCCCGTTCGGGGATACGTGCGGCGGCCCGGACCGCGGCGGCGCGCTCGTCGAGTGGCAGGGAGCGGTCCGCGGCCGCCTGCCCGGCGAGCCGTGCCGCGGCCCGTTGCTGGCGGGGCAGCCAGCGGTCGCTGTCGCCGAGATGCGGCAGCGGACGCCGGGCACCGCGCACCAGGAAGCGGCCGTAGGGCGGGGTGTCGTCGAGCAACGCGTCGAGCAGGTCCGTGCGCCGTCGGGCCAGGACCCGCCGTACGGCTGGGAGCACGACCGCCGAAGGTTCGAGCGCGACGATCCGGGCCACCCGCTCGTCGCGGGTGGCCGGTGCGGCCAGCCATCGTTCCGCGGCCGCCGCGAACGTCTCGTCGTCGCCGTGCTCCAGGGCCGTGGCCAGCAGGTCCTGCAGCTGGGGCAGCTGCCGGGCGCGCGGCCCCAGCGCATCGGCCAGACTCAGCAGCAGCCGGAAGTCGGCGCGTTGGGCGGCCGCCACCAGCCATGGTCGCAGCGCCTCGAACAGCTGGTGCTCCTGGCCGCGGCGCAGGACCCGGTGCAGCGGCCCGAAATCGGGGACGCCGACCCGGCCCACCAGGCGCTCCAGGGTGCGCAGCGCCCAGGCAGGAAGGGCTGATTCACCGTCGGTGGCGTGCTCGACCAGCACGCGTGCGGCGAGGGCCCGTACCGCCGCCCGGCTGCCGGCAGAACTGTCCCGGGCCTCCAGGGCGGCGACGGTGATCTCGTCCAGCAGCGCGGCGTGATCGGAGTGGAACAGCCGCGCGGGTACCGCCTCCAGTGCCTCCAGTGCCGCGGCGCGTACCGGGTCCCGGTCGTTGCGCAGCCGCCTCATCGCGGTCAGCAGTTCGGTGAGCGCCTGGCGGCCGCCGTCCAGGGCGACGCACGCCACCAGGAGCGGCCAGGCGGCAGCCCGGTCGTCCGCATCGGACCGTCGGATCCCGGCGAGCAGCGCGGGCCGGGCCTCGTCGAGCGGCCCGTGGGCGAGGGTGTCCAGGCGCTCCCACCAGCTGGTGCCGTCCGTGAACTCCGCTGCCGCCCGCCGTACCTCCGCCCAGCGCCGTTCGCGGGGCAGCAGGGCGAGGACGGCCAGGGCCGGCTCCCCGGGTGCGCCGCCGGCGGCGACGGCGTCGAGGAAGGCCGGGCGCCGCCCGGGGGCCATGGCCTTGACCAGGGCGGTGAAGTGCACGCTGCGGCCCAGCCAGTGGCGGCCGAGTACGGGCAGCGACTCCGGTGCGGCCCGCACCAGCCTGCGCAGCACTCCCGGCGGCGGCACCGGCTCATGGCGCTGCAGGTACCGGTCGGGGGAGGTCAGCCAGCGCACGACCCGCTCGGCGTCCGCGTCGACCAGGGCGCCGAGCCCGGTGTGCAGCGGGCGCGGCAGGCTTTCCGGCCCGTACCGCTCCAGCAGCGTCAGCACCCGCTCGGGGCGGAGCGGCGCGAGCACGGCGACCGCCGTGGCGTGCAGCCGCCACCAGTCCTCCCGCTGCCGTTCGCCGGCCCGCTCGGCCAGGGCTGCTTCGGCATGGTCCAGCACCGGGTCGGGATGCCGGCGGGCGAGTCCGGTCCAGCTGTCGACGGCGTGCGCGAGCTCGGGGAGGTGCCGCGCCACGAAGGGGGCGGTACACGCCGGCAGCAGTCGCGCGGCCTCCGCGTCGCCCCAGTCCGCGCGCAGCCGCACCACCAGCCGTTCGGCGAGCGCGGTACGTCCACCGGCGGCGAGGAGGCGGGCCAGCCGGTGCCGCAGTACGGCCGGGGCCTCGTCGTACGCGGCCTCCACCGCCTCGTCCGGCACCGGCAGCAGCCGGGCGGCGCGCCGGGCGTAACCGGCGACGACCGGGTCGCGATCGGCGAGCCGCCCGGCGAGGAATCCGGCATCCTCCCCGGCGAGGGCGGCCAGCGCTGCGAGCCGCCGCTCGTACGGCCCTCGCGCGTCCAAGTCTGCGAGCAACGGGGCGAGTTGGCCCTCCTCCGCCAGCCGACGGGCCGTCCTCGCGGTGCGGGAGAGGCGGGCGGGGAACGGCAGCGGTTCGAGTGCGGAGAGCAACTGCTCCGCGGTGGTCGGCATGCGCGCATTGTGCCCGGGATGATCCGTGCCTGCGATCGAATATCCGGGTAAGGGCCCGCATCCCGGCCGATCGCTCTGCGCCTCAGCCCGGTCATGCGTACCGTTCGTGCCGGTGGGAACCGAACGAACCGGGCCAGGTGGCGATCGATGAACGAGCGGGACAGCCAGGCGGACGGCCTGCGCGTACGCACAGGGGCCGAACGCCACGACGAGGTGGCGGCGGGGGAGACCGGTGCGCGGGCGGCCGAACTGCGCGTGGCGCTCGACGGCATCCGGAGCATCCGCGGTCTGACCAACTCCGGTCCCGATCCGCAGAGGCGTCCCGCCGAGTGGGAACGGCGCCGGCTGCTGCGCACGGTGAGCCTGCTGCTGGAGGCCGCAGGAATGGCGCCGTCAGCCGTCGGCGCGGACGGCGAACCGGCGCGGACCGGCTACCGCACGGATGAGGCGGAGCGGGCGGGGCTGGTGGTGGTGCGGTGGGTCGGGCCGCGGGGCAGTGGCGCCCGCTACCAGGAGCGGGAGAGCCTCCTGCGGTGCCGGCAGGTACTGCGCGACTGGGGCTTCGAGGCCCTGGAGGTCCGCGGCCCGGGCGGCCGCCGCCACCTGGAGGTGGAGGCCGGCCCCGGGTGAGGCCGGACGCGGGCCGGGCGTCCCTCACCCACGCGCCCCGCACCCGCGAGCGACCGCCCGGCCCCGGGCGTCAATCGGCGCTGACCGGCCGTTCGAAGAAGGTCTCCAGCACGACCGTCGCCTGAGTCCCGCTCACGCCCTCGATCGCGTAGAGCCGCCGCAGGACGTGCTGCAACTGCTCCGTGGTGGCCGTGCGCACCTTGACGAGCACGGAGGCGGCGCCCGCGATGATGTGCGCTTCCTGAATCTCGGGAATGGCGGCGAAGGACGCGGCCGCGTCCCCCATCCAGGCCGACGAGTCGACCATGACGAAGGCGAGCACGCCCTGCCCGAGGGCGGCCGGGTCGACGTCCACGGTGGTGTGGCGGATGACGCCACGCTCGCGGAGCTTGCGTACGCGCTCGTGAGCCGCGCCGGCCGACAGCCCGACCGCCTTGCCGAGCGCGGCGTAGGCCTGGCCGGCATCGCGCTGAAGCTCCGCGATCAGCGCCCGGTCGATGTCGTCCACGATTCCCTGATGAACCATCCCCATGTCACCACCATATCTGGTTCGGGCGCACTACTATCGCTTCGAATGTGGTTCGACCGCAGCCCTTGAAGGGATAACCATGTCTGGTGAATTGTCCTCCACTCCATATGAGATTCTGGACGAGCGCTTCCGAACCGGGCGGTGCGCCAACGGCGACGTACGGCTTGAGCAGTTGCACGCGGACTGCCGCTGGGCCGAGGGACCGCTCTATCTGCCTGCCTGGCGGCAGCTGATCTGGAGCGACATCCCCAACGACCGGCTGCTGCGCTGGGACGAGTCGACCGGCGCGATCGGGGTCTTCCGCTCCCCGGCCGGACACATCAACGGCAACACCCTCGACCGCGAGGGCCGGCTGGTGAGCTGCGAACAGGGCAACCGCCGGGTCACCCGCACCGAACCCGACGGCCGTGTCACCGTGCTCGCCGACCGCTTCGAGGGCAAGCGCCTCAACAGCCCGAACGACGCCGTCGTGCGCTCCGACGGCTCGGTCTGGTTCACCGACCCGGACTTCGGGATCACCAGTGACTACGAGGGGCACCGCGCCGAGAGCGAGCTCGGCACCTGCGACGTCTACCGGATCGACCCCGTCACGGGCGGGGTCAACCGGGTCGCGGACGGTTTCGGCGGACCGAACGGCCTGGTCTTCTCGCCGGACGAACGGCAGTTGTACGTCGCCGACACGCTGGCCCGGCACATCCGCGTCTTCTACGTCCGCGAGGACGGCACCCTCTCGGACGGCAAGGTCTTCGCGGAGCGCACCGACGGCGGCTTCGACAACATCCGCTTCGACGACCAGGGACGGCTGTGGGCCGCCGCGTTCGACGACGGCGTGCACTGCTACGACCCCGACGGCACCCTCATCGGCAGGCTCCGCGTACCCGAGCCGGTCTCCAACATCGCCTTCGGCGGCCCCAAGAACAACCGGCTGTTCATCACGGCCACCACCTCGCTGTACTCGCTCGTGATGGCGGTGACGGGCCTGCCCCGGGTGCTGTGACGGCCCTACGGCCCGGCGTGCGGGGCGTTGCGCGTCTCCCAGGACCAGGCCCGCGATGCCCACGCGGTTCCGGACCTTCAACTTGGCCTGGATATTGGCGATATGGGTCTTCGCCGTGCCCGCGGAGATGAAGAGGCGCGCGGCGATCTCGGCGTTCGTCAGCCCCTCCGCCACAAGGCGGGCGATCTCCGCCTCGCGCGAGGTGAGGGGCGAGGACTCGCGCGCCGCGGGAGGGGCGGGGGTGGCCAGGGACTGCAGGAGGCGGACGGTGAGTTGCGGGCTGATGAGGAGGTCACCGGCCATGGCGGCTCGTACGCCCTCGATCAGCAGGCCGGGGCCCGAGCGTTTGAGGAGGAAGCCACAGGCGCCGTCGCGCAGAGCCGTACGGACGTAGTCGTCGTGGTCGAAAGTCGTGACGACCAGGACGCGGGGCGGGTCGGACGTGGCCGGGCCGGTCAGGCGGCGGGTCACCTCCAAGCCGTCCAGGACCGGCATGCGGATGTCGGCGATGACCAGGTCGGGCCGGAGCTCGTGGGCCAGGCTGACGGCCGTGGCACCGTCCGCCGCCTCGCCGACGACGGTCATGTCCGGCTGCGAGTCGAGGATCAGCCGGAATCCGCTGCGTACGTCGG
Source organism: Streptomyces sp. NPDC048197 (assembly GCF_043202395.1). Lineage (NCBI taxonomy): Bacteria > Bacillati > Actinomycetota > Actinomycetes > Kitasatosporales > Streptomycetaceae > Streptomyces > Streptomyces sp. NPDC048197. Next base: position 64,253 of record NZ_JBIDAJ010000021.1, read on the forward strand.
CCTGATCGTCGGCGAGGAGAATGCGGGTGACGCCGGGGATGCGGTTGGGGGCGGGGGCGTTGGTGGGCGGGATGGTCACTTCGGCTCCTCTGTCACCTTCGGCTTTTCAGGCACCTTCGGCCGCTTGGACTCCCTCGGCCCCTTGGACTCCTTTGTGGGGGCGGCCGGCAGCGGCAGGACCGCCGTGAGGCACCAGCCGCCCTCGTCGAGCGGTCCGGCGGTGAGGCTGCCGCCCCGTGCCTGGACGTCTTCGGTGAGGGCAGCGATCCCGCGCCCGCCGCGCCGGCGCAGGCCGGTGGGGCGATGACTGGAGGGCGTGCCCGGCGGCTCGTTGGTCACGCACAGTTCCACGCCTGTGGGGGTGCGCGATAAGCGGACCTCCGCGCGGGGCGTCCGGGGGGCGTGCCGGTGGATGTTGGTGAGCGCCTCGGCCACGATGCGGTAGGCCAACGCCCCCGCCTCCGGGGCGGCGAGAGCGAAGGCGTCCGCTGCGCCCGGCGGCAGTTGGAGGCGGACTTCCGTTCCGCTTAGCGCAGCGAAGTCGTCCAGTAGGGTGGCGAGTTGGGCGATTCCCGGTGGATGGTGTGACGTGCTCTCCGGTTCCTGGTCGCCGTCCAGCAGGTGCATCGTGCGGTCCATCGCCTCCAAGGCGTTCAGACCCGCCTTCTCGATCCGCTCCAGGGCCAGTACGGCCTGGCCGGGATCGGCCGGGGCCAGGAAACGGGCTGCCTGGGCCTGTACGACGATGCCGCTGATGTCGTGCGCCACGAAGTCATGAAGGTCACGGGAGAGCTGTAGCCGCTGGGTCCGCCGGGCCGCTGCGACCGCGGTACGCCGGCGCTGCTCCACATGACGGGGATAGGCGCCGAGGGCTGCCGCGGCGAGTGCCGGGAGCAGCCAGAACGACGCCGCGCCGGCACGTTCGAGGAAGCCGGCGTGGACCAGCGGTACGGGCCAGGCGGCTACCGCGAGGGCTGCGAGCGGAATCGCGAGGCGCAGTTCCCGTCGGGGCGACCAGCGGGCGACCGCCGCGATGAGGGGCAGCAGCAAGACCGCGTCCACGAGCTTCAGGGCCGAGCCGGTATGCGTGGTGGCAGCCGCGGTGCTCGCCAGGGACAGCAGCGCGCAGACCACGGTGGGGCGGGCCAGTCGGGTGTGCGCGGCGGTGCGGCGGCGGGCCAGGGTCCAGGTCGCGGTGGCTGCTGCCGCGAGTGCCGGCAGGCAGTCAAGTATCAGCTGCGGCACGGCTGGTGTCGTCTCCCCCATGGTGATCAGCCTACGAGGCGTGATCATCCGGCCCGCGTTCGGCACGTGTTCCGGCAGCGTGCTGTCCGCGTTCGTCCTGTCCGCGCGTTCGTACGGTCCGTGTCCGTGCTGTCCGCGTTCTGCCTGGCATCTCCGCCTGGCATCTCTGCCGAACGGCAGAGGCACGCCACGGGAGGTCTGCATTTATCTGCCGGTCGGCCGATGGGCGGGGGTGGTGGGTGCGGGCGAGGCTGGTTCCCGTTCGGTCCAGGCCGACCGGCACCCCACCAACTTTCTTCTTGTTAACGGGAGTTAGCTATGCGTTTTGTCTCGCTCGGCGCCGTGGGCGCCGCCGCAGTGCTCGCCGGGATCACCGCGGCGGGGCCCGCGACCGGCGACGCGTCCGCCGCCCGGACACCCGCGAAGAAGTCCAGCAAGGTCGCGAGCGTCCACGGATCAGGACGTATCGCGTACGTCTACTCGCCCCACGACGACATCCGCTTCACCATCGACGCCGAGGCAGCGCCCTTCACCCGTCGCATGCCGGGACTGCCGCTGCCCGGACTGCCCACCGACGCCAAGGGCACCGTCACCATCAGGCACTACTCACCGGCCCACCACGTCATCGGCTGGTCGAAGGCGAAGGTCGACTGCCTGGTCACCGGGGGCGGCACGGCGACGCTCACCGCGGTCGTGGAGGAGTCGAACGTCGGGACGAAAGGCAAGCGGATCGGTCTCAGCATCCAGCAGGGGCGCGGCGCCGGACCGGACCGCCTCGGCTTCGGCTGGGACATCGTGAACTTCGAACCCCGCGCCAAGGACAAGAAGGACCTGGAGTCCCCCACCGGCACCTGCATGGCCCCCGCTCCCTTCGCGCCGGTCGTCAAGGGCGCCTTCACCGTGCAGCACCAGGAACTGCCGCCGTTGCCTTCGAAGCGAGGGTGACTGGGGTGCGGACGCCGGGGCGCCCACCGCATGTCGCGGTGGGCGCCCCGGCGGGCGGGCTCGGTGGGCTCAGGCCGCGGCGGGCGTGTAGTGGGTGGCGTCGTCGCCTTCGAGGGTGTGGCTGAGCGTGCCGTCGATGCCGGCCGGGACATCACCGGCGACGGTCACCCGGTGCAGCAGACGCGGCAGGTCGCCGTAGTCGTCGGGGGCGTAGTGCTGGGTGATGCGGTTGTCGAAGAGGACGAGGTCGCCGGGAGTCCAGGCCACCCGCACGATGTTCTCGGGGCGGGTGACGTAGGACTGGAACAGGCGCAGCAGGTCGCGGGAATCGGACGGGCCGAGGCCCACGATGCTCTGCGCGAAGCCGCCGATGAACAGCCCCCGCTCCCCGGACTCGGGATGCACCCGCACCAGGGGATGTGCGGTGCGGTACTTCCGTGAGACGAACTGCCGGCGGTGCTCGGCGGCCTTGTCGTTCTTCGGGGCGGCGTAGTCGTAGTCGTTGGTGTGGACCGCCCACAGCTTGTCGGCCAGCTGACGCAGGGGCTCGGGCAGATCTTGGTACGCGGCGGCCGTGTTGGCGATGAGCGTATTGCCGCCGTAGGGCGGGACCACGATGCTGCGCAGCGTGGACGCCTTCGGGGGCGTACGGACGAAGGTGACATCGGTGTGCCAGCGGTTGGCGCGGATGCCCTCGTCGCCGTTGACGGACAGGATGTTCGGCTGTCCGTCGACGGAGGGGACGGTGGGATGCGCGGTGGTGAGCTCGCCGAAGAGGGCGGCGAACCGGAGCTGGCCGGCGTCGTCGAGCTGCTGATCGCGGAAGACCAGGGCCTTGTGTTCCAGGAGCGCGGAGTTGATTTCGGTGACGAGGGCGGGCTCAAGGTCGGCGGCGAGGTCCACACCGGTGATCTCGGCGCCGATGCGCCCCCCGATCCGGCGGATGTCGAAGCCTGCGCTGTTGCTGTTGCTGTTGCCGTTGCGGTTTGTGTTGGTGGTCATGGTTGGCGGTTCTCCGTTCAGGGGGTGATGGGTTGGGTGGGGAATGTGCTGGAATTCGCCAGCGCCGTAGGGGAGTTGAGCAGTGGGGTCACGGCGCGTGGCGCGTCGGGGTTGCGGCGGTGGCCGGCCGGTTTGCGGTGCGGTTGGCGGTCCGGTTGGCGGGGCGGGGCAGGCCGTAGTGGTCGCGCAGGGTGCGTCCGGTGTATTCGGTACGGAACAGACCGCGCCGCTGGAGGATGGGCACGACGTGGTCGACGAAGTCCTCCAGGCCGCCCGGCAGATGGGGCGGCATGATGTTGAAACCGTCGGCAGCGCCTTGGCTGAACCACTCCTGGAGCTGGTCGGCGATCTGCTCGGGCGTGCCGACGACGACCCGGTGGCCGCGTCCGCCGCCGAGGCGGGCGATGAGTTCGCGCAGGGTGAGGCCGTCGCGGCGGGCGAGTTCGGCGACGAGCGTGAAACGGCTCTTGTTCCCGTTGATGTCCCGTTCCTCGGGCAGTTCGGGCAGTGGCCCGTCCAGCGGCAGCCCGGTCAGATCGGTGCCGAGCATCCCGGACAGCTGGGCGAGCCCGTACTCGGGAACCTGAAGCCCCGTCAGCTCGCGGTCCAGCGCCTGCGCCTCGGCCTCGGTCGATCCGATGACCGGGCAGATGCCGGGCAGGACCTTCAGCTCGTTCTCGGACCGGCCATGGCGCGCCAGCCGGGACTTGAGGTCCTTGTAGAACGACTGGGCGTCGGCGAGGGTCTGCTGGGCCGTGAACACGGCCTCCGCGTACTCGGCCGCGAACTCCTTCCCGTCCTCCGACGAACCTGCCTGCACCAGCAGTGGGTGGCCCTGCGGACTGCGCGGGACGTTCAGCGGGCCCTGCACCCCGAAGTACGCTCCACGGTGGCTGATCTCCCGCACCCGGCCGGTGTCGGCGTAGACGCCGCGCTCACGGTCGAGCAGGATCGCGTCGTCCTCCCAGCTGTCCCACAGCTTGGTTGCGACCTCGACGAACTCCCGCGCCCGCGCGTAGCGCAGCCGGTGTTCCAGGTGCTCGTCCTGTCCGAAGTTGCGGGCTTCGTTGACGGTGCCCGAGGTGACGATGTTCCAGCCGGCCCGGCCGCCGCTGATGTGGTCCAGGGAGGCGAACTTGCGGGCGGTGTGGAACGGCTCGTTGAAGGTGGTCGACACCGTGGCGATCAACCCGATGTGTTCGGTGACCGCGGCCAGTGCGGACAGCAGGGTGAGCGGTTCGAAGCCGCCGAGGGCGTTGTGACGGACCTTTCCCCACAGCGCCAGGCCGTCGGCGAAGAAGATCGAGTCGAGCCGGCCGCGCTCGGCGGTCTGCGCGAGCTGCTGGAAGTAGCGCAGGTCCGTGATGCGTTCCGGCTGCGTACGCGGGTGCCGCCAGGCGGCGTCGTGGTGGCCGGCGTTCATCAGGAAGGCGTTGAGGTGCAGCCGGCGAGGGGTGGTGGGATGGTCGACGGGAGGCATAGGGGCTCCTCGGAAGCGGAATGGGTGCCGGAGTGCGGCCGGGTCAGCCGGCGGTGGGGACGCGCCAGGAGCTGAGCCGCCGCTCCACGGTCACCAGGACCTGGTTGAAGGCCACGCCGATGGCGGAGATGGTGAGGATCCCGGCGTACATCTGCGGGATCGCGAAGTTGAACTGCGAGGAGTTGATCAGGTAGCCCAGACCTGCCTTGGCGCCGATCATCTCGGCGGCGACCAGCACCAGGATCGATGCCGCTCCGGCCAGCCGGATGCCGGTGAACATGACCGGTACCGAGGACGGCAGGATGACCTTCTGGAACAGGCGCGGCGCGGACAGGTCCATCGACCTGGCCAGCCGGAGCAGCGTCGGGTCGACGTTGCGTACGGCGCTGATGGTGTTGAGCAGGATCGGCCAGGTGCACGCGTACACCACGATGGAGATCTTCGAGGTCTCGCCGATCCCCAGCAGTAGGACGAACACCGGCAGCAGGGCCAGCGCGGCGGTGTTGCGGAAGACCTCCAGCAGCGGTCCGAGCAGGTCGGCGACCGGCCGGTACCACCCGATCAGCAGACCGAGCGGCACGGCGACGGCCACCGCCAGCCCGAATCCGCTGAACGACCGTGCCAGGCTGGCGCCCGTGTGGTCGGCCAGCTGACCGTCGGCCGCCAGCTCCCACCAGGCCCCGGCGACCTCGCTGAACGGCGGTAGGAACGTCCGGTCGACCAGACCGAGCCGAGGCGCGGCCTCCCACAGAAGCAGCAGGGCGACGACCGCCGCGGATTTGGTGACGCCCTTCAGCAGGAGGGACGGCAGTCGGCGCACCGCCCGGCGGAAGCCCGCCGTCGAGCGGGAGCGGGATCGGGGTGGCACGCCCGGTGGCGGTTCGGAGGAGCGCACGGGTACGGGGAGGGCGGGGGTTCGCGTGCTGCCGGTTCCAGTGCCGGTGCCGGGGCGTGTGCTGGTTGCGGCGTTCGTGCCGAGTGCGGGGCTCATACGAAAACCGCCTCCTTCTCCAACTGCTGGGACCTGGCGACCTCGTCGTGCAGCAGCGACCAGATGTCGTGCCGGTACCGCGCGAACTCGGGGCTGGACCGCAGGTCGTCCGTCTCCGTGCGCGCGTCCAGGGCGATCGGCACGACCTGCTTGATCCGGCCGGGCCGGGAGGTCATGACGGCGACCCGCTGTCCCAGATAGACGGCCTCCTCGATCCCGTGCGTGATGAACACGACCGTCTTTCCGGTGCGCTGCCAGATCCGCAGCAGTTCGTCCTGCAGCGACTCCCTGGTCTGGGCGTCCAGCGCGGCGAACGGCTCGTCCATCAGCAGCACGTCAGGGTCGTAGGCGAGGCTGCGGGCGATCGCGACCCGCTGCCGCATCCCGCCCGACAGCTCGTGCGGATGTCGGTTCTCGAACCCGGACAGACCGACCAGCTCCAGGAACTCCCTTGCCCGTGCGCCACGTTGGCGCCGTGGTACCCCGGTGGCCTCCAGGCCGAACTCGACATTGCCGAGCGCCGTGCGCCAGGGCAGCAGCGCGTACTGCTGGAAGACGATGCCGCGGTCCAGGCCCGGGCCGGTGACGGGTCGGCCGTCCAGCAGAATCCGCCCGCTGGTCGGGCGGGCGAGACCGCCGAGCAGATCCAGCAAGGTCGACTTCCCGCAACCGCTGGGCCCGACCAGGACGACGAACTCACCCGCCGCTATCTCCAGGTCGATCCCGTCGAGGGCGGTGAACCGGGTCACCCGCCGTGCCCCCGCGCGGTCCGCACCCGCCCGGCCCTTCCGTGCCCGGTCCTTGACGGTGAAGTCCTTCCGTACGCCCTCGAACGCGATCTTGGGTGTGATTGCTTCCGTCATGGTCAACTCCCGCTCTTCGAAGGGGAATCCGAAGAGGAATCCGAAGAGGAATTCGATGGGGAAGGAGACGGCGAAGAAGACGGCGAAGGAGCCCCGGAGCCGCCCGTCTTATGGGCCTTGGACCCATTGCCGTTGAACTCGTTCGTGTAGAGCTCGGACACCGTCACCTGGCCCTTCCGGATGTCGCCGCGCTTGGCCAGCCAATCGACCCAGAGCTGGAGTTCCTTACCGGTGATACGGCCGGCCGTCTCGGCCACGCCCCACGACCTCCAGTACTGCAGCGGAGCGACGTCCTCATTGCGCCCGCGCTTCTGCACGATGTCCGTCATGCGGGCGACGACTTCCTTGCGCGGGGTGGCGCGGGACCACTCGATGGCCCGCCCCACCCCGGTGACGAAGATCCGGGCGGTGTCCGGGTTCTGCTGGAGAAAGCGGTCCGTCATCACATACGTGCCGGCACTGAAGGCGCCGAGCAGCCCGTAGTCACTGAACAACTGGCGAATTCCGCCCTTCGCCAGCGCCTTGTCACGCAGAATTCCGCCCAGCACGGCCACCTCGATCTGGTGCTGACGCAGGCTCTGCTCGGTGTTGACGGGCGGCACCACCAGCGGTTCGACCTTGCCCGTCTGCTCCCGGGACAGACCGCCCCGCTCCAAATAGATGTCGAGCAACGCCTCGGCATGGGCCCCGAGGGTGTTCATCCCAACTTTCTTGCCGATCAGGTCACGGGCCGAGCGGATCGGGCTGCCGTCGAGTACGTAGTACCCGTTGTACGCGTCCTTGTCGGCGCCGTAATAGCTGATGACGGCCTTGATGGGCGCCTTGTTCGCGGCCAGTTTGACGACCGCGCCGTTGAACGCCCCGCCGAAGTCGATCTGGCCGGTGGCCGCGGACTGGATGTCCTGCGGGCCGCTGGTGGTGTTGCCGATCCACTTCAGCTTGACGTCTTCCAGAAAGCCGAGGTCCGCGGCCAGTTCCGGCAGGATGACCTGGCCGGCCCAGCCCTGGTACCGGAGCGTCCTGGTCTGCCCCCGGCCGGCAGACGCACCGGTCGCCGTCGTGCCGCAACTCACCGCGGCCGCCGACATTCCGAGCAGAGTGAGGAATTGTCGTCGGGTCGATGCGTTCCATGTGGTCATGGGAAATTCCTGTTTCGGGAGGGGGAAACGCGTACAGTGCGCGGCGATGTGCGCGGGCGCGCAGCACAAACACCGGTCAGTGGAAAAGAAACCTCGTCGCGAATTGCCCGTGGTCAAACGGCCATGCGCAGCGGCAGATCCGTCATCCACGGAAGCCGCGAGAAAACCGGGCATGGCAACGCCCTGGGATTCATGGAACGAGTCAGGAGAGAGCCCGGCCCCGGTCGACAGGGCCGGCTAGCGACCAGCGGCACAGATGGCGCTGGCCTGACGTCGCAGATCGACGTGCAGGCGCGCGGCGAATTCCTCGGACTGGCTCACACCCGAGAGGTTGACAGCGAAATCCGGCCACGTCAACGGCTCTTCCGAAGGCGTCTCACATACCGAATTCGCTGTCACGCGCGCGAAGTACGGCGTTCACAGTGCGGCTGCGAAGGAGCCCATTCTCCCGAAATGTGCGCCCCGAAAATATACGTTCCCCCGAAATGCAGGACGTCCGGGCCGGCCCCCCGCGGGCCGACCCGGACGTCACCTCAGGTCACTCGATGCGTGATCAGGCCAGATCGAACCGGTCCAGGTTCGACACCTTGACCCATGCCGCGACGAAGTCGTGCACGAACTTCTCCTTCGCGTCGTCGCTCGCGTAGACCTCGGCGAGCGCGCGCAGCTCGGAGTTCGAGCCGAAGACGAGGTCTGCGCGGGTGCCGGTCCACTTGACCTCGCCGGTCGCGTCGTCGCGGCCCTCGAAGGTGTTCTGGTCCTCCGAGGTCGCCTGCCACGTCGTGCCCAGGTCGAGCAGGTTGACGAAGAAGTCGTTCGTCAGGTTGCCCGGGGTGTCGGTGAAGACGCCGTGCGAGGTCTGCTGGTGGTTCGCGCCCAGGACGCGCAGGCCGCCGACGAGGACGGTCAGCTCGGGGGCGCTCAGGCCCAGCAGGTTCGCCTTGTCGAGCAGGAGGTATTCGGCCGGCAGGCGGTTGCCCTTGCCCAGGTAGTTGCGGAAGCCGTCGGCGGTGGGCTCCAGCGCCGCGAAGGACTCCGCGTCGGTGTGCTCCTCCGTCGCGTCCACGCGGCCCGGCGCAAAGGGCACCTCGACGTCGTAACCGGCGTCCTTGGCGGCCTTCTCCACGGCGGCGGCGCCACCGAGGACGATCAGGTCGGCCAGCGAGACCTTCTTGGCGCCGGACGAGGCATGGAACTCCCGCTGGATGCCCTCAAGGGTGCGCAGCACCAGCGCCAGCTGGTCGGGGTCGTTGGCCTCCCAGCCGCGCTGCGGCTCCAGGCGGATGCGGCCACCGTTGGCGCCGCCGCGCTTGTCGCTGGCACGGAAGGTCGAGGCCGACGCCCATGCGGTGGACACCAGCTGCGCGACGGTCAGCCCCGAACCGAGCAGCTTGGCCTTCAGGGCCGCGATGTCCTCGGCGTCGATGACCTCGCCCTCGGCCTCCGGCAGCGGGTCCTGCCACAGCAGGGTCTCCTCCGGGACCTCCGGACCGAGGTACAGCGACTTCGGGCCCAGGTCGCGGTGGGTCAGCTTGTACCAGGCACGGGCGAAGGCGTCCGCGAACTCGTCCGGGTTCTCGTAGAAGCGCCGCGAGATCTGCTCGTAGACCGGGTCGAAGCGCAGCGACAGGTCGGTGGTGAGCATCGTCGGGAGCTTCTTCTTCGACGGGTCGTGCGCGTCGGGGATGATCGCCTCGGCGTTCTTCGCCACCCACTGGTGGGCGCCGGCCGGGCTCTTGGTCAGCTCGTACTCGTACTCGAAGAGGTTCTTGAAGAAGCCGTTGCCCCACTGGGTCGGCGTCGCGGTCCAGGTGACCTCCAGGCCACTGGTGATCGCGTCGCCGCCCTTGCCGGTGCCGAAGCTGTTCACCCAGCCCAGGCCCTGCGCCTCGATCGGGGCGGCCTCCGGGTCGGGGCCGACGTTCTCGGCCGGGCCGGCGCCGTGGGTCTTGCCGAAGGTGTGACCACCGGCGATCAGGGCGACGGTCTCCTCGTCGTTCATCGCCATCCGGCGGAACGTCTCACGGATGTCGCGGGCCGCGGCGATCGGGTCCGGGGTGCCGTTCGGGCCCTCGGGGTTGACGTAGATCAGGCCCATCTGGACCGCGCCGAGCGGGTTCTCCAGCTCGCGGTCGCCGGTGTAGCGCTGGTCGTCGAGCCAGACCTTCTCGGGACCCCAGTACACGTCCTCCTCGGACTCCCACACGTCCTCGCGGCCACCGGCGAAGCCGAAGGTCGTGAAGCCCATGGACTCCAGGGCGACGTTGCCGGCGAGGATCATGAGGTCGGCCCAGGACAGGTTCTTGCCGTACTTCTTCTTGACCGGCCACAGCAGACGGCGGGCCTTGTCGAGGTTGCCGTTGTCCGGCCAGCTGTTGAGCGGGGCGAAGCGCTGCTGACCGGCTCCGGCGCCGCCGCGGCCGTCGCTGATGCGGTAGGTGCCCGCGCTGTGCCAGGCCATACGGATCATGAACGGGCCGTAGTGACCGAAGTCGGCCGGCCACCAGTCCTTGGAGTCCGTCAGCAACTCGGCGATGTCCCGTTTCACGGCCGGGAGGTCGAGGCTCTTGAACGCCGCGGCGTAGTCGAAGTCCTCACCCAGCGGGTTGGCCACGGCGGGATTCTTGGCGAGGATCTTCAGATTGAGCCGCTCCGGCCACCACTGGGCGTTGCCACCGCCCTGGGTCGGGTGCAGGGCGCGCCCGTGCGCAACCGGGCAGCCGCCTGCCTCCTCGGACTTCGGGTCCGTGACGATCGCGTCGTGGTTCTCAGACATGGGAATCCTTCCGAACTGGGCAGATCACCGAACTGGGCAGATCACGGTGCTCAGGAACTACGGATGGGAAAACAGCCGGGGCGGCGGGCCCCGGGAGGTGACCGGCCCCGACGAACGAGAGGCCGTGGTCGTCGGACACGGTCAGCCACAACGCCATACCGACCGCGTGGTGGACATCAGCGACGACACCGCAGGACCGGCACGCGCAGTGGTGGCGGCCGTCGCGCACGGATCCCCCGCACCGGACCGGCCGGCCGACCGGCCCGACGCCAGGACGACCTCTGCCTGGGCAGAGAACCCGCACCGGCACCGACGGCGCGTACGCGAACGGCACACTCCCGCCCGAAAGGGGCGACCTGCTCCTGCAGCAGCTGCTTCAGTAAGAGCTGCTCCAGCAGGACCTGCTCCTCGACCAGCGCCGGGCCGCCGGCACCCGCCTGCGCGCTGTCCTGGCTGTCCGCGGCCAGGGCACCGGAGGCGGTGGTGAGCGGACCCGTCCCATCAACCGTCACGGGCTTTCCCTGCTGTTGTCCTGTCCCTTGGCTGTCGCCGGAACCGATCCTACGATGGACGAAGTCCAAGTCAATACAACAGCCAGACCCGTACGGATTCATTCGCCGGAAGACGCACTGTCCGGAGGTGCGCTGTCCGGAAGACGCACAGTAAGGCTGGTGGTCATGAGCGACCTGCTGGACCGGCTCCGCCGACGAGGCTGGCGGATGACTGCCCAGCGCCGGGTAGTCGCCGAGGTACTCGACGGCGAGCACGTCCACCTCACCGCGGACGAGGTGCTCGCCCGCGCCGCTGTCCGGCTGCCGGAGATCTCCCGCGCAACCGTCTACAACACCCTCGGCGAGCTCGTCTCGCTCGGCGAGGTGGCCGAGGTGGCCACCGACGGCCGCGCCAAGCGCTACGACCCCAACGCCCACCGCCCCCACCAGCACTTGGTCTGCTCGAACTGCGGCGCCATCCGGGACGTCCACCCCGCCGGCGACCCCCTGGCCGACCTGCCCGCCTCCGAACGCTTCGGCTTCACCGTCTCCGAGGTCGAGATGACCTACCGAGGTCTGTGCCCTGACTGCAACCAGGCGTGAGTGGCTGGTAGCCGTCGGGCGCGGGCGGTGTCTGGTCGGGCGCCGGGCGCCATGGCGGCATGCGATGGCCGAACAGCGGCCACACCGCAGTGAGTTGTCGACACGGCCGTCGCGCTCGGTGTCCCGACCAGGCAGCTTTTCGAAAACATCTTCGACGTCGACCGGCTGCGTGCCATGATCGCGGCGTATCTCAGCCGTACCAACGGGAAGGTTTTCATGCCTGCTTACGTCATAGGCCATCTCCAGGAGGCGGTACCGCATGCGGAGATCGCTGAGTACATCGAGCGGATCACCGCGACCTTCGAACCGTACGGCGGTCGCTTTCTCGTGCACGCGGCGCAGCACGAGGTGAAGGAGGGCAGCTGGCCCGGGCACGTCGTGGTGATCGGTTTTCCCGGCACGGCCGAGGCGCGGGCCTGGTGGGACTCGCCCGCCTACCAGGAGATCGCACCGCTGCGTTCGCGGCACATCGAGGGCGACATCATCCTGGTCGAGGGCGTGCCCGAGGGGTACGACCCCGGCGCTACCGCAAAGGCCCTGCGGGAGTCGATTCCCGCTGAATGACGGTGAGTTGAACCGTGCCGCGGGTCGCCGGAAACCGGGCTACCGGCTCAACGGGTCACCCCGCCGCGAGCCACCGGCCGCGGCCCGCGGCGCCATGGCCTTACCGTTGCGCCGTGGGCGCGTTCGGAGCTGCTGCGTGAACTGGGGCGCCCGGACCCGGACTTGCTCGACGACCGGCTGATCGACGCACTGGTGGCCCACGGCCGTGGCGAGCACATCGCCCACCGCGTCCAGGCACACTTCGACGCCGGTGCCGACCACGTCAGCCTCCACCTGGTGACCGCCCCACCCGGCGCCCCGCCCGTAGGACAGTGGGAGCAACTACGCCTGCAATGGGAGCAACTCGCCGGATACCTGCCCGGCTGATGCGTCACCCACCCCGGGCCAGCCAGGGTTGTCACATCCGAGGATGCGGCGGTGTCTTCATGGCGTACCGGCAGACATACACACCTACAGGGAGAACACCATGTCGCTACGCGTTCCGAAGGCTGAGCTTCCCGCCGACCTCCGCGAGAACATGATCAAGCAGCTCGGTGCCGTGCCCGAGCCCGTCGAGGTGGTGTGGCACAGCCCCAAGGTCGCCACGGCCAACCTGGAGTTCTCGGCCAAGCTGGCTGAGTGGGATGCGGCCGATGAGGGCCTCAAGTCGTTTGCGCACATGGCCGTCGCGGCGCAGGTCGGCTGCAGCTGGTGCCTCGATGTCGGCTACTTCCAGGCGCAGAACCAGAACCTGGACCTGACCAAGGCGAGCCAGGTGCCGCGCTGGCGGGAGTCGGAGGTGTTCACGCCGCTGGAGCGGGACGTCCTTGAGTATGCCGAGGCCATGACGAGCACGCCGCCGACCGTCACCGATGAGCTGTACGCGGGCCTGCTGGACCGGCTCGGCCCGGCGGCGATGGTCGAACTCACCGCGTACATCGCCTTCGTCAACATGGCGACCAGGAACAACAACGCGAACGGGGTGGCCTCGCAGGGCTTCTCCGAGGCCTGCGAGGTTCCGTTGGCCACTCGTCCGGTGCGCTCCGGCGCGGCATCGACGGCATGACCGAGGACCCGTTCGTCGCCCACCGCACCCTGCTCTTCACGGTCGCCTACGAGATGCTCGGGTCGGCGGCCGATGCGGAGGACGTGCTGCAGGATTCCTGGTTGCGGTGGGCCGGCGTCGACCAGTCACAGGTGAACGACCCGCGGGGGTACCTCGTCCGGGTCGTCACCCGGCAGGCCCTCAACCGTCTGCGGACGCTGTCCCGCCGCCGGGAGGAATACGTCGGCGAGTGGCTGCCGGAACCGCTGCTGACCAGCCCGGATGTCGCCGAGGACGTCGAACTCGCGGAGAGCGTCTCGATCGCGATGCTGACCGTGCTGGAAACGCTCGGGCCGGCGGAGCGGGCGGTGTTCGTGCTGCGGGAGGTCTTCGACCTGCCGTACGGCGAGATCGCCGAGGCCGTCGGGAAGTCCGCTGCGGCGGTGCGGCAGATCGCCCGGCGGGCCCGCGAGCATGTGGCGGCCCGGCGGCCGCGGGTGCAGGTGAGCCGGTCGGAGCAGCAGGCCGTGGTGGAGCGGTTCCTGGCCGCCCTGCGCACCGGGCAGGTCCAGGAGCTGCTGGAGGTCATGGCGCCGGACGTGGTCCTGATCGCCGATGGCGGCGGGCTCGCCGCAGCCGCTCGGGCCCCCATCCACGGGGCCGAGCTGGTGGCGACGCTGCTCGCGCGGCCCGGCCGTGCGGTGTCGGCCGTGTGGCTCAACGGCGCACCCGCGGGCCGGATCGAGATCGACGGCCGGCTGGCCGCGGTGAGCCTCGTGGTGGAGGACGGGCGGGTCACCCGGATCCACGCGGTGGCCAACCCGCAGAAGCTGACGCGGTTGGACGAGCCGGCCGAACTCGCCAGGTAGGCCGCTGTTTTTGCGGTGGCGCACGGGTGTTCCGGGCGGTGAGAATCGCCCGGAACACCCACGCACCGCTTGCCGCTTGCCCTCACCCCTCACGACGGAGACCTCTTGTCGCTTCACCTCACCGCCCTGACCGATCCCGAAGACGGGCGGTACAGCCGGCGTCTTGCCTGGCTGGCGTCCGACGCCGACGCCATACCCGTCGGGACGGCATTCCTCCGCCTGTTCACCGCCGCCGGGGCAGGACCACCTGGCCGAACTCGCCGTCCAGGTGCATCCGGTGGAGCGCCGCAACAACGTCGGCTCCCGGCTGCTCGACGTCGCGGTGGCAGCGGCTCGGGACAACGCCAGACGCAGCGTCATCGCCCAGGCCGACGCCGGATCGCCCGGCGACTCCTTCCTGTCGGCCCGCGGCTTCCGCAAGGTCCTCACGCTGCGGTTCACCCGCTTGTCACTGGCCGACGTGGACAGCGCCGCCCTGGCCGATGCCGTCGCACGTCCGCACCCCGGCTACCGGCTGGTGTCATGGCTCGGGACCGTCCCCGACGACCTCGCCCAGACCTTCGCGGCCTCGCGCCGCGCCATGGACGACATGCCCATGGACGACACCGATCACGGCACCGTCGTCTGGGACGTGGACCGGGTCCGCGCCGCGGCCCGGGCGGTCGCGGAGCGCGGCGACCAGCTGCACACCGTCGCCGCCGTCGACGAGTCCGACGGCTCGATCGCCGGTTTCACGGAACTGGTCGTCCCCGGCAGCGGTGCGGGCGACGGCCAACACTATGGAACCGGCGTACTGCCCGCGCACCGCGGCCACGGTCTCGGCCGATGGATGAAGGCGGCGTCGATCAGCTATGCCCACGGGCACCACCCGGGCCTCGGTGGCCTTGTGACCGACACCGCCGACAGCAACACGCACATGAGGCGCATCAACGAGGAACTCGGTTATGAACCCACGCACGAGGTGCTCCAGTACCAGCTCGACCTGGAAGCCTCCTGACATGCTGTGGGGCATGGCGCATCTCGACGGAAAGCCCGTTACCACCGATGACTTGCTCCCGCTGGCGTTGACGGGCTACGGACACTTCACGACCATGCGTGCCGACGCCGACCACCGGATCCGGGGACTGTCCCTGCACCTGGACCGTCTCGTACGGGACTGCGGGACCGTCTGGGGCGCCGCTCTGGACACCGGCCGCGTCCGGCAGTTCGTCCGCCAGGCACTGGCGGGGCAGCGTGGTCCGTGCGTGGTCCGCGTGACGGTCTACGACCCCACGGTGGCCGTCGGTCACCCGGCAGCCGCCGATCAGCCCCGGGTGCTGGTCACCGTACGCCCGGCCGGGGCGATGCCCCCGCCGCCGTTGCGGGTGACGAGCGTCCCCCATGAGCGCGACCTCCCGCAGGTCAAGCACTGCGGACTGTTCGGCGCCCTGCACGTCCGCCGCGCGGCACAGCTCGCCGGCTTCGACGACGCCCTGTTCGTCGGGCCCGACGGGCACGTCAGCGAAGGAGCCACCTGGAACGTCGGCTTCATCGACGACGCCGGCACCGTGGTGTGGCCGCAGGCCCCCGTGCTGCCCGGCATCACCATGAAGCTCCTGCAACAGCAGGTCGAGCACCGGATCACCCCGCTCACCCTGGCCCGGGCCAAGGGGATGCGGGCGGCATTCGCCACCAACACCAGCATCGGCGTCCGGGCGTTGACGGCGATCGATGACGCCCCGCTGGCCGTTGCGGACCCGGTGCTGAGCACGCTGCGCGAGGCGTATCTGTCGATCCCCGGCGAGGAGCCGTAGGGACACGGACCCCAGGCGACCCTCGACGTCCGGCCGCCGTACGGCTCACCGGCCCTAGGCTGCCACCAGCACCGACCTTCCTACGTCTCAGGAGCGCACCTCATGTCCGACCCCGCCCCGAAGCACCCGTACCCCGATGCGTTCCGGCCGGACGAAGCACCTGCGCCCCACGCACTGCTCGCGCCGCTGACCGGGCTCCTGGGCACCTGGGTCGGCCGGGGGCGTGGCGGGTACCCGACGCTGGCCGAGGAGTTCACGTACGCACAGGAGGTCACCTTCAGCCACGACGGGCGGCCGTTCCTCCGTTACGAGGCACGCGCCTGGCTCCTCGACACGGACGACGCCCCGCTACGGCCCGCCGCCCGCGAGAGCGGCTGGTGGCGGCTGCAGCCGGAGGGCCGCGTGGAGGCGTTGATCACCCAGCCCACGGGGATCGCGGAGATCCTGGTCGGCCGCGCGGGCGAGGGCACCGTGGAACTGAGCACCCATCAGATGGCGCTCACGCCCACCGCGAAGGAGGTCACCGCCACCCGCCGCCGCTACGACCTGACCAGCCAGGACACCCTCACCTTCGTCCACGACCTCGCGGCGGTCGGCGAGCCGCTGCAACACCACTTGGCGGCAGAGCTCCGGCGCGCCAACGGCAGTTGGGTGTGCTGTCCCGGGCGTTGGTGACAGGCAACCAACATCGTCATGCCGCCATCTCTCCGGGTGACCAACCGACTGGGGGACACGATGAACTGGTCCAGACTGATGGGCGTGATGGCGGCCGGCCTTGTGCTGGCGGGTGCGGCGCCCATTCGGCGAGCACGACCGGGGCGAAGCAGAGCCCGGGGGCGTCCGCGCACCACACACACCAGACCGGCGCACACCCCACCAGCGACCACGCCAAGGGCAAGAGCGGATGCACGATCCCCGCCGGCAAGCCCGCCTTGTTCGTGGACGGCGCTTCCGAGGCCCGCCCCGGGCTACGGCTCACCATCAGCCTCGACGGTCTCAAGTGCAACCCGGCGGACCCGGTGGTGGCCCGGTCGTCCGCGTTCAGCGGGCCGGTACGGCTGAGCTGCCAGGACGGCTCCTGCAGGGCCACGACCTCCGTCTCGATGACGGCCAAGCCCCGCTCGCACCCGGTCTCGGTCACCATCGCGGGCCGTACCATTGCCCGCGACAAGATCCGGGTCGGGCGGTCCAAGCGCCCGTCGCTGGAGCTCAATCAGGCCGAGGATGTGGCCCGCCCCGGGGCGCCGGTGTGGGTGTACTTCGACGACCTGTACCCCGGTGAGCGGGGCACCCACTTCACCGTGCGGTCCTCGGCCCTGCCACGGCCCGTGCGCCTGACCCACGACGTGGCCGACTTCAACAACCCGCGCACGTTCCAGGCCCGGCCGGAGCTGAAGCCGGGCCTGGCGGACGGCACGTACACCTTCGAAGTGCTGGGCCCGCACGGCCGGCACATCTTGAACCAGCGCCTGACCGTCCGCGCGTCCCGCCCCGGCGAGCCCGATTACCTCGGCAAGGCGTACGGCCCCGACCTGTACGACCCGGGCGTCGGCTACGCCGACAGTCCGCACCGGCACAGCCTCCGGGTCGCCCGCGGAGGAAAGGTCGAGGTCATGTGGCACGACATGACCCCCGACCCGGGCGAGGAGATGCGGCTGACCGCCACCTCCCCGGCGTTCACCCACGTCGTCCGCCTCCGTTCCGACGACAGCAAGTCCGCCGACGGCGACAACCCGCGCTTCGTCAACACGGCCACCATCCGTACCGACATCAAGCCGGGCCGCTATCCGGTGACGGTCGTCGCCCACCACGGCCGCGTCAAGAAGGTCGGCCATGTGATCGTGACGGCTCGGTAGGTGCGGGGGGTCTGGTGGCCCGGCGGTGCGTCCGGCGGGCCACCGGCCGTCAACTCCCGCCCATGAAGCGGTACATGCCCACCGAATCGTGCGCGGCGGTGTCGGCGAAGCCGAACTTCTCGTAGAGGAAGCGCGCGGGGCCGTCCGCGATCAATGAGACGTACGCGGTGGCGGGCGCCCGGTTTTCCAGCTCCTCGGTGAGCGCGGCCATGATCCGCTTGCCGAGGCCTCGCCCCTGGTGCGCGGGGTGCACACACATGTCGACGATCTGGAACGCGGTACCCCCGTCCCCGATGATCCGCCCCATGCCGATGGGCTCGCCCTGGTGGTGGAGGACGACGCCGTACCACGTGTGGGGCAGGGCGAGCGCGACGGCGTCGGGGGCCCGGTCGGAGAGGCCGGCATCGGTCCGCAGGCGGCGGAAGACCTCGACGGAGGGCACGCCCGCGCGCAGCTCGTAAGGGCCGCTTATGCTGTCCATGCCTTACATGGTAGCGGTGCTCGGGGTGCCGTGGGCGCCCTCACCCCTGCTCTTCCAACATGAAGGAGCCGTACTCCGGGGTGCCTGCTCGTTCGTAGGCGCAGTACTGCACTCCCGCGCTGGTGGTGCGGCATTCGGTGAGCGTCCAGGCGACAGGCGTGGCGCCCTCGCCGAAGAGCCGCTTGCCGGTGCCGAGGACCACAGGGTTGACGAGCAGCCGGTACTCGTCGACGAGGTCGTGCTGCTGCAGGGTGTGGATCAGCTCGCTGCTGCCCTGGGTCATGAGCACGCCGTCGAGCTGTTCCTTGAGCTGCGCGACGGACTGTGCGGCCTCGCCCTTCAGTAGGTGGGAGTTGTGCCACTCCAGGCTGTCGCGGGTGCGTGAGGCGACGTACTTGGGCATGGAGTTGAGCTTTACGGCGATCGGGTCCTTCGGGTCGGTGACGCGGGGCCAGTGGGCGGCGAAGATGTCGTAGGTCTTCCGGCCCAGCAGGAGATGGTCGGCGGTCCGCTCGAAGATCCCCGTCATGAGGTCCATGAAGTCCTCGTCGACGTAGGGGACCTGCCAGCCGCCGTGCGCGAAGCCCTTGTCGACGTCCTCGTTCGGCCCGCCGGGGGCCTGCATCACGCCGTCCAGAGTGACGAACGCGGTGACGATCAGTCTGCTCATGCTGCTGCCTTTCCGGTACGGAAGCCGCGTGCACCCGGAATGCCTCCCGGGCCGGCGAGCCTCATCACCTACCACCTTGACGCAGACGACAGCGGCCGGCTCGGCGCCAGGGGCGCTGAGCCGGCCGCTTCGGTGCTGCGTCAGCCGCGGGCGTGGTGAGCGTGCTGCTCGCCGTCCGGGCCGGGAGGGCCGTTCCGTCCGGTCAGTCCGTGCCGGACTCCATCGCGGCGCGGTCCAGCCACTCGTCGTCGCCGGAGACCTCGCCGCGGGAGGCGATGGCCTCGGCGCCGCCCTCCGGCAGGCTGCCGATCAGTCCGGTCGCGGCCGCCTGCGCGGCGCCGACGGCGGGGTTGGCGGTGCCGATCAGGCCGAGTCCCGCGTACTGCTCCAGCTTGGCGCGCGAGTCGGCGATGTCGAGGTTGCGCATGGTGAGCTGGCCGATCCGGTCCACCGGGCCGAACGCGGAGTCCTCGGTGCGCTCCATGGACAGCTTGTCCGGGTGGTAGCTGAACGCCGGGCCGGTCGTGTCGAGGATCGAGTAGTCCTCGCCGCGCCGCAGCCGCAGCGTCACCTCGCCGGTGACGGCCGTGCCGACCCACCGCTGGATCGACTCGCGCACCATCAGCGCCTGCGGGTCCAGCCACCGGCCCTCGTACATGAGGCGACCGAGCCGACGGCCCTCGTTGTGGTACTGGGCGAGGGTGTCCTCGTTGTGGATCGCGTTGACCAGGCGCTCGTACGCGGCGTGCAGCAGGGCCATGCCGGGCGCCTCGTAGATGCCGCGGCTCTTGGCCTCGATGATCCGGTTCTCGATCTGGTCGGACATGCCCATGCCGTGGCGGCCGCCGATGGCATTGGCCTCCATCACCAGGTCGACGGCGGAGGCGAACTCCTTGCCGTTGATCGTCACCGGGCGGCCCTGGTCGAAGCCGATCGTCACGTCCTCGGTGAGGATCTCGACCGACGGGTCCCAGAACCGCACGCCCATGATCGGCTCCACCGTCTCCACGCCGGTGTCCAGGTGCTCCAGCGTCTTCGCCTCGTGGGTGGCGCCCCAGATGTTGGCGTCGGTGGAGTACGCCTTCTCCGTGCTGTCGCGGTACGGCAGGTCGTGGGCGAGCAGCCACTCCGACATTTCCTTGCGGCCGCCGAGCTCGGTCACGAAGTTCGCATCCAGCCAGGGCTTGTAGATCCGCAGGTGGGGGTTGGCGAGCAGACCGTACCGGTAGAACCGCTCGATGTCGTTGCCCTTGAAGGTCGAGCCGTCGCCCCAGATCTGGACGTCGTCCTCCAGCATCGCCCGGACCAGGAGGGTGCCGGTGACGGCGCGGCCGAGCGGGGTGGTGTTGAAGTAGGCCCGCCCGCCCGAGCGGATGTGGAACGCCCCGCAGGTCAGGGCGGCCAGACCCTCCTCGACGAGCGCCGCGCGGCAGTCGACCAGGCGCGCGATCTCGGCACCGTAGGTCTTCGCGCGGCCGGGCACCGAGGCGATGTCGGGCTCGTCGTACTGGCCGATGTCGGCGGTGTAGGTGCACGGGACGGCGCCCTTGTCACGCATCCACGCGACTGCGACGGAGGTGTCGAGGCCGCCCGAGAAGGCGATGCCGACGCGCTCGCCGGCGGGAAGGGAGGTGAGGACCTTGGACATGGAAAGAGTATGCAGCATCTCGCATGGTCATGCAAAGGGGGTGCGGCCGACCGTGTCTCCGGGACGGGAGAATCCGCTGCCTCGGCTGCCTCGCGAGCCCCCGCGCGGGAGCGGACAATGGTGGCCGGGGCAGCAGCTCCCTGCCGGTCGCGGAGGAGGCAGCGATGCGTCACACCCATCTGACCGCGGAGTCGGCGGCCTACACCGACGCACGTGAGGAGCTGCGCCAGGCCGAGATCGAGCTGATGCGCCACCGCGAACGCGTCGCCGAGCTGCGCCGCCGGCTGCCGCCCGGGCCGGTCGTCGACGACTACGCCTTCGAGGAGGGCCCCGCCGACCTGCACGCCGACGACGCACCCGGGCAGACCGTCCGGCTCAGCGAGCTGTTCACCCGGCCCGGGCGGGACCTCGTCATCTACCACTTCATGTACGGCAAGCGGCAGACCGAGCCGTGTCCCATGTGCACGATGTGGATCGACGGGTTCAACGGCGTCGCCCGCCACCTCGGGCAGAACATCGACCTCGCCGTGATCGCCGCGGCCGACCTGCCCACACTCCGCGCGCACGCCCGCAACCGGCAGTGGACGAATCTGCGGCTGCTCAGCGCCGGCGCCAGCTCGTTCAAATACGACCTCGGCAGCGAGGACGCCGAGGGCAACCAGGACTCGACGGTGTCGGTCTTCACCCGGGACGGCAACGGGGACGTGCGCCACTTCTACTCGGCGCACCCCCGGATGTCCGAGGACATCGACCAGCGCGGTATCGACCTGCTCTGCCCGGTGTGGCACTTCCTCGACCTCACCCGGCACGGCCGGGGCGACTGGTTCGCCGCACTCAACTACTAGGCCGGGCGCCGGCCGGCGGCGGGCTGGCTCGCCCGGCGGAACCGAGGGGCGTAAGGCCCGCCCGGGCGCACCGGTGGGGGCTGCACCGTGCGGCGCAGCCCCCCGAGACTCACACGCGGTCGGCGGCGATCAGCAAGTACTGGAAGCTGCCGTTGCGGTAGGCGTTCAGGAAGGTGTCCTCGATGCCGGTGACCAGGTGGTCGGCCTGGCGGCGCAGTTCCCAATAGGGGAGTGCGGCCTCCGTGAGGTCCTGGACGTGCACGGGGACCAGCCGGTTGCGGGCCATGGCGCGGAAGTACGCCGAACGAGGATGGATGTCGCAGATGTAGTGGGCGTTGATGAGGGACACCTCACGGGAGGCCCGCCCATAGGCGTCGTTGTAGCAGCCGGTGATCACGACGTACCGTCCACCGCGCCGCAGCAGCCGTGC
Source organism: Streptomyces sp. NPDC048197 (assembly GCF_043202395.1). NCBI lineage: Bacteria > Bacillati > Actinomycetota > Actinomycetes > Kitasatosporales > Streptomycetaceae > Streptomyces > Streptomyces sp. NPDC048197. Next base: position 85,968 of record NZ_JBIDAJ010000021.1, read on the forward strand.
GTGCTCCGCGAAGAGCAGGTCCAGTTCGACGTACATGCTCGACTCGTTGTTCCAGGACGCCGCGTACGCACCGGAGGTGAAGCCGGTGTCGAGCATGTTGCGGTGGTGGTAGCGCACCCTGTCGTCGATACCGCGCTTACGGGCCTGCCCGTTGGCGAAGTCGGCCTGTTTGGCGGAGATGGTGGCCCCGTCCGTGTGGCACCCGTAGCGGAGGTGGGCCACCACGCTGCCACCGCCGCGCCCGCAGCCGGCGTCGAAGACGCGGTCGGTGGGGGAGAGGTCGCCGAGGTGGGAGGCGAGGAGTTCGGCCTGGGCGTGTTCCAGCCGGTGCAGTTCGCCGGTGATCCGCTCGCGGCGCCGTTCGGGGTCGGACTCCTCCAGTACCGACCGGTCGGCGTCCCCGATGCCGTAGTGGTGGTGGTACAGGTCGTCGATCTTGCCGAGTTCGAGGTTGACCGGGTTTTCCTCGGCGTTCCAGTAGTCCGCGACCCGGGACTGGTACGTGGACTGGGTGGGCACCGGCGTGCGTGCGGTGTCGGCGTGAGCGATGGTCAACGTGGCTCCTTGCGAGGTGCGCGGATCGGTCTACCAGTAATTCGGCAGGTGATAGCGGTCGGTGTTGGTGGCGTGCCACTCGTGGTTGCCGGAGACCCAGTCGGCCAGGCTCCGGACGTACCGTTCGAGGAGGGGCGAGAGGGCGGCCAGCGGGGCCGACTCCGTCTCGAACGCCTCCATGATCTGGTTGTGGATCTCCACGCTCTTGAGGTAGGCGGCCTTGAGACCGCGTTGGTCGTTGGCGGCCACGACCTGCGGCAGGTTCAGATGGGTCGGGTCACTGGCCAGCTCCTTGGTGAAGGAGTACAGGTCGTTGACGATGGTCGTGGCGTTACAGGCCAGCGCGGTGACCCGCTGGACCTCGGGGCGGACGTAGAGCGCTTCGGGCAGTTCGTAGCCGTCCACGGCGTCCACGATCGACAGACAGGGCCGGAAGTTGTTGAACTGCCGCATCACCAGGTACTCCCAGACCTGTGGTACGTGCCGTGTCTCGGCCCAGGACGCCTCGGCGAGATAACCGAGGTGCAACCGGGCCATGTCATGCACGAACCGGTCGGTCTGACTGGGGGTGGCGAAGGCCGCGTAGTCCTTCAGGGCCCAGTGGTACGAGCGCAACGGGCCGTCGGCCTGTACGCCGCTGCGCCACTCCGCCTCCGTTTCGGCGGTGCCGTGGAACGGGTCGAGGGCCGACTGGGCCATGATCAGCCGCCCGCCCAGGCCGCGGCGCGCACCGCCCCGGCCTTCGTCCTCCTCGCAGTAGCAGCTGTCGACGAGGTTCTCGGCCAGCAGCAACTCGCCCGCGACGGTGAGGCGTTCGAGATCGGCCGCACCGGGGTGCTGGAGGACGACGGCCCGGCCGAACTGGAACTGCGCGAAATCCCCCGTCCACTGCGCGGGGAAGAGGTCCAGTCCGCGGGCCCATGCCTCCAGTCTGCGGTCGACCTCCTTGACCTTTTCCGGGTCGGCGGGGGTGGCGGGTTGGTACCGCAGCCCGGGGACGGCTCCGCCGCGTCGGGCCCGCGAGGAGCCGGCGAGGCTCGGCGGACCGGGCAACGAGAAGGCGGCGGCGGTGTTGGGGGGCGTGCTCATGGTCGTACTCCACCTGGTCAGTCGGTGCTCCGGCCGATCTGGACGTTCTCCAGGACTCCGGCTGCGTCGGGCACGAGGATGGCCACCGAGTAGTAGGCGGTGATCAGGTAACGGATGACGGCGGCCTGGTCGATGCCCATGAAACGGACGTTCAGCCCGGGCTGGAACTCCTCGGGGATGCCGGTCTGGTACAGGCCGACGACTCCCTGGTCCGCCTCTCCGGTGCGCAGCGCGATGATGCTGCTGGTGTTCGTGTCGCTGATCGGGATCTTGCCGCACGGGAAGATCGGGACGCCGCGCCAGGCGGGGACCTGGTGCCCGTTGACGTCCGCCGTCCCCGGCACCAGGCCGCGTTTGTTGCACTGCCGGAAGAAAGCGGCGATCGCCTTCGGGTGGGCCAGGAACAGCCGGGTCTTGCGGCGCATGGCCAGCAGGTCGTCCATGTCGTCCGGGGTGGGTGGGCCGGTGTAGGTACTGATGCGCTGGCCGTAGTCGGTGTTGTGCAGCAGCCCGAACTCCCGGTTGTTGACCAGTTCCCACTCCTGGCGCTCGCGGATCTCCTCCACGGTCAGCCGGATCTGCTGCTGCGTCTGGTCCATCGGGTCGTTGTAGAGATCGGCGACCCGGCTGTGGACCCGCAGGACGGTCTGGGTCAGCGAGAGTTCGTACTCGCGCGGAGCGAGGTCGTAGTCGACGAAGCCGCCGGACAGCGTCGGCTCGCCGACGTGCCCCGCCTGTACCGGCACATCCGCCTCGCCCTTGCGGTTCGTGGGGCGCTGCTGCCGCTCCGCGTACGCCGTGAGATGAGCGGCCAGGGACGGCACCCGGTCGGTGAACTCCCGGATCACGTCCCAGGGAAGCGCCATCAGCACGCCGGCCGTTTCGGCCCGGACCGAGCTCTGCCACCGCGGATCGGGCCGGCCGACCGCCTCGTCGCCCATCTGGTCGCCGTCCGTGACGACGCCGAGGACCTCCTCCTCGCCGTACTTGCCGGCGGTGTAGCGGACGAACCGGCCGTGGACGACGAGATACGCCTCGGTGGCCGGCTGTCCTGCCTCGAAGAGGGTCTGACCGGCCCGGACCTCCCGGACGTGGAAGCGGCCGGCGATCTCCTTGAGGACCTCGATGTCGTCGTAACCGCGCAGGACGGGCAGCTCGGTGAGGGTCTGGGGGATCACCTTGATGTCGTCCGCGCCGTTCTGCTCGAACTGCACACGGCCCCGGCCCACCCGGAGTTGCAGACGCCGGTTGACCCGGTAGGTACCGCCCTTGACGTCCACCCACGGCAGCATCTTCAGCAGCCACCGCGAGGTGATGGCCTGCATCTGGGGCTCGGACTTGGTGGTGGTCGCCAATCGGCGCGCGGCCTGGGTGCTCAGGCTGGTGAGCGCGCCGTCCGCGGGTGGTTCGAGATCGGGCTCTTCGGTAGCGGGACCGGTGACGCTGTCCGGTACGGACACTTTCCCTCCCGGGACGTGAACAGAAGTGAGCAGAACGGCCGGTGGTGAGCGGGATGGCCGTGTGCGGGATCAAGCCAAACAGGAGGAAGAACGGGTTGGTACGGCGCGAAAGGGGGCGACCTCCGCATTCAGGAGTCACAAACCCCAAAACGATGCAAGCGGAGCGCATTCCTGCCTCCGCACGCCCTCCGGCCGCTGCATGATCCAGGAATACCCGCGCCGGGACCGGTCACCTCCTCCCACCGCCCCGCCCGCAGCCCCGCGATACGGTGTCCCGCGATGGATGACGACGTGCGGCCCTGGGACGCGGCGGCGCCGCTCGTACGGGCCGCGCAGCGCGGCGATGCCCTCGCCATGGACGACCTGCTCAAGCTGGTCACGCCGTACGTCACGCGGTTGTGCGGCTCGATCGCCCCGCGCGACACCGCGGACGCCGTGCAGGAGTCCCTGCTCGCGGTGTTCCGGGGGCTGCGCGGGCTGCGGGATCCCCAGGCGTTCTACGGGTGGGTGCGGGCGGTCACGGTGCGGGAGGCCGCCCGGGTGGCCCGCCGCACCGCGAGCGAGACGCCCGCCGATCCCCAGGAGATCGGCCGGCTGCGGGACCTGCTCCCCGGCGTCGGCGGCGAACTGACCACGGAGGTACGGGACTTGCTTGCCCGACTGCCGGTCCGGCACCGCACCGTACTCGTACTGCGGGAGCTGGAAGGCCTGGACGAGCGGACGACGGCCGCGCTGATCGGCGTACCGGAAGGCACTGTGAAGTCACGTCTGAGCAGGGCCCGTTCCGCCTTCCGGAAGGCGTGGACGCGGTGACCGCCCCCGACCAGGTCGCCCGGCTGCGCGTACTGGCCGCCGGACTGCGCGCCCCGCTCTATGCCGAGGCCCGGATCGCCCTGCCGTTCGACCGGGTGTGGGCGGTCGTCGCCGACCTGGAGGGCGAACTGCCCCATCTGATCTCCTTCGTCCGGGAGTTCAGGGTCCCGCCCGGTGACAGCGAGCGCAAAGCCGCGCAGGCCGAGGACGTCCTCGGCCTGCGCGGCCCGTTCGACGTGCGGCTGAGCACCGGATGGTGCCTGATGCAGTCCCGCCTGGTGACGATGGGCATCGCCGCCGAGCCGGACGGCACCGGGACGCGGCTCGCCGTGTGCGGGGCGGCGCGTCCCGCCGCCCTGGGGCCGGTGCAGCGCGTCTACCGCAGCCTGCTCGGGAAGCGCCGCACACGTGCCTTCTTCCGCGCGGTGGAGCAGCGCGCCGCCCTGCGCTGACCTCTCAGCAGGTCCTGTCCTTCCGCTCTGTCCGTGCTCCGGCGCCGGCGATGAGTTCCCGCAGTGCCTCGGCCACCAGCGTCGGCCGCTCCTCGTGCAGATGGTGTCCGGCGCCCGGCACGATCCTGACGGCCAGGTCGTCCGCGTGGGGCTCACCGCGCAGCAGGGCCGGCGGGATCACCGGGTCGTGCTCGCCGACCAGGACGCACGTCGGGACGGTCAGCCGCTGCCGGCGGTGGGTTCCCCGGAAGCCCGCCGGAATGTCCCGTACGACGTACTGCCAGAACATGGCCTGCCCGGCGTGCGCCGAGGCCTGTGCCGCCGCCGTGAACTCCGTGAGGTCCGCGTCCTGCCAGGCTCGCGGGTCGGCGACCGCGCGCCGCAGCAGGTACCGGGTGAAGGCCGGCCAGTTCCGCAGGACCAGCCGTCCGACCACCGGGTACTCAAGGAAGGCGGTGAACCACATCCGCCACAGATTCGGCAGGACGTCGCGGTGGCGCGTCCACGGGTGCGCCATGTTCAGCGCCAGGAAGGCGCGGAACCGCCCCGGGGCCCGCTGGCAGAGCCGGAAGCCCACCCCGGCACCCCAGTTGTGCCCGACCAGCGTCACCCGGTCGAGATTCAGCTCGTCGAGCAGCGCGAGGACGTCGTCGCCGAGTCCGTCCGTGTCGTAACCGCGCCTGGTCTGCTCCGACCAGCCGAAGCCGCGCAGATCGACGCAGATCAGCCGGTGATCGTCGGCGAGCAGCGGGACGAGCGCGCGCCATGCGTACCAGTGCTGCGGGAAGCCGTGCAGCAGCACCACGGGCTCGCCGCTGCCGAACTCCGCGATGTGCAGCCGTGCCCCACGGACCGTCACCCACCGGTGCTCGGCCCCTTCGAGTGTGGGCAGGGGGCGGTCGCTGCTGATCATGTGGGAATCCCTTCGCCGGGTGCGAGAAGCCGCTTACACCCGCCAGGAGGCGGCCGCCCCCGCGAAAGTTCCCTCGCATTTGTGCGTCCGTACAGTTCTCGCGGACAGCCCTGTGGTCCTAGGCGTCGGCGAGGTCCTGACCGGGTTCCTGAAGGGGTTTCTGGCCGGAAGCCTGGGCGGAGGCCGTGGCATCGGCGGTCTTCGTCCGGCCCCCGGCCAGCCGTAGCGTCACGGCAGCCACGACTCCCGCCACCAGGCCGAAGGTGAGTGCGGCCGGGACGCCGTCACCGATGCCGGCGGCCAGATGCAGCAGCCCCCAGCGCAGACCGGTCCCGTCCGTCACCATCCGCAGCAGCTGGCTCGCCAGCAGGCCCAGCACGGTGGCGCACACCGCGCCGACCGCCATCGCCGGGACGGTGGCGCGGGTGAGCAGTCCGGGCAGTCGCCGCAGTGCCCACCACACCACGGCGAGCAGCAGCACATCGGCGGCGCGATACAGCAGCCAGTCACCGAGCGGCGCCCCCGTCGGGCCGGTCCAGGCGCCGAGCAGCAGCCACTGGCGCAGCAGGTCGCCCGGTTCGGAGAGCAGCCCGACGTTCGGGGAGATCCTCTGGAGCGCGGCGGCGACCGACTGGTACGAGAGGACCACCAGGGACAGGGCGATCACCGCGGTCCCGGCGGTGGCGGCCAGGCGGGCGGCGCGTGCCGGGACTTCCACCGGCGGCAGCGGATCATCACCGTTGGCGGTGATCCGCGCGGCGAGCACGGTCGCCACCGCCGCGACCAGCGCGGTCACCACCAGGATCTGCCGCCCGGAGCCGATCACGCTCGCCAGATGGGGCAGGAAGCGGAAACTGCCGTGCCCTCCTGCGGCAAGCATCCACGGCGCCGAGACGGTCACCGCCAGGGTCCCGGCCACCACACCCCACGCCCACATCGCGAGCACCGCGGCCGCCGTCCGGCCGCGGCCGCCCACCGGCGGCAGCCTGCGGACCAGGAGCACCGCCCCGAGCAGGAAGAAGGCGAAGACCGTGCCGAACCGGATCTGCAGTGCGGTGGTGTACAGCGAGAGGTAGCGGGCCCCGTCGATCGGGGCCGCGTCCCCGACCCCGCCGGTCGGCTCGCCGCCGAACTGGGCCGAGGACGGGGGGTCGTACGACCAGGGGGCGAGCCAGTGCTCCAGCTCGGCGGTGGCCGGGCCGCCGATGACGTTGGTGGCGCCCGGCAGGTGCAGCGCATGCGCGCTCGTCCCCGCCCACCACAGAAGCGCCGTGAGCACCACCGCTCCGGCCAGTGCCGGTATCGCCGCACGCCGATATGTCATGTGTTCCCCCGCCTTGGTCAGGCATCCTGCGAATCCCCGGTTCAAGTGCAGACTACGGGGCGTCGATCACACGCGGATCACGGCCGTGCACCGTTGGACCGGGCCGGGAAGCCGTGTGCGCGGGCGGCCGGTACGACGACGAGGACCGGGACGAGGAGGACCAGGACGGCCCAGGGGAAGGCATCGGCTCCGACGGCCCGCAGGAGGAGACCGCCGATGATGCCTCCGGCGGCCATCGCCGCGTTCCACAGGGTCACCAGCATGGCCTGGGCGGCATCGGCCGCCCCGCCCCCGGCTTGGCCTGCGGCGGTCTGCAACAGGGTGGGAACGCCGCCCCAGCCCAGACCCCACAGAGCGACGGCGACGTACACCAGCGCGTGGCTGCCGGAGAACGCGCCCAGGACCGCGGCGGCGACGCCGACCAGTACGGCGCTGGCGAGGGTCAAGGTGCGCAAGTGGCCGTGGATGAAGGTGCCGACGATCCAGATGCCGGCCAACGAGGCGATGCCGAAGACCAGCAGGGCCGCATCGGTCCGGCCGCCGAGACCGATGTGGTGGAGGAAGGTGGCGATATAGGCGTAGAGGATGGTGTGCGCCAGAACGAAGACGAGGGTGACGAACAGCACCGGGGCCACACCCGGGACGCGCAGGGTCCGGCGCATGGGCAGCTTGCCGCCGGCCCTCTGGCCCGGGTAGTCGGACACGGTGACAACGATCCAGACCAGCAGCACCAAGGTCAGGGCCGTCATGGCGAGGAAGGCGGCCTGCCAGGAGACCACCTGGCCCAGGAAGGTGCCGGCCGGGACGCCCAGGGACAGGGCGACGGGAATGCCCGCCATGGCGATCGCGAGGGCCCGGCCCTCCTGGTGAGGGGCGACCATCCGGCGTGCGTAACCGGCCAGCAGGGCCCAGGCCAGTCCGGCGGCCACGCCGGCGACGAACCGGGCGACGAGGGTCAGCGGGTAGTTCGCCGACCACGCGGTAACGGTGTTGGCGACGGCGAAACCGGCCATGGCCGTCAGCAGCAGGCGCTTGCGGCGCCAGCCGGCGGTGGCGGCGGACAGCGGGATCGCCGTGAGCACCGTGCCGAGCGCATAGATGGTCACCGTCTGGCCGGTGGCCGACTCGCTCGTGTGCAGCCCGGCACTCATCGCGGGCAGCAGCCCCGCAGGCAGGGTCTCGGTGAGACTGGTGATGAACACCGCGATGGCCAGCGCGAGCAGCGCGCCGATCGGCAGACCGTTGCGCGTGGTTGATGGCCCGTCAGAAGAGAGCGTTGAAGGTATGGCGGTGTCTGTGGGTAGCTGGGTGCTTCGCATGAGGGGATGCTGAAACGTTCCCATTAGTGTGAAGGTCAAGTCCCGCTCGCCTGCAGGCAACTCCGCACCTCGATCGTCCGTGCGGGAGGTGGCTACGATCTCGCCCATGACCAAGCTCTTCACGCACCGGCTGCGGGTGCGCTACAGCGAGTGTGACCAGCAGAACGTGGTGTTCAACGGCCACTACCTCTTCTATTACGACGTTGCCGTCACGGAGTTGTGGCGCGAAGCCGCGGGGGGCTATGCAGCCATGCTTGCGGAGGGTGCCGATCTGGTGGTGGCAGAAGCACGGATTCGTTATCGCCAGGGGGCACGTTTCGATGAAGTGCTCGACATCGAGATGCCCCTCACCCACCTCGGAACGACCAGCATGATCGTCTCCCCGAGATTCAAGGTCGGCGAACGGCTCATCGCGGACGGTGAAGTGCGGCACGTGTTCACCGACGCCGTGGCCGGCGGCAAGAAGGAGATGCCCGGCGTAATCCGGAAGGCATTCCAGCCCTACCTCTCAGCAGCGGAATAGCGCCCGGACGGGCGTCAGTTGGTCCGCCCGTGCATTGGCTTGTTCTCAACCTTTTCGCTGCGCAGTCCGGGCACGGCCTGGACGCCCGGTCCGAATACTCCACAAGAAGTTCGAGATTTGATCGAGTCTCCGTGGGTTAGCTTCCTCTCATCGCCTGACCGCCCGCCGTTGTGGCCGCGGCTCCCTTTTCAGGCGCGAAGTCGATGGGGGGAACCATGGACATCGCACTTCCGACCGACGACACCGGTGGCCCGGCCCGCTGCTGTGTCTTTCTCTCCGACAACAGGACCGGCGGCCCCGTCTCCGGGGTGCTGGCATTTCTGGAAGCCCAGCTGACCGTTTTGGAGGAAGGCTCCGACGGTGAGGTGGGGGCTGCCGCCCGTGCCGGGGGAACGGCCCGTATCCCGTTGGGGCTGCTCGGCAGTGACCACGCCGGGTACCTCTCGTGGGACCTGGCGCCGCTGTGGCGGCAGGCCCTGCAACTGGCGGAGCGGCCCGACGGCTCCACCGCCGAGGTACGGCTCGCCCATGTGTGGCTGTACCTCGGCGGTCCGCTGCAGAGCGCGGTGGACGTCCTGGCCGAGGCCGACGAGCGGGCGCAGGCGCTGGTCCTGCGGCTCGGCGTGGACCGCGACGGTGTCTTCACCGGCTCGGCCACCGGCTTCCCCGCGATGCAGTCGCCCTCGCTCCTCGACTGGTACCTCTCGCCGGGCTCCTTCGCGTACGTACCGGCCGAACTCATCGGGCAGGACGGCTGCGAGACCCTGCTGCCGTCCAATGTGGCCACCCAGCAGTACCAGGTGCACCAGATCGTGACCGTCCCGGATCTCACGGCGAGCCTGGACTTCGGCGCCCAGTACACGGCCCCGGCCGGGGAGGGCGGGGGAACCTCCGACCCCTCCGGTCACTTCGCCCCCTCCGAACACCCCGGTCCCTCCGACGGCTCCCCAAGCTCCCGTGCCCTGGCCGGCTTTCCGGTGCCCATCGCCCTGGTCATCAGCTACGACGTGACCTGGATCCCCGTGGGACACGGGCTCGGGCAGGTCACCTACAGCCTCCCGCTGGCACCGGGCGAACAGGTGCAACTCGCGGTCGTGGACTGGTCGCGCACTTCTACGGACAGCCGGCTGGAGGACATCGCGCTCACGGACGACCTTGAGCATGCCCTCACCCGTGACCGGACCGTCGACGAGGTCGTCAAGGGCGCCGTCAACGAGTGGCAGCGCGGCGGCTCGGTGATGACCGGCGCGGCGGGCGCGGCGTCGATGGGCATGTTCGGCGGCTCCGCCGCGATCGGCGGCGGCTACGCCACGACCTCGGGCGACCGGAGCGTGTCGGCGGACACCGTGCAGAACCTGCACGACCAGATCCGCCAGCACTCCACCTCCGTACGCGACATGCGCAGCACGGTGGTCGTGCAGTCGCGCCAGGCGGAGAGCTCCACGGCGCAGACCCGGACCGTACGCAACCACAACCACGCGCACGCGATGACCCTGCTCTACTACGAGGTGCTGCGGCACTTCCGGGTCCTCGTCGAGCGCCGCAGGGTGCGGCCGGCCGTCCTGCTGCCCGCGGCGTCCCCGAACCTCGACGACGAGCTGGTCATCGTCCGCTACCGCCGCCTGCTGCAGGCCGGGCTGCTCGATCCGCAGCTGGCCGGGGGATTCGACGCGGTGGAGAAGTACGCCGCCTGGCGGGAACTCCAGCCCGAGGTGCCGGTGCCGCCCGATCCGGGCAGCGTGGAGTTCATCCTCTTCCAGTTCCGCTTCACCATCGGTGACCTGTCCAGCTTCCAGGACCGGGTGCCCACGACGGTCACCCTGACCCAACGGGCGCCGGACGGCGGCCAGAAGGTCACCGATCTGATCCGTCCGCAGCACAGCGACTGGGACCCCGATCCGACCCATCTGCAGAATCCCGGTGACTTCCAGCACACCCACGCCGTGGTCGACCTCGCCGGTGTTCCCCGGCCCGACGAGCGGGTCAACTGGCGTGATCTGCGGACGATTTCGGTGACCCTCGTCCCGCCCCACACCGAGGGCAGGAATGACGACGTCGCCGTGGAGCACCTGGTCGTCACGGCCGTGGACACCGCGGGCAACACCCACCTCCTGGTCGACGAGCCCAGCGGCAAGCTGTTCCAGAAGCCGTCCACGACCTGGGCGCTGGCGGCCCGGCAGGCTCCGGAACCCGCGCCCGCACCGACCCCGTTCCAGCGGCTCAGCGATGAGGAGAACCTGCTGCGGATCCGGCTGCGCAGGCACCTGGTGCAGAACCGCGAGCACTACTACCGGCTGATCCGGCTCGGCGAGGACCCCAATGCCCGGTGGACCGAACTGGCGGGCAGCAGCCTCACCGTCGGGGGCACCACGCGCCCGCTGTTCCAGGCCGTCGAGAACCGCGCCCTGGAGGTGCTCGGGGATTCCACGGCCTTCCCGCTCGACCCCGCGCTGTTCGACGGGGCGGGGGAGGGGCCGGTACGTCTTCCGGAGGTGGAGCCGGCCCGCAGCGAGCAGTTGGTCAGCCTGCCCACCCGCGGAGTCTTCGCCGAGGCCAAACTCGGCCACTGCAACTCCGCGGAGGTCATCGACAACACCCGGTTCTGGGACTGGCAGAAGTCACCCGATCCGGACAGCGCCCCGCAGATCGCGCCGGTGTCCACGGCGAGCCGGGAGGTGGTCGTCTCCACGACCCCCTCGGGGCTGCCCGCCTCCGCGGTCACCATCGTCCAGCCGCCGCAGGCACCCGATCCCGTGGGCATGGCGGCGGCCCTCCAACTCCTGGGCAAGGGTGACATCTTCCGCGACGAGTCGATGCAGAAGGAGATCGCCGCCCTGCTGACCTCACTGGCCAGCAACGCGGCCGGGCTCGCCGGCAAGAACCCCGGAGCGCCCGGCACACCGGGCACCCCCGGCAGCGGCCCGACGCCGGGCACGGGAACGGGCGGGGGCACGGGGCCAGGCACCCCCGGCACGGGCTCCGGCCCGGGCGCTCCGACCGGCGGCGGCACCGGGACCCCGGGCGGCGGTATGCCGGGCGGAGGCACCGGTACCGGAGGCACTACGTCCCCGGGCACCGGCGGAACGCCTGCCGACCCGGGCGGCACACCGGGTACGACAGGACCCGGCACGCAACCCGGCACCGGCGACGGCGGCTCAGGTACGCCGAAGCCCCCCGCTCCGGCGCCGCGTCCCACCCCACGGCCGCCCGTTCCCATCGGCTCGGACAACCGCTCGTTCGTGTTCAGCTTCGCCCCGGTCAGTTTCGGCCCCAGCGAGGCGGACTGGGAGCGCGGAAGGTTCGCCATCGCGATCTTCCAGGACGGCAAGCCGGTGCTCAGTCAGGACAATGTGGAGCCCGCGGCGCCCAGCGTCATCCTCAACGGCAAGGTCGCCCCGGACAAACCGCTGGACGTCGTGGTCGACGGCTCGTCCACCCACTGGGTGACCTACCCCTCGATCTACTCCTCCGCCATGGCGGGCAACCCGTCCACCCGCGGGACGCCTCCCGGCGTCCTGATCACCACACATCTGGTCGGCAAACTGACGCTCGCCGGCCTGGATCCCAAGCAGCGCAGTTACGTCTTCTCGATCCAACGAGAGGTCAAGTTCACCTCGGTGACGCTGAGCGAGCAGCAGATCCGGCAGCAGGGTCTGGAGAAGGTGGTGTCGGGGCAGATCAACGCCAGCTTCGACAAGGTGATTTCGTTCGGCGCGGGACTCAGCTCGTCCGAGACGTCCTCGACCAGCACCGGGACCACCACCAACAAGACGGACACCGTGCCCGTCACGTTCTTCACCGGCCTGATGTCCATCAACCAGGTCAAGAACTGAGCCGACCAAGGCAGAGGCCTGACTGTGGTGCGGGGGTGATGCCTGGGACAGAGCCGGAGCCGGGAGCGTCTGCTCGGCTTCCGGCTCGCTCTCCCATGTCCTATGACAAGAGCAAGTGCCTTCGGTGACTGGGATGTTGGGGCACGTGGCCTGCGCATCCGGTGCGGCGGCGAAAGGCCGGTGCGATGGCGACTTGTGATCCCATTTACGGCTTCCCCGGGCGGGACAGCCCCTATGCTGTCACCTCGCAATGACTCTACGTGGTGAGTTTTTGGGGGGAATGTGAAGAGGGCAGCGTTAGCACTGCTTGCCTGTGGGCTCGGCTCGGTGCTCTTGTTGGGGTGTGGAGGTGACACAGAGGTTGACCAGTCATCGGCCGACATCGCCGATGCCGTCAGGGACTTGCAAGGCGCCATGACGAAGGAGACAGCGGCCGTCAAAGCGGGCGACGCACGTCAGGAGACCGAGAACGTGCAGCGCGTCGCGCAGGTCGATCACGACCGGCTCGTGCAGCTGGCGGAGCGCGCGCCGGCGGACACGCAGAACTTCGCCGACGCGGCCGAGTCGTGGGCCAAGGCCGTGTTGTCGGACCGTAGTGCCGTCATCGCGGGGGCACGCGCGGACACCGGTAAGGCGGCGACGCTCAACATCCGCCTGACCGCCAAGAAGGTGGACTCCGAAGCGGCACGGCTGGACATCACGCCGTGGCACAAGCTCGACCAATACTGACCGGGGACTTCCGGCGGCCAGCAGCTCTGGCTCTCGCCCGACGGACCGGCCGTCGACCTGCTCTCATCAATGCACTCCGCTGCCTCGGACCGACCGCCGAGGCGCGGAGTGCTTTGCTGTGCGAATGCCAGGTGAATGCTATGCGAACTGGCCGGGCCGGTAGTCGCCGGCGGGCTGCTGGACGATGACGTTCAGGCGGTTGAAGGCGTTGATCAGGGCGATGGCGCAGACAAGCGCGGCGAGCTGCTCCTCGTCGTAGTGCTTGGCGGCCTGTGCCCAGGCATCGTCCGTGACACCGCCGGCCGCGTCGGCGATCCGGGTGCCCTGCTCCGTCAGCTCCAGGGCAGCGCGCTCGGCGTCGGTGAACACCGTCGCCTCCCGCCAGGCCGCGACCAGGTGAAGGCGCGTCGCGGTCTCCCCGGCGTGCGCGGCGTCCTTGGTGTGCATGTCGGTGCAGAACCCGCAGCCATTGATCTGACTGGCGCGGAGCTTCACCAGTTCCTGCGTCGCGGCCGGCAGGGTCGAGTCCGCGAGCACCTTGCCCGCAGCGACGATGTGCTTCCCGGCCTTGGCCGCGATCGGGCTGGTGAAGAGGTTCAACCGAGCTTCCATGGTGCACTCCTGTGCCGTCGTTGAGTGGTAACACCTCTTGGACGGACCAGCCCCGCATGGTGTGACACGGAGGAATGTGACGCGCGTCTCCTGTCGTACGGCGGAGTGGGCGGGACTGGGCACTTTCGTTGGGATCAACGGTGTGTGGCCCCTGGATCTCTCCCGGGGCCGATACCGCCCTTCAGAAGACCGAAAGCGCCAGCAACGTCGTGCGGTTGAGGACGAAGAGGCGGTTCCCACTGGCGGCGATGGTACGGGAGCCGCCGCCGGCGAGGGCGTATGTCTGAGGCTGGTCCTCGCCGGAGCGCGGCAGGCCGGTCACGCCGGTCTCGTCGCTCTCCACCACCCAGACGCTGTTCCCCTGGACGACCGGTGGCCGCCACGGAGGGACGACGCCGGTGACCATCCTCGGGTCGGCGGCCTGGCTGCCGTCGGAGCGCAGTGCGCGCAGCGCGTCGCAGTCCAGTGCGTAGACCACGCCGCCGGCCACGGTGGGCGGCCCCCACCCGGCGACGCCCTGTCTGGGCGGTCGCAGAGGATTCAGGGCCCACAGCTCGCGACCGCCGGCCGCCTCCACCGCCGCCAGGCTGGTACCGCCGAGATACACGGTGGTCCCGTCGACGGCAGGCCGCAGCGGTCCTTCGGCCTGGCCCTTGCGGACCCATGCGCGGGCTCCGTCCTCGGCACGGACCGCGGCCACGTCCCCCGTCTCCGTGCAGAGCACCAGATGGCCGGCGCCGAGTGCCGCGGCGGGGTGGCCGCCCGACAGCGGCAGCGGCGGCTGCCGGGTCCACCGCACCTTCCCGTCGGTCCCCACACAGCGCAGCCGGCCGTCGGAGGTCAGCAGGTAGACGGCATGGGCGTCCGCGGCCAGCAAGGCACCCACCGCCGCGTCCACCGTCCATCGGGGGGACCCGGTGGCGGCCACCCAGGTGCGCAGCGTCCCCTCGCCGTCGGCGGTGGCCACCAGCCGGTCGCCGATCGACAGGTAGCCGGCGTCCGCCTTGGCGTCGCCGACCCGCCACCGTTCCCGGCCGTCGGTGACCCGGCGCGCCGCGATGCCGCCGCCGGAGGCCGCGAACACCACCACATCGCGCACCGGCAGCGGGGCCGGCGATCCGGCGTCGGCCACACCCTGGAGGGGCCCCCACAGCAGTTTCGGGGTGCCGTCGGCGGAGCCGAGCGGCGCGGCCCGCACCTTGGCGGCCGGCGGGATGTCGAAGGGGTCGGCCGGGGTGTCCGTACCGCCACCACGGCTGAGCCACCAGGCCGTGCCGCCGCCCGCCGCCAGCAGGGCGCCACCGCCGACGGCCGCGGCCAGCAGCCGCCGCCGGGGGAGACCGTGGGCGCCGTCGGCGGCACCCACGGAGGTGGGGGAGGACGCGATCGAACGGTCCGTCAGGCGGCGTGCCGTCGCCTCCCGTTGCCGGATCTCGTCGCCCAACCGGCCCGATTTCCACAGCCGTTCGGGCTGGCGCGGTGCCGCAGCGGCTTCCGCGACCTGGGTGGGCAGCGGGCGTGCCGCCGGGTCCTTCGAGAAACAGGGCGTGATCAGATACCGCAAGCCCTCAGGAACGGCCGCCAGGTCGGGGCTGCCGTGCACGACCTCGTACAGGACGGCGGTGACCTCGGCGCCGGTGTAGGCCGGCCGGCCGCCCGCGGCGAAGGCGAGCACGGCGCCGAGGGAGAAGACGTCGGCCGCCGGTCCGACGCGCCGCCCGAGGACCTGCTCCGGTGCGCCGTAACCGGGCGTGACCGGGATCTGCCCGGTGCGGGTGAGGGTCAGGCCGTGCTCGGGGCGGGCGATGCCGAAGTCGATCAGACGGGGGCCGCGTGAGGTGAGGACGACGTTGGGGGGCTTCACGTCCCGGTGGACCAGCCCCGTGGCGTGCACGTCCTGGAGCGTGCGGGCCAGGGACCGCGCCAGTTCCCGTACGGCGGAGTCGTCGAGCGGCCCGAAGCGGTCGACGGCGTCGTCCAGCGTCGGGCCGGCCAGGAACTCCGTGGCGATCCACGGCCTGCCGCCCTCCAGTTCGGCGGCCAGGACGCGTGCCACGCCCTCACTGGTCACCGCCTGCGCGGTCCGCGCCTCCCGGAGGAAGCGGTCGGCCAGGTGCCCGTCATGGGCGAGCTCCGGCAGCAGGACCTTCACCGCGGCGGGGCGTCCGGAGGCGTCCACTCCGAAGTACACCTTCCCCATGCCGCCCTCTCCGAGGACGCCATGGAGGCGGTAGGGGCCCAGGCGCAGCGGATCTCCCTGGCCGAGGGGTTTCACAGGCGGTCGTCTCCAGGATCGGGAACGGGCAGGACGTCAGGCGAGCGGGAGGGCGAGGGTCCGCTTCTCCTGGCGGACGTACAGATGGCCGCCCTTGGCGTCGGCGGACAGGACGAGCGGTACCGTCTCGTACGTCCAGACGGCCCTACGGGCGCGCAGGTCGACGGCGCGGAGGCCCTTGTCGTCGGCGCAGTACGCGTACCGCTTTCCGATCGCCGGGGCCACGTTCCGGTTGTTCTTCCTGCCGGACAGCCCCTTCTCCTGCCAGTTCAGCGTGCCGGAGAGGGCGTCGACGGCGATCAGTCCCTGGTCCGCCTCGGTGCAGTAGAGGACGCCGTCGTGGAGGACCGGCGTGCCGTACCGACGCTCCTCGCCCGCGCTGTCTCCGACATCGCGGTCCTTCCCGAAGAGCCACTCGAGCCCGCCGTCGGACAGCCGGCGGGCGGTGAGGCTTTCGGCGCCCATATAGAGGTTCCGGTCGTCGATGACCAGCCGGGACGGCGGGGTTATGCCGGCGAACGTCTCGGACATCTCCCACAGTCGGCGGCCGTGGTCCTTGTCGTACGCGGAGAGGCCGAGGAACTTCGAGCCCTCGCTCGGGCCACCGCACAGCACCACCCGGGATCCCACCACGGCACCGCACAGCGCCGGCGGGAAACCCTCGGTCTGCGGCCCGTCCACCGGGCTGCGCCAGCGCTCCTTGCCCTTCCCCAGGTCGGCCGCGACCAGGTACCAGCGCTTGCCGGAGGCGGCCTTGGCCACCAGGTACGCGATGCCGTCGACCACGCACAGCAGCTGGTTGTACTGCTCCTTGCCGGCGAACGCGGACAGTTCCACCAGGGGCTTGCCCAGTTGGCCGTCGATCTGCGAGACCTCGCACACCGCGAGCGCCGCCCCCTCCTCCTGGTCCCGCAGGGCGTACACCCGGGTTGCGTCGGTGGCCGACCGCCAGGTCTCGGCGATGTTCGCCTGCCATGTGCCCTTGCCCGACTCGGCGTTGATGCCGCACAGCACGATGCCCGCGCGCATGACCAGATTGCGGCCCACCCGCGTCACCTCGCCCCCGGAGTCGGGGCACCGGATGGTGGTGTTCCACAGCTGGGTCGGAGGCTTCGGCCGGTCGACGGCGTCCTTCTTCGTGCCGCCGCCCCCGTCGTCCCCGGAGCCCCCGAACAGGGCCCAGCCCCCGCCGCCGAGGAGGCCGCCGCCCAGCAGGGCGCCCCCGGCCACGGTCAGCAGCCGCCGCCGCGAGACGCCCGGCGCGGGGGCGGCCTCGGTCCGCGGCGTCTCGGTGGGCACCGGTGGTGGCAGGCGGTGCGGCGGCTCGCGCCACACCTCGTCGCTGCGGCGGGCGATCTCCCGCAGTACCGCGTCGGGCAGCAGGTCAGCGAAGCCGCCGCGGTCGCCCGGGGTGACCCCGGCGCCGCCCAGTGCGGTACGCAGCTCGGTGGTGGACGGGCGGTGCGCGGGATCCTTGGCCAGGCAGCGGACGAGCAGGGGCCGCAGCGGCTCGGGAACCCCGCCGAGGTCCGGCTCGCCGAACCGGACCCGGTACAGCAGATCGGTGGGGGCCCCGCCGCCGAACGGACCGACGCCGGTGGTGGCGAAGACCAGCACTCCGGCCAGCGCGAACACGTCGCCGGCGGCGGCGTGTTCCAGGCCCGCGGCCTGCTCGGGTGACATGAACGCCGGCGTTCCCACGGCGCTGCCGACGTTCGTCAGATGCTCGTCGCCGAAGGCCCGGGCGATGCCGAAGTCGATGATCCGCGGGCCCTGCGCGGTCACCAGGATGTTGGACGGCTTCAGGTCGCGGTGCACCACCTCCGACCGGTGCAGCTGCTCCAGCCCGGCGGCGAGGGCCGCGCCGAGGGCGCGCACGGCCGGCTCCGGCAGCGGCCCGCCCGCCTCGACGGCCACGTCCAGCGGCGGGCCGAGCACGTACTCCGTCGCCAGCCACGGGGTGGGTGCCTGGGGATCGGCGTCGACGACCACCGCACCGTGATCGGAGCCGATGACGCGTGCCGCGTCCGTCTCCAGCCGGAAGCGGGTCCGCAGCGTGGTGTCCGCGGCGAGACGGGTGTGCAGCGTCTTCACCGCGACCGTGCGTCCGCCCGCCGAACGGGCCAGGTAGACGGTGCCCATGCCGCCTCCGCCGAGGCGGGCGAGAATCCGGAACGGCCCGACGGTGTGCGGGTCGTCGTGCAGAAGGGGGGAGATCATGACTTCAGTGCCCTTGGGTGGGGAGTGCGGCGGCCAGGACCTCCGCCGACTGACGGGACAACGCCTCGACGATCCGGCCGGGCAGCGACATCGGCTCCGTGGCGCCGGTCAGCGCGCCGTACGCGGCGCCCGGCAGCAACTCCGCCAGCACCCTTGCCGGTTCGGGGCGGCCTTGCGGATCGCGCGAGCGGCACGCCGTGACGATGTCCCGCAGGCCGGCGGGGATCTCCTGCCGCTCGGGCACGGTGTGCCCGGTCGCCGCGTACGCCAGCACGGCGCCCAGCGCGTAGACGTCCGCGGCCCGGTCCGCCGGTCCGCCCGCCGCCAGCTCGGGGGCGAGACAGCCGGTCTCCAGCCCGGTGGCCTGCGTGGGCGAGGCGGCCCCGGTCACCGGGTTCGCGCGGGTCGCACCGAAGCAGCCCAGCAGCGGCCCGCAGGCGGTCAGCAGCACACCCGCCGGGCAGAGCCCGCCGTGCACGATGCCCAGGACATGGGCCGAGGCCAGGGCTTCGGCCAGCGTGCCGCCGAGGGTACGGACCAACGGCTCCGGCAGCGGACCGCCGTACGCGGCCAGCACGGCGGGCAGCGGCAGTGCGGGCCGGTACGGGGAGGAGTACCACGGGAAGGCCGGCGTCCCCCCGAGCCGGCCGACCGGCCAGAAGCCGGGCTGGGTCAGCCGGGCCGCCTGCTGCGCCTCGGCCGCCCACCGCGCCGGATCACCGCCGGGCGACGGCAGAAACGCCAGCACGGTGTGCCCGCCGTCAGCGCTTCGGGCCAGATAGCGACGCTCGGGAACGCCTCTGCTGCCGTCGGCGTCGAGACGCGCCAACGTCAGAAATTCCCCGATCCGCGCAGGATCGTCCTGCCGCAGCCGCTCCACTCGTTTCTCCCCCGTCAGGCTCGATACGGACGTGAGCCTATATACGGCGGGGGCGGGGGCCGGAAGGGGGGCCGCATCGGGGACGACGGCCGGCACATGGCGTCCGAAGTGCGCATTTTCGCCCGGGAGGGCGAGCAGCGTGGTCACTGAGAGGCTGGCCCTGGTCGCTCACTGCCGACTGACCGTCCGGAACCGCCAGTTGTTGCTGCGCCCCCCAGCGCGCGTCGATCGCCAGGACGGTGTGTTCCACTCTTGGCGTACTCACTACTCACTTCTTGGCGTACCCACTGCTACCGCCTCAAGGAGGCACGGATGATTCTGGTGACCGGTGCGAGTGGGAATGTCGGAACGGCTCTCCTCGCTCGTCTTTCGGCCGACGGTGTGGCCGTGCGTGCGGCCTACCGGGATCCGCACACCACGGCCCAGGTGATCAAGTCGGGCGGTCGGGCGGTGACGCTCGATCTGGCCGAGCCGGACACACTCGGGCCGGCACTCGACGGCATCGAGTCCGTCTTCCTCCTCGGGGCGACGGGCCCGGCCCAGACGACACATGAACTCAACATGGTGGAAGCCGCCCGTGCGGCGGGAGCGCGGGTGGTCAAGCTGTCGGTCTGGCGGGCCGACGAAGGACTCTCGCCGATCGCCCGGCTGCACCGGCCCGTCGAACAGGCACTGGTCACGTCCGGCCTCCCGTGGACGATCCTGCGACCCAACTTCTATCTGCAGAACTTCCTGAACCAGCCGTCCATCCGGGCGGCCGGGGAGTTCAGCCTGCCGCTGATCACCGCACCCATAAGCTTCATCGACGTCAGCGATATCGCCGCTGTCGCTGCACGGGTTCTCACCACTGACGGCCACGACGGCTGCGTCTACGACCTCACCGGGCCCAAGGCACTGACTTACGCCGAAGCCGCGGAAACCTTCTCCGATGTCCTCGGTAAGCCGGTGCGCTATGTGGGACTGCCCGACGACGAAGCGCGTACGGCAATGCTGGGCCGTGGGCTGCCGGAGTTCCATGCCGATGCCCTGATCGACGTTGCCCGCGCCTTCCGCGACGGTGGCGCCGAGACCGTCACGTCAACGGTTGCCGATCTCACCGGCCGCGAAGCCCTCGGGTTCGCCGATTTCGTGCGGCAGAACCGCCATTTCTTCGTTTGACCGTGATGAGTGTCGCCCTGGCGTCGTTCGGGGCCTTCAGCTGCGCGCAGCCGCCCGGGCCCCGGCCTGCCCGCAGACAAGTGAGACCTGCACCTCAGCGCGGTGAAAGGTCCATGAGGCGCTGAATCAGGTCGGGGTAGGTCCAGCCTGCCGCTGTCGCCGCGAGCGGCAGCAGGCTCGTCGCTGTCAGGCCCGGGAGCGCGTTGACTTCGAGGCACATCGGTTCGCCGCCGGCGTCGCAGCGGAAGTCGGTGCGTGAGTACGAGTTGCCGCCGAAGCCGAGGGCCTGATGGGCACGCAGGGCCAACTCCTGTAGCCGGGAGGCGAATTCGGTCGGCACCGGTGCCGGGCACACTTCGCTGACCGCCCCGGACTGATACTTGGCCGTGTAGTCGAACACCGACGTCGTCAGCTCGATCTCGACCACGGGGAGCACCTCGCCGCCGACCACGGCCACGGTGAACTCCCGCCCGGAAAGGAACGGTTCCACGATCAGCTCCGCCTCACCGGAGCGCGTCCGGGCTGCCACCCGCGCCAGCTGCGGGAGCGAGTCGACGTAATGGACCGACACGCTGGAACCGTCCGCAACCGGCTTGACCACCACCGGACCCGCCGCCACCAGCCGCTGCACGGCCGCCGGCAGGTCACTTGCCGCCGGCCGCCACAGCACCCGCTCGGTCACCGGGACGTCTGCCGCAGCCAGTACCGCCTGCGTGCGCCCCTTGTGCCAGGCCGCCGCGCATGCCGCGCTGCCCGCGCCCGTGAACCGTACGTCCGTCATCTCCAGCAGCGCCTGCACATGCCCGTCCTCGCCCCAGCCGCCGTGCAGCGCCAGGAACACCAACTCCGCGTCGCGCAGCAGCTCCAGGACGGGACCGCCGGTCAAGGCGGCGTGCATCCGCCGTCTCAACCGAGGCAGGCCTGCGGGGGACGGCGGTTCCTTGCCCACCGCGAACCCGTCGACCGCGTCGCCGGGCCGCAGCGGCCCGGCCAGGACCGGCACCTCGGCGGCCGGGTCGACCAGCACCACCTCGTGCCCCCGCTCAAGCAGGGCCCCGGCGACCGACCGGCCCGAGGCCAGGGAGACATCGCGTTCCGAGCTCTCCCCACCACACAAGATCACCACACGCACAGCTGACTCCCGTACCCTTCTCCGGCCTGGCTCGCCTCGCAGCGAGCGGCCGGCTCAGTCGTCCACTCCCCGGTCAATTGGCGCTGTGGCCGGTCGCTTCATGGTGCGGCGCGGGGCTCAGGATCATCAGTTGTTCGGGGTTCGGGACGGGGGCGAATCCAACCTTCGCGTAGACCCCGTGAGCGTCGAGCGTGGAGAGCATGACGCGCTTGAGCCGGTACGGGGCAAGGTGGTCGCGGACGGCACCGGCGAGCCAGGTGGCGAGCCCCTTCCCGCGGTGTGCGGGAGCGACGTAGACATCGCAGAGCCAGGCAAAGGTTGCCCGGTCGGTGACGACACGTGCGTAAGCGACCTGGGAGCCGGTGGCGTCATGGACGGCGAAGTTGAGGGAGTTGCGCACCGACTGCTCGACCGTTTCCCGGCTGCGGCCCAGCGCCCAGAACGCATCGGTCGAGAGCCAGCGGTGCACCAGGCCGATGTCGAGGCGGTCGGGGTCCGTGGAGAGCTGGTATCCGTCTTCCCTGCTGCTGTTGACCATGGGAAGGCAGCGTAGCGGCAGGACTTGGAAGTTCCAAGGAGTAACTTGGGAAAACCAAGCACTGTGCGTATCGACTGCGGCCGGACATGGTGCCCGCAGGTCGAAAAGCGTTCGAGCGTGCGTGATCTGTGGGATATGTTTCTGCTGTTCGAAGGGGGACGAAGTGGCGAAGCTGAACCAGATCATCGCTGTCGAAAAGGGTGTCAAGAGCAAGTCGCTCCAGGACATCACCGCGGCTCACCACAGGGTGCAGAAGCCCGCATTGCTGGCCGGTATCTCGCGTACGTACCAGCCCAAGGATGAAGAGGGCGAACAACTGCCGCCCGAGTCCACGCGGGTGCAGGTCCAGGCCGAGGACGTGCTGCGCGAGATGTCGGCGTCGCTGACCCGCCTGTTCGACGTGACGGCCACCAAGGACTGGGCCAACTGCACGGCCCGTGCCGACGTCACGGTCGACGGCCGGACGATCCTCGCCGAGGTTCCGGTCAGCTACCTGTTGTTCCTGGAGAAGCAGCTCACGGACCTGCATGCCTTCGTCAAGAAGCTTCCGGTGCTGGATGCCGCCGAGTCCTGGTCCCTCGACCCGTCCACGGACTGGTGGAAGACGGACCCGGTCCGCACGATCCGTACGAAGAAGGTCCCGCGCAACCACGTCAAGGCGGAGGCGACCGACAAGCACCCGGCACAGGTCGAGGTGTACTACGAAGACGTGCCGATCGGTTACTGGACCACGGTGAAGTTTTCCGGAGCGCTTCCCGCGCGTCGGGTGAACGAGCTGTTGGAGCGGGTCGAGAAGCTCCAGCAGGCGGTCAAGTTCGCCCGCGAGGAGGCCAACGGCGCCGAGGTCACCGACCAGCGCGTCGGCGACGCGGTGTTCGGCTACCTCTTCGGCTGACGACGACCGCAGGTAGCATCCATGATCGCCCCCGCGTGCGAGCGCGGGGGTGCGCAACAGACACGGGCCGGACTGAGGACCGGTCCGTGTGATGAGCGCAAGCTGAAACTGAAGTTCAGCCTGAAGACGCGGGTCACAGTGGAGGTTCGAGTCCTTCCCCCGGCACCACGGGCCGGGGTAGCCCAACATGGCAGAGGCAATCCCGCATCAATCTCAGACTCTCGCTCCAGCTTCAGCATTGCCGCCGATCGCCGGATCGACCGAGGACGGACGAACGCCGTCGGATGCGAGTTCGAATCTCGCCTGCACCTCTCCGCGGTGCGGTAGTTCAAAGGAAGAACACGACGGCCTGATGACTGATCCGTCCTCTTAAACGCCGCCGGCGTGCGCAATTGGGTGGCATCCCCAGGGGCCCGGGAGCTGGATACGACTCCCGGGCTCCGCCACGTTCTGCGTCCCCTGTCTGTGGGATGCCTGGTGCTGTGTCGTGCCTTTTTGTGCTGTGGGGTGCCTGGTGCCTGGTGCGGTGTCCCTGGGGCCCCATCAGCGCTTGCGTGCCAGCGTCACCCCGTCCCGCACCGGCAGCGATAAGCTCCTCGCCTTCGCCGAGATGCAGGTCACATTCGCCCATGTCACAGGGCGTGGGGCTGCCCCGTCTCAAGGGTGTAGTCACCGATGACCGCAGAGGAGTACATCATGGACGCGCGACTGAACTTCTTCGCCAGCCCGATCGCCGGCAAGGCCCTCAAGTACGTCATGTCGGCCGGCAAGGCGGTCAAGGACGCGCCGCTGCCGGCCGCGACGCAGGAGCTGGTGTCACTGCGCGTAAGCCAGATCAACGGCTGTGCCGTCTGCATCGACATGCACACCAAGGAGGCCGCCGCGGCCGGCGAGACCTCGGTGCGCCTGAATCTGGTCGCGGCGTGGCGCGAGGCCACGGTCTTCACCGAGGCGGAGCGTGCCGCGCTGCAGCTGGCGGAGGAGGGGACCCGGGTGGCGGATGCGGCCGGTGGGGTCAGTGATGAGGTGTGGGCGAACGCCGCCAAGCACTACGACGAGGAGCAGCTCACCGCCCTGGTACTCCTGATCTCCTTCATGAACATGGCGAACCGGCTGAACGTCATTTCCCAGCAGCCGGCCGGCGACTACGAGCCGGGGCAGTTCCACTGATCGGCACAAGCGTGACCGGCTCGGGGTCCGACGAGGGGCCCCGAGCCCAACAGCAGCAACACAACGGGGAGTTGGGTGAACGTGAACAAGGTCGAGGAGTTCGAGGAGCTGCGGCCCCTGCTGTTTTCGATCGCGTACCGGATTCTGGGCAGCGTGGGGGAGGCCGAGGACGCGGTGCAGGAGGCGTGGCTGCGCTTTGACGGTTCGGCGACTCGGCCCATATCGACCAAGGCTTTCCTGTCGGCCACCGTGACGCGGATCTCGATCGATGTGCTGCGTTCCGCACGGGTGCGACGCGAGGAGTACGTAGGTCCGTGGTTTCCCGAACCGCTGTTGAGCGATCCGTATCAGGATCCGGCACGGTCGGTGGAGCTGGCCGACTCGGTGTCGATGGCGGCGCTGGTGCTGCTGGAGCGGCTGAGCCCGCTGGAGCGGGCGGTGTTCGTGCTGCGGGAGGTGTTCGGCTTTGGGTTCGACGAGGTCGCCGCGGCGGTGGGGCGGTCGGAGGCGGCGTGCCGGCAGCTGCTGGTGCGGGCGCGGCGGCATATGGAGGCCGGGCGGCCGCGGTTCGAAGCGGCCCGCGATGAGCGGGAGGAACTGGCGTCGCGGTTCCTCGACGCGCTCCGCGAAGGCGATGTCGCCGGCCTGCAGGACCTGCTCGCCGCCGACGTATCGCTGGTCGGCGACGGCGGCGGCAAGGCCCCGCAGCTGGCCAGGGCCGTCATGGGCGCCGAGAGCGTGGCCCGGCTGCTCGCCTCCGTCTTCCCGTGGATGGCCCGGATCGACGTGTCGTTCGAGCCGCACGAGATCAACGGTCAGCCGGGCGCGATCTTCCGCGACCGGGACGGCAAGGTGCTCAACACCATGGCGCTCGATGTGCTCGACGGGCAGATCCAGACCATCCGCTCGGTGATCAATCCCGACAAGCTCGGCCACATCGGACCGGTCGCCGACGCCTGGGCCATCGACCGGGAGGTGAAGCAGAGCCGTCGGCGGCAGCGACACTGACTCTCGCGCTCGCGAGAACTCAGGGCGCCCGGGGCCACTACGACACGACGCCGAGATCGCCTTCGAGGAGGGTCCGGGTGATCGGGGGACGGTCCCAGAGAGCGAGGAGCTCATTGGCGAGGGCCACGATCGACAGCGGATGCCGACCGCCCTTGCTGTGCACCTCGATGGCGGCGGCCGACAGGCCGCGCGGGACGGCTTCGGCATCGAGGAGGACCCGCCACTCCTCCGGGCCGAGCTTCAGAAACTCCAGCCCGGTCAACGTGGCGATCTCCAGCGGGTCGGCGAGTGTGCCGGGGTAGGCGGTGAGGGTGCGTAGCCGGGGCAGCCCGATGACGGGAGCCAGGCTGAGCGGCTCACTGTCCCACACGCCGATGCTCAGCACCTCCAGCCCGGCGTGCGCGGCGGCCTGCACACTGCTCAGACTCCGGATGTTGACCCTGGCCACGACCGGCGGCCGGTCCGTGCGATGGCTGCCGCGCTCTGGCTCGGGCCCGTTCAGCACCATGTCGGTGAGGGAGTCGGCGACCAGGTCGGCACCGATGTTCTCCTCATGGCTGAGGATGATGATCTGCCCTGTGTGTCCGCGCGGGCCGGGCGTCAGGTCGACCGCGATCCGGTCGCCACCGCCGTTGTCGCCGAAGACGATCCAGCCCGGCGAGCCGACGACCCCCTGCACCGCGGCGTCGGACGCGGTGACGACCGCCTCCATGGCGCCGAACTCCCAACGGCAGGGACGGGAGGCGGCGTCGGCGATGTACAGGGCATCCAGCGGGAACAGTTCGCAACCGACCGCCTGGGCCTCCCGTTCCGCCGCTTCGTGGTCGTCACCCCAGTCCTCCCACTTCGCCCGCGTGACCCGGTAGAGGACCTTGAGCTCGTCGGGCAATGCGACACCGAGACGCACCTCCGTGGCGACCAGCTCAGCCTCGGTCGCGCCGATGGCACCGGGGACGCGCTCGCGAAGGGTACGTTCCAGCAGCGCCAGATCCACGGAAGGGGCCGCTGCCGCACCGGGCACCGGTTCGGGCAGCCGACGCCAGGGCTCGGGGACCGCGTCCTCAACGAGGAGGAGGGAACCCGGATGCGGACCGAGGCCGGCCTCCACCGCGGGGCTGGAACCGATCAGGTGGAGCGCGGCCCGCCCGTTCGGCGAGGTTTCCGCGACGAACGACACGTCGTCGCTGCCGGCGCTCGCGAGCGCGCTTTGGACCCGCTTCACCGCGCGCAACTCGTCCTGCATGTCCGCGACCTGGGCGGCCTGGCCGGGCGGCGGGAACCGTCGCTGCAGGGGCAGACTCCACAAGTGCGAGCCGATACGGCCCGCCACGTGGCCGCCCGGCGCGGCAAGGCTCTCCATGTTGGCGGCCCGCAGGAGCCGCAGTACGGGCTCCCAGGTCGCGAAGTCATCTCTCGCATGTATCGAGGGCACGGTGTTCTCCGGTCGTTCCGATGAGGCAGGTCAGCTGGCGAGGGAGTATGACTGAGGTGTTGAGCTGCCGAGGAAGCAGAGCTTCTCCGGAAGTACGGCTGAGGTGTTCAGCTGCCGAGGAAGTAGAGCTTCTCCATGCGGCGGGTGTGGCTCTCGGTGTGGCGGACCCTGAGTACGGAAGTCTCCAGGTGCGTCCAGGGCCACGGGTCGGCCTCCCCCAAGGCCAGGCCGACGAAGGCGGACCACTCCACTTCCTCCGGCTCGGCGTCCAGGTCGACGTCGATTTCCTCCAACATGTCGCTGGTGACGCCGAGGGCGGCGGCAACCGCGTGCGGGTCGCCGGTCAACTCCCAGGGGTCCATCCCGGGCCAACCGGAGGCATGGAACATCGTGCCGTCAGGAAGCCACACGATGTCCTCGGTATGGGACTCGCCGCAGTCCACCTCCACCCGGCCGACGATCCGCGCGTCCGGGTAGCGCTCGCGCAGCCGGCCCACCTCGTACAGCAGCGGGGTGCCGTTGCCGTCGTCGCCGAGTGCGGGATCGCTGATCCCCAGTACGGGGCCCCATGCCCCGGCCTGTATCTGGTCGAGGTCGGACCG
The DNA here is from genome assembly GCF_043202395.1 of Streptomyces sp. NPDC048197. Classification (NCBI taxonomy): domain Bacteria; kingdom Bacillati; phylum Actinomycetota; class Actinomycetes; order Kitasatosporales; family Streptomycetaceae; genus Streptomyces; species Streptomyces sp. NPDC048197. The sequence goes on from NZ_JBIDAJ010000021.1 coordinate 112,900, forward strand.
TTCGACGAGGTACAGGGGCGGGTGCGCGGGGCGGGTCTCGATCTCTTCCCACACCTCCTCGACGGTGCCGAAGGATCGGGCCAACTCCCGTGCGCGAACAGGGTCGTTGGCCGGGAGGCTGTGCGCGGTCGCCGTGAAGAACGGCGGTTGGAGAATGGTGATATCGCATCTGCCCATGCCGCCGCGGACCATGCGGTCCGCCGGAGTGGTCCAGTGACTGAGGTTGGTCATGCGCGACACCGTAGTGCGGGCCACTGACAGCGCACCTGTGGGCCGTCGGCCGAGCACGACGGTCGCGACCTCACTGGAGTGCATCGGGACGTATCCGGGTGTTTTCCCATGTCCGGTGTGACGGACGTTGCGTGAGCCTAGTATTGCGGCGACATTCAGCGATCGAGGCACGGGGGACTGATGACTGGTCAGTGGGAAAGACTGGGCGAAGCCGGTGGCATCGAGGCGTATGTGCACCGCCCGGTGGGCGAGGTACGGGGCGCCGTGGTGGTCTGCTCCGAGTTGTACGGAGTGAACGCCTACGTTCGCGACACCTGCGCGGAGTTGGCGTCGGCCGGGTACGTGGCGCTGGCCCCGGACTACTACTGGCGCAATGCTCGCCGTACCGCGCTCGGGTACTCGGCCGAGGAGCGCGAGGACGGTCTGGTGCTGATGCGGGCGCTGGACCGGGACGAGCTGGTGGCCGACGCCTCGGCGGCACTGACGGCGGCGCGCGCGGCGGCCGGCGAGCGGGGCGTGGCCTTCCTCGGGCTGAGCATGGGCGGACACATCGCGCTACGGGCGGCGACCGAGCTGAGCTTCGAGCTGGCCGCTGTCTTCTATCCGGGGTGGCTGCTGAACAGCGGCTTCCCGCTGGTCGGGCCGGTGCCTCCGTTGGAGACCAGCGAGCGGATCGCCGCGGGCGGCGCCTTCCTGCTGGGTTTCCGTGGCGAGCTGGACCACATCATCCCGGCCGAGGAATGGGAGCAGGCCGAGCAGCGGCTCACCGAGGCCAAGGTGCCGCACGAGCTGGTGACGTACCCGGGTGCCCGGCACGGCTTCGCCTGCGCAGACCGCCCGGAGGACTACGAACCGAAGGCCGGCGCGGATGCCTGGCGGAGGGTGTACGCCGCCTTGGCAACGCACCTCTAGGAATCCCGGTCGGCAACAGGTCGTGACTGGACTCCTTCACCCGATACGGACCAGTCACGACCTCTCCAGTCACGACGTCTCCAGGCAAGAGCTCTTCATTCACGCCCTCTCCGTCCCGGCCTGGCCAGTCATCCGGACCGGGCTGCACCTCGCGCAGTGGTCGGTTACTCGGGCAGCGGTCGGTCGTCGATGACGTGCTTCATCACGAGGGTCGAGGTCAGCCGCTGGACGCCCGGCAGCGTGGCCAGCTGCTCGTCATAGAGCTGCTGGTAGGCGGCCAGATCGGTGGTGGCGACGCGCAGCAGGTAGTCGGGTTCGCCGAAGAGGCGCTGGGCCTGGAGGACGTGCGGGATGGCGGTCACGGCCTCTTCGAAGGCGGTGACCGTGTCGCGGTCCTCCCAGCGCAGGGTGGCGAAGACGAGGGCTTCGAAGTTCAGACCGACGGCGGCCGGGTCGACGACGGCGCGGTAGCCGCGGATGGCCCCTTCGCGTTCCAGATCGCGCAGGCGGCGGTGGCAGGGCGAGACGCTCAGCTGCACGCGGGCGGCCAGCTCGGTGACGGTCAGGCGGCCGTCCTGCTGTAGCTCGGTAAGAATTTTCCGGTCGAGGGCATCCATGGAGAAGATTCTCCCTCACCGTCCGCGATCTTGGGGTAAGAACGCAAACACTTTCGGGCATGTCCGGCCTAGCCTTCCCTCTCAGAACAAGGCACGTGAGAGGGAAGAACGATCGATGAACACGACGACGCTGGCGGCTTTTCTGGCGGTGGATCTGCTGTTGGTGTTCACTCCGGGCGCGGACTGGGCCTTCGCGATCTCGGCGGGGCTGCGGGACCGGTCGGTGGTTCCCGCGGTCGCCGGGCTGATAGCCGGATACGCGGGATACACGCTGCTCGCGGTCGCGGGCCTGGTGATGGTCGTGGCGAGCTCGGCGACCGTGCTCACCGCACTGACCGTCGCGGGTGCCGCCTATCTGATCTGGCTGGGCTGGGGCGTACTGTCGCGGCCGGGGGCCCTGGGCGCGTCCACGGAGACGATGACCTCCTCATCGATGGCCGCCTCGCGCGGACGGATCATGCTCAAGGGCGTCGGGATCAGCGGCCTGAACCCCAAGGCGCTGTTGCTGTACTTCTCGCTGTTCCCGCAGTTCATCAATCCCGCTGGCGCCTGGCCCGTGGCCGCGCAGACCGGGCTGCTCGGCGCACTTCACATGACGACCTGCGCCCTCGTCTACCTCTCCGTCGGCGTCCTGGCCCGCACCGTCCTGAAGACCCGTCCTTCGGCGGCCCGGGCGGTCACCCGCGTCTCCGGTGCCATGATGATCGTCATCGGCGGGTTCCTACTGGCGGAACGCCTGGTCGGCTGACGAACCTGCTCCGCGCTCGTACGCACACCGTGAGGTCCGGGGAAACCCTGTGACGTCCGCCGCAGCACCAAGATGTCCGTCGCGGCACCGTGATGTCCGTCGAAGGAGAGCACGTGGAAGAGCAGACGCAGCCGGCAGAGGCGAGTCCCGAGGTGCAGAAGCGCATCCAGGACAGCTTCGACCGTCAAGGGTTGATGAGCCACCTCGGGGCCCGGATAGCGCATATCGGCCCCGGCCGCGTGCACATCGTGCTCCCTGGCCGCCCCGAAGTGACCCAGCAGCACGGCTACTTCCACGCCGGTGCCACCAGCGGGGCGGGGCGCACAGGTGGTCGTCGCCGCATGTACCGAAACAGGTGCTCTCATCCCGCGGATTCGTGGCAACCGCGTTCGTGATCAACCGTGTTCTTGGTCCCCCCGCTTCGTGAGCGTCCAAGCTCGCCCCCCGGTGAAACCGACTTCGTTCCCCGATACGGACCTCCTCGCCTATCCTCGTCCGCACGCACCAAGCCGGGGACCCGGAACGGTCCTAACCTGCGGAGATGATCAGGCACATGTCGACGCACCGCGCCCGAAGCCTGAGCCGGGTGCTTGAGGACTTCGGCTCCACCCTCCTGGATCTGGAGCACGGCGACGCCGAGGCGGCCGGGGAGATCGGCGGCGTCGGCATCCACGATCCGCATGACGAGCAGCACTACCCGCAGCGTGCCATCGTGCTCGGCGTCGGGGTCCATGGCGCAGAGCAGACGTCCCGTCTCCTGCGGGACCTCGCCGCCCATGGGGCCGCGGCCCTGGTGGTCCGGGGCCCGGTCGAGGACGCGGACGAGCTCGAAGAGGTCGTGTCCGAGACCGGTGTGGCGCTGCTGGCCCTGACCCGCGGTGCGTCCTGGGCCCAGCTGGCGGCGATGCTGCGCACGCTGCTGTCCGAGGGCGACGTCGGCGAAGCGGGAGCACACACGCTCGGCGGCGTGCCGTCCGGTGACCTCTTCGCGCTGGCGAACGCGATCGCCACCCTGCTGGACGCCCCGATCACCATCGAGGACCGCCGCTCGCGGATCCTGGCCTTCTCCGGCCGGCAGGACGAGGCGGACACCGCCCGTGTGGAGAGCATCCTGGCCCGGCAGGTGCCCGAGCGCTATCTGCGCGTCCACGAGGAGCACGGGGTCTTCAAGGAGCTGTTCCGCAGCCAGGGCCCGGTGCACATTCCTCCGCCGGCCATCGGTGACGAGGTCGCGCTGCCCCGCGTGGCGATCGCGGTGCGTGCGGGGGACGAGATCCTGGGGTCGGTGTGGGCGGCGCTGCGGAAACCGCTCACGCCCGAGCGCGACCAGGCGTTCCGGGAGGCGGCCAAGCTCGCCGCGCTCCACATGCTCCGGTTCCGCGCGGGTACCGACGCCGAGAACCGACTGCGCGCCGACCTCGTCACGACCGCGCTGGAGGGCGGGGGAGGGGCGGTCCACGCGCTCGGCCGGCTGGACCTGGTGACCGAACCCACCCTGGTCATGGCCATGGGCCTGGCTCGTGGCGCCGGCGAGGACCATGCCCACCTCACCGCCGAGCGCCAGCGCCTCACCAGCGCCCTGGCTGTGCACCTCACCGCGGTCCAGCCCCGTTCCGCGGTGGCGCTGCTGGGAGACGTGGCGTACGCCCTCTTCCCGGTGACCGGGGATTCGGCGCACGCCCGGGAACGTGCCGTGCAGGTGGCGGCGAACTTTCTCCAGCGCACCGGGGACCGGGCCGGGGCCGTCATCGGGATCGGCCCGGTCGCCCAGGAGCCCGCCGCCCTCCCGCGCTCACGGGCCAACGCCGACCGGGCGCTCCGCGTACTGCTCAGCGGCGAGAGCGCCCAGCGCGTCGCCTCGATCGCCGATGTGTACGTCGACGCCCTCCTCCTCGAGATGCGGGACCTCGCGATCGCCAACCGCGACGAGCTCTCCGGCCCGCTCGCCCGGCTGGCGGCCTACGACACCAAGCACAACGCCCACCTCGTGGAGACGCTGCGGGCGTGGCTGGACGCCTTCGGAGACGTCATCGCCGCCTCGGCGAGCGTGTTCGTCCATCCCAATACGTTCCGCTACCGCATCCGCCGGGTGGCCGAGGTGGGGCAGCTGGACCTGCAGGACCCGTCCGCCCGCTTTGCCGCGATGCTCCAACTCCGCCTGATGGGCCCGGCCGAGAGCGGTGGGGCACGCCCCGGAGGCACGGGCCCCACTCCCGCTGCCTGCCCCACTCCCACTGCCTCGGTCCCCTCCGCATCGGCGGAATGACAGCCGCTCCGCGAGCAGGGCGTCAGAGACGTACGCCCGGCGGGACCGCCGGATCCGCGTGGGTGTCGTGGAAGGTGTGCGCACACTCGATGGTGCGCACCCAGTCGTAGAACAGCTCCTTGGCCGACAGCGTGTCGATGCCTCGGCCGGCGAGGCGCCGTGGGCCCCGCTCATGTGCCTGTCCCGGCGAGTAGGCGGCATCGTCCACGACCACGACGTGCCTGCCCGCATGGTGCAGCTGGATCGCCGAGTGCGTCACGCAGATGTCCGTCTCTATCGATTCGAGGCGCGTCCGGCGATTCCCGAGGCGCCCGGCGATTCCAGAGCTGCCCGGCGAGCCGTCCGACCCGCCGGGCAGCGCCGTTCTCCATGGCTTCGGTCGTGGGCACGAACCGGCGCCTCAGTTTGTCACCGGGCTACCAACCCGGCCCTGGTCAGCGTGCCTAGCGTGGCGGTCATCCCACTCAGGAGGACTCACATGCCGGTTGGCCATGATCATGACCATTCCCGTTCCGCGCGGGCGGACCGTCCGGCGGGCCTCGACGCCATGCTCGCCGACCTCGAGGAACTCGTGACCTGCGAGTCCTACTCCGCCGACCACGCGGCCGTGGCCCGCAGCGCCCAGGTCGTCGCCGCACAGGGCGGCAGGCTGCTCGGCGCCCCCGCGCAGACGCTGGTGATCGACGGTGTCACCCACGTCCAATGGACCTTCGGAACGCCGCGCCTCCTGCTCCTGGGCCATCACGACACCGTCTGGCCGATCGGCTCCCTCAATACCCATCCCTGGTCGGTGGAGCAGGGCATCGCCCGCGGACCCGGCGTCTTCGACATGAAGGCCGGCCTGGTCCAGATGTTCCACGCGCTGGCCTCGCTCCCGTCCCTCGACGGCCTCTGCGTACTGGTCACCGGCGACGAAGAGGTCGGCTCGGACACCTCCCGCCGGCTCATCGAGGACCTCGCACGCCAGTGCACGGCCGCCCTCGTCCTCGAACCCTCGGCCCCCGGAGGCGAGTTGAAGACCAGCCGCAAGGGCGTCTCCGCCTACGACATCACGGTGCACGGCCGGGCCGCCCACTCCGGGCTGGAGCCCGAGAAGGGCGTGAACGCGGCCACCGAACTCGCCCACCAGCTCCTCGCCCTGCAACACATCGCCGACGGTGTTACGGCGCGCACCGGACCGGGGACGACCCTCACCCCGACGCTGATGTCGGCCGGCACCGCGAGCAATACCGTGCCCGCACGGGCCGAGTTGCATGTGGACGTGCGCGTTCCCAACACCGCGGCGCAGGAAGCGGTCGACCAGCTCATCCGGACCCTGCAGCCGCAGGCCAACGGCGCCCGTCTGCAGGTCGACGGCGGCCCCAACCGCCCGCCCCTGGAAGCCGACGCCTCCCGTGAACTGTTCGCCCTGGCCACCGAACAGGCCGCGCAGCTCGGCCTCGGCCCGCTGCGGCAAGCGGCCGTCGGCGGAGCATCGGACGGCAACTACACCGCCGGAGCCGGCTGCCCCACCCTCGACGGACTCGGCGCCGTCGGCGACGGCGCGCACGCCGACCACGAACACGTCCGCACCGCCGCCATGCCGGCCCGCGCCCGGCTCCTGGCCCACCTCGTCGGAGCACTGCGATGAACGGACCCGAGATCCGCGAACTCCACGCCATGGAGGAGTTCGCCACCGCCAGTCATCTCTACGCCGGCATCTGGGGAACGGACACCACCGGCCCGCCCGTCTCCGCCGAGGTCATGCGCGCCCTGTCGCACGCCGGCAACTACGTGGCCGGGGCGTACGAGGACGGCCGGCTGGTCGGCGCCTCCGTCGCCTTCTTCGGCGATCCCATAGCCACCACCCTGCACTCCCACATCACCGGCGCCTCCATGGGCCGCGGCATCGGCCTGGCCCTCAAACTGCACCAGCGCCAGTGGGCGCTCGCCCGCGGACTGAAGCGCATCACCTGGACCTACGACCCGCTCATCCGCCGCAACGCCTACTTCAACCTCGTCAAACTGGGCGCCCGCCCCGAGGAGTACCTGACCTCCTTCTACGGCGCCATGGACGACGCCATCAACGGCGGCGACGAGTCCGACCGCGTCCTCACCGCCTGGGACCTGACCGCACCCACCGAAACCCCCGGCCCCGGCAACGTATCCGAAGGGCTCACCGGCACAGTGCACGCCCTTCGGAACCGCGCCGGCCGCCCCGAAACCGCATCGGCCGACGCCGCCACCGTCCTCATCGATCTGCCCGACGACATCGAGGCGCTCCGACGGCAGGACCCCGCCGCGGCCCGCGCCTGGCGACTGGCCGTCCGGCACACCCTGGGTGGCCTGCTCGCCGAAGGCGCCCAGGTCATCGGCTTCCACGACCGACGCAGCTACGTCGTCCATCGCACCCCCACCTGACCACCCGCCTGACCCTCCACCTGCCACCCCTCAACCTGCCACCCTCAACAGGAGTCACCTGACCATGAAGACCAAGATCTCCGGCATCGAACTGCGCCGGATCGCGATGCCGCTCGTCGCACCGTTCCGCACCTCCTTCGGCGTCGAGACCAGCCGCGACGTACTGGTGGTCCGCGTCGTCACCCCCGACGGCGAGGGCTGGGCCGAATGCGCGGCCATGTCCGAGCCCCGCTACTGCTCCGAGTACGTCGACGGCGCACAGGACGTCCTGCGCAAGTTCCTCATCCCCGCCCTGCCGAAGGACGGCGTGGACGCTGCCGCCGTGGGACGGATACTGGAGCCCTTCACCGGTCACCACATGGCGAAGTCCGCGCTGGAAACCGCGGTCCTGGACGCCCAACTCCGCATCGCCGGCGAGTCCTTCGGCTCCTACCTCGGCGCCGCCCGGGACCGGGTGCCCTGCGGCGTCTCGGTCGGAATCATGAACTCCGTCCCGGAACTGCTCGACGCCGTGGACCGCTACGTCGCCGAGGGCTACGTCCGCATCAAGCTGAAGATCGAACCCGGCTGGGACATCGAGCCGGTCCGCGCCGTCCGCGAACGCTTCGGCGACGACCTCCTCCTCCAGGTCGACGCCAACGCCGCCTACACCCTCGTGGACGCGCAGCACCTGGCCAAGCTCGACGCCTTCGACCTGCTGCTGATCGAACAGCCCCTCGCCAACGACGACATGGTCCAGCACGCCCAGCTCGCGAAGATCCTGCGCACCCCGATCTGCCTGGACGAATCCATCGAGTCCGCCGCCGACGCCGCGGCCGCGATCTCCCTCGGCGCCTGCTCCATCATCAACGTCAAACCGGCCCGGGTCGGCGGCTACCTGGAAGCCCGCCGCATCCACGACCTCGCCCGCGCCCACGGCATCCCCGTCTGGTGCGGCGGCATGCTCGAAACCGGCATCGGCCGCGCCGCCAACGTCGCCCTCGCCGCCCTGCCCGGTTTCACCCTCCCCGGCGACACCTCCGGCTCCCATCGCTACTTCGCCACCGACATCACGCCCCCCTTCGTCCTCAGCGACGGCCACCTCGACGTCCCCACCGGCCCGGGCCTCGGCACCGAGCCGCTCACCGACCTCCTCGACGAGGTCACCACCGCAAGGGAATGGATAACGCTCTAACGACAGTCCAGAGGACCCGCCCCGTCGCACACGCAGCCAACTACCCATCCAACGAACGCAGTTGACATCACACTTCCTGAAGAGCCACAGCGATCCCCAAGCTATTGCTTGGGGATCGCCTAGCAAAACCCTGGATTGACTTGGGTTTCGGTGAGGCTTGATCATCGTTGCAGGGCCCAGGGCGGCAACCCGCCCGCTGCTTTCGCGTGATCCGGACGCGCGAACGTATGGCGGGTGCCGACCCGCAACAAGGACAGGAGCGCACATGAGCCCAACCAACCCAAGGGTGGCCGTCCTCGGGCCCGGCGGTGTCGGCGGTCTGATCGGCGCACTGCTCGCCCGTGACGGACACCGCGTCCGCTGCCTGGCCGGCGAACGGACCGCAGCCACCCTGCGCCAGGACGGCCTGCACGTCGAGAGCGCCCAGTACGGGAACTTCACCGCAGCCGTGGAGGCCGATACCTGTCTGCGCGAGCCGGTGGACGCCGTCTTCGTCACGGTCAAACAGACAGCTCTGTACGAGGCGCTGGAGCGGGTACCGGCCGGCATCCTCGGCGACGCGTTGGTGGTCCCGTTGCTCAACGGCCTCGACCACCTCACGGTGCTCCGCCAGCGCTACCCCTCGGCCACCGTCGCCGCTGGGACGATCAAGGTCGAGGCCACCCGCACGGCACCCGGCCGCATCGTCCACACCAGCCCCTTCGCCCGCCTCGAACTCGCGGCGCCGCCCGCCACGTCCGCGGCACCGCTCGACCGGCTCGCGGACTGTCTGCGGCGGGTCGGTCTCGCGGTGACGTTGCGCACCGACGAGACCGCGATGATCTGGGACAAGCTCGCCTTCCTCGCCCCGTTCGCCCTGCTCACCACCCGTTACGGGGCCGACCTCGGAGCCGTCCGCAGTGAGCGGAGAGCGGAACTGGTCGCCGTGCTCGACGAGATCACCACCGTGGCGCGGGCCGCCGGCGCGCCGATGACCGTCGAATCCCTGCTGTCGTTCTTCGACGGCGCCCCGCAGACGATGAAGTCCTCGATGCAGCGCGATGCCGAGGCCGGCCGCCCGCTCGAGCTCGACGCCATCGGGGGAGCCGTGCTGCGGGCCGGGACCGCCCACGGCGTCGAAACCCCGGTCATGGCCCGCCTGGTGGCAGAGGTGGCCCGCACCGCACAACAGGTGGTGTGATGCAGCGCATGGACCCGTTGGACGATGGCCCTTCGGTAAGCGGCTCGGGGCGTGTGACGGCGTGGCCAGACATCGAGGACTTCCTGCGCTCCCGCGGTGCCGACCGTATGCCCCACCCCGGAGGAACACTCCTGCAACACCTGAGGCGCGTCGCGCAACTACTGGGCGAGTGGGGCGCCGACCCGACCGTGCAGGTCGCGGGACTGTGCCACGCGGCGTACGGAACCGACGGGTTCGCTCAAACCCTGCTGGACGTCACCGAGCGCCCGGTCCTGGCCCAACTGATCGGCGAACGGGCAGAAGCGCTGGTCCACCTCTACGCCAGCTGCGACCGCGAAGTCGTCTATCCACGGTTGGGGTCCGAACGCCCGATCCGCTTCCGCAACCGCTGCACCGGCCAGGAACACACCCCGCCCGAGCCGGACGTACGTGCCTTCCTCGAGATCACCGCCGCCAACGAACTCGACGTGTTGATGCACAACACCGACTTGGCCCAGCGCTACGGCCCGTCCCTCCACCGGCTGTTCGCCCGCTCGTACGACCTGCTGTCCGCCGCGGCCCGGGACGCCTGCGAGCATCACCTCGGCCGGTACGCGAACGGGGCGTAGCGACCCGCACGGGAACTGATGGCCTGACAGGAGAAGACCTCATATGCCAACGAAGCTGACCACGGTCGTCATCGAGGCGTCGGACCCCCTGCGCCTGGCCCACTTCTGGGCCCAGGCCCTGGAATGGGAGCCCACCGCCGACAACCGGATCATCGATGGCCCGCTCGCCGACGGGACGGGCATCCGTCCGCGCGACGCGGGTGACGTCGGGCTGGTGTTCGTCCCCTCCGTGCGGCCGAAGACCGGGAAGAACCGCGTACACCTCGATCTCGCGGGCGACGCGGACGAAGTGCGGCGACTGCTCGCCCTGGGTGCCACCTGCCTGGACATCGGACAGGGTGCGGTCCCGTGGGAGGTGCTCGCCGACCCGGAAGGCAACGAATTCTGTGTCCTGCCCCGGGCACACGGGCAGGGTCGGCTTGCCCAGATATGCCAGGACGCCGCCGATCCGAGCCGCCAGGGCCGGTTCTGGGCGGAGGCGAGCGGCTGGTCCATCGTGGACGAGGGCGATTGGGGCGTCAGTCTCACCTCGGCAGCCGGTGGCGGTCCCACGCTGGTCATGGGCCCGCCAGTGGCACCCCAAACGGGCCCGAACCGCATACGGCTGGCGCTCACGGCCAGCGGCGACGGCGATCCCTCGACCGAAGTGAACCGCCTGCTGGACGCCGGCGCCTCACCCGCGGACGTCGGACGGGAAGACGCCGGCAGGCACCAGTCACGCCGGCAGCTGCTCCTCGACCCCGAAGGGAACGAGTTCCTCCTTCTCGGCCCCTCGCAAGCCGTGCAATCGGGCGTCTCTACGGTCGGCCCTTCCGGCCCATAGCGCGTGTCGCTCCGGTCGCGTTTCGGTCCGGAGATCCAGAAATCCTCGAATCGACTCAGCGGAGTTCGCTCGCCAGCAGGCCCATCGTGAACATGTCGTACCACTTGCCGTCACGGCGGAAGACCTGACGAAGTCGGCCTTCCTCGACGAAGCCGACCTTCTCGTAAACCCTGCGCGCGGCATGGTTCTCCGTGACCACGGTCAGCGTCACCTTGTGCAGGCGCATGTCCTCGAAGCCGTAGCGGCAGATGGTCCGTATCGCATCAGTGGCGTAGCCCTTGCCCCAATACGACTTCTCGCCCAGGTAGATATCGAGTTTCGCGATGCCTTTCTCGGGCTCCGCGTCCTGCAGCATGACCAGGCCGATGAGCGTGTCGTCGGCGAGCGCCTCGATGCCGACCAAGCAGTCGCCGTAAGCGTTGCGGGGGCGCTCCTCCAGCGACCTGCGGACCTGCTCGACCGAGTGGGGATAGGTGTCGTCCATCCACCGCATGACCTCGGGGTCGTGATTCCAGCGCCACAGCGCTTCGGCGTCCGCCGGCCCCATCGCCCGCAGTCTGACCAGTTCTCCGAGTGGCATGCCACCGACCCCTTACCCATCCCGTGACTCTGTGCTGAACCACGAAGTGGTACCACGGCCAAGATCGCTTGCTCAATCGGTTTCCCGGTCAGCGACCGGCGGACCGTGGTGCTCACCCAGGAAGCCGTGGCGGCAAGTCAACTGACTGATCAGCTGATTGACCTTCCCCTTGGGGAAGGCCGGAGCATCAGGGCCATGCGCTCCCAGATGCCTTCCTTCCGCCACCAGGAACTCATACGCCAGGCCAACGAACACCGGCTGGCTCAGAAAGCCCGGAACAGGCGCCCTCGGTCTACCGCGGCAGGCAAACGGCTGCTCTCTCCCAGGCGCCTGCTGTCCTGGCTCCGCCGAGGAATGGGAAGCGTTTCCCGCCCCGGCTCTCCACAGACCGCTTCGACCCCGCTGCGGCACGCCTCACCCGCCGGCAGGTACCGATGGGGTTCCGAGGAGACACCCAGGTGAGGAGCCTGCCTGGCAGGTGTGTGGCGTCAGACCGCCGCGTACGTGCCCCGCCCCGGACGCGTCACCAGCTTCTGCTGCCGCGCGACGCGGTCGAGGGTGTTGCGAACCGATTCGATCTGCCCTGGCGTGGCCTCCCGACCCAGGGCCGCGTTGATCTCACGGGCCCGCATCGGCACGCTCGAATTCTTGAGCACGGTGAGCGCGGCATCAATGAGGCTGCCCGCGCCCTCGTCAGCCGGTTGGGCGGTGGCGGCCCGCTTCGAAGCCGCCTTCTTCGCCTTCGGCTTTGCGGCGGCGGCAGTCTTCTTTGCCGCCTGGTTCGCCTTGTTGGGCTTGTCAGCCGTCGCCTTCTTGGCCGTCGCCTTCTTGGTGTTGCGCTTTTTGGCGGGGCTGGACTTGGCGGTGCCGGACTTGGGGCGCGTGGTGCCTGCGGAACGAGGCTGTGGCACGACGGACGCCGTGCGCTCCGGCTCCTCGGCCGCTTCCGGCGCGACAGCCGCATCGGGCTCGGACGAGTCCTGGCCGGCGCTGTCTGCCGGTTCGACGGCCGCAGGCTCCTCGGGCGGGAGGGCCGGTGAGGCGGCGGGCGACGACTGGCTGACGGGAGCAGCGGTGCCGGTCAGGACGCGCAGGTGCTCCAGGGCCTCGCGGGTGGACCTGACGCGTTGGACCACCCCTTCGAGTTGCTCGCGCAACAGCCTTTCCTGCTCCTCAAGTCCCGGCAGGGTGTTTTCGAGGTTTTCGATTGTCTGAACGAGAACGGAATCAGTCATGGGAACGGAGTCAGTCATGCGTTTCCTAACCTCACAGCGATGAGCGTGATCGCACGACACCGTACCGTCCCAACAGTCACAAGGCACGAGGTGAGACGGCGCTCTTTCGTGTTGACAGTGTTTGACAGTGGGATGAGCGGTGTTGGCGATGTCTGTAGCGTCACAGACTACGAGTGGCTTCCCCGGAATTTCGATGCCAATCACCGACCTTGCTCACACCGGGTTGGGAACCGCCTTTTCGGGGCGAGCGAATATCCCACTGGCAGCGGACGGTCGCCCGGCAGCCGGCGTCAGGGGCCAGTGAGGATGACGAGTTGCTGGGTCGCCCGGGTCATCGCGACATAGCGGTCGACCGCCCCTTCGATGCCCCCGCCGAACTCTTCCGGGTCGACGAGGACGACCAGGCCGAACTCGAGCCCCTTCGACAGCTGTGGGGTCAGCGACCGGACGCGGGGCGTCGTCCGGACCGTGGGAGCACCGATGACGCAGGCGATCCCATCGGCGTGGGCGGCGAGCCAGGTGTCGAGGACGGAGTCCAGCTCGGACACGGAACGGTGGAGGACGGGAAGGCCGTTGCTGCGGATGGAGGTCGGCACGTTGGCGTCGGGGAGTACCGTGCGGATGACCGGCTCGGCTTCCGTCATGACTTCTTCCGGCGTGCGGTAGTTGATGCTCAGGGCGGCGAGGTTGATCCGGTCGAGGCCGATCCGTTCGAGACGTTCCTGCCAGGTCTCCGTGAACCCGTGCCTGGCCTGGGCGCGGTCCCCGACGATGGTGAAGCTCCGGGACGGGCAGCGCAGCAGCAGCATCTGCCACTCGGCGTCGGTCAGTTCCTGGGCCTCGTCCACGACGATGTGGGCGAACGGGCCGACGAGCCGGTCCAGGTCGGCCGTGGGCAGTTCGGACTCGTCGACCAGGCTGACCTGGGCGTCCGCGCCGCGCAGCATCCTCACCAGGCCTTCGCCGTCGTCACCGTCGGCGCCGGAGGCGGCCGCGGCCTCGATCAGGTTGTCGACGACCTGCGTCATGCGCTCGCGCTGGGCGGCGAGGATGGCCTCGTGCCGGCGCTTGCGCCGGGCCACGTCCGGGTCGCCGAGCCGCTGCCGCGCCGCGTCCAGGAGCGGCAGGTCGGACACCGTCCAGGCCTGCGGGGCGTCCTTGCGCTGCAGCTTGCGGATCTCCTCGCGGCTCAGCCAGGGAGCGCACATCCGGAGGTAGGCGGGTACCGACCACAGGTCGCCGACGAGGTCGGCCGCTTCGAGCAGCGGCCAGGCGCGGTTGAGGGTGGTGACCAGCACTTCGTCGTGCGCCAGCGACCTCCGGAAGAGATCGGGCGAGATGTCGGCGTCGAGCTTGTCCAGCAGTATGGTGCCCAGTTCCGCCCAGATCTGCTCGCGTGCCTCGTTGTGCGGAGTGCCTGGTTCTGGTGCGTCGAACGCCTCGGCCCAGTCATCGGCGCTCAGCCAGACGTCGGACCAGTCGGTCGTGACCGTCATCCCCTCGGCGGGCGGCTCCTCGTAGAACCTGACGGCCGTCTCGATCGCCTTCACCATGTCCGCGGACGACTTCAGGCGGGCCACGTCCGGGTCGGCCTCAAGGGTTGCTGCGGCTCCCTCGGTGACGAGGTCCCGCAGGGTGGCCGTCTGCACGCCCTCCTCTCCGAGACTGGGCAGGACGTCGGCGACATAGGCCAGGTAGGGCCGGTGGGGTCCGACGAACAGCACCCCACCGCGGCGGTGGTGACTGAGGCGAGGGTCGGAGTAAAGGAGGTAGGCGGAGCGGTGCAGGGCGACGACGGTCTTGCCGGTACCCGGACCGCCGTCCACGACGAGAGCGCCGCGGGACCCGGCGCGGATGATGGCGTCCTGGTCGGCCTGGATGGTGCCGAGCACATCGCGCATCCGTGCCGAGCGGTTGCTGCCGAGACTGGCGATGAAGGCCGACTGGTCGTCGAGCGCGGCGTGCCGTTCAAGCCCGTCAGCGGTGAACACCTCGTCCCAGTAGTCGCTGATCCGGCCGCGGGTCCAGCGATACCTGCGGCGACCGGCCAGCCCCATCGGGTTGGCGTGGGTGGCTCCGAAGAACGGTTCAGCGGCGGGGGAGCGCCAGTCGACCAGCAGCCGACGGCCCGTGCTGTCGGTGAGGCCAAGTCGTCCTATGTACACGGGCTCGGTGTGGTCCGCGCTGACCATGTGCCCCAGGCACAGGTCCAAACCGAAGCGACGCAGGGCACGCAGGCGAGCGGTCAGCCGGTGGATCTCCGCGTCCCGGTCCATCGCCTGCCGGCCCACGCCGCCGGGCGCCTTGCGCTCGGCATCGAGGCGGTCGGACAGTTCGGCGATCGTCTGCTCAAGGCTCTCGGCAATGGCCGCGAAGTGCTGTTCGTCGCCGGCGATCAGTGCCGGATCGGCCTTGGGGGAGAGGTGGTCGGGAAGGTCAAACACGCTGGTGGTCAGCGGGTTCACGGCATTGGCTCCGATCTGAGGTCGCTTCGCTCGCGACCGTTGCGCGCGGCAAGGAGTCTGGAACTGGTGTGACGGAACTGGTGGCCGTGACCTCACGACCCCCCGACGCCTTGGCGCCATGGGGCCATGACGCGCAGTGCTTCGGCCGGTGATTCTGCGGCACGAAGGGGGCCTTGCCGCAAGGCCCCCCATGCGCTATATGTTGAGAGTGGCAAGGAGTGGATGACCTCCTTGCCTTTGTCATTGCCTGCCGGGCCCGTCCGTGAAGGCGGCACCGTACGGCGGCTGCTCAACGACCGAGGAAGACCAGCCTTCCAGCCTCGCACTCCTCCACCTGCTTGAGGCACCCCTCACCCGCATCGCACTGCCCGCGATGTTTGTCGCGGCTCGACGAAGGCCCCAGTCATCCTGCTCTTTCCTCCGGTCCTGCGGAGGCACTTCAGTCCCGCGGAAGCACTTGCCAAGGTCACCCGAACATCCCCTATCCTCGTACAGTGTACGTAATAAAGGAGGGGGAGCATGTCCTCACGCATACCCGACACCATGGCCAGGCCGTCCTGGGTGCCGCCTACGGGAAAGCCGCCGCTGTCCTCACGGATGTTGAGGGCGAGCTGGCGCCGGCTCCCGGACAAACTGCATGACGCCGGATGGGAGCCGGGGCTGGTCGTGCCGGCCGCCGACGGCACTCCGCTGATCACGGACCACTACTTCCCGCGTGCCGAGGGCGACTTCCCCACCCTCCTGGTGCGCTCGCCGTACGGCAGGGGCCTGCCGTGGTCCCCCATGTACGGCATGCTCTTCGCCGAACAGGGCTTCCACGTGGTCCTGCAGAGCTGCCGCGGCACCGGCGGCTCGGGCGGTGAGTTCGGTCCGTGGCGCGACGAGGCCGCCGACGGCCAAGCCACGGTGACCTGGCTGCGCGAGCAGCCCTGGTTCAACGGAACACTGGGGACGATCGGCCCCAGTTACCTGGGATACGTGCAGTGGGCCCTTGCCGCGGACCCGCCACCGGAGCTGAAGGCGATGGTGGTACAGATGGGTTTGCACGATCCTTGCGCCTTCTTCTACACGGACGGTGTGCTCCACCTGGAGAACGCCCTGGCTGTCGGCGCAGGCATGACGTATCAGCACCAAGGGATCGCACCGCTGCTGAAAGCGAGCCTGCGTCTGCACAGACGCCTGCGCGACATCACCACCGCGCAGCCGCTTCGGGGCTCATACGTGACTGCCCTCGGCGAAATACCCTGGCTGGACGACGTGTTGACGCATCCGGACGCCAACGACGCCTTCTGGCACGGCACATCCCTGGCCAAGTCGGCGGATCGCCTGAAGGTGCCCACAAGTCTGATCGGCGGGTGGCACGACGTGCTGCTCGACCAGAACCTCGAACAGTACGGCCGACTGCGCCGGGCCGGCTCCGAGACCGCCCTGCTCGTCGGCCCCTGGACCCACACCTCCGCAGTGCAACAAGGGTGGCCCGAGGTGTTCGCCGAGAGCCTCGCCTGGCTGCGCGCCCATCTGAACGGCGATCCCTCCGGCCTCCGCCCCACAAGGGTGCGCGTGCACGTCGGTGGCGAGGACGGTTGGCGGGACATCGATGACTGGCCGTCGGCCCCGGCCGTCACGTCATGGTTCCCCCTCGCGCGGGGCCAGCTCACCCAGCAGGCTCCCACGGACTCCGCAGCACTGGCGTCGTTCCGTTACGACCCGGCCGACCCCACTCCGTCCGTGGGCGGCCCGCTGCTCTCCCGTACCGCCGGCTCTCGCGACAACGGCACCCTGGAGGCACGTGACGACGTACTGACGTTCACCGGCCCGCCGCTCACCGAGCCCGTGGACATCCTCGGTCCGGTCTCCGCGCGGTTGACCCTCTCCACGGACACCGGCCACGCCGACGTGTTCACCCGACTGTGCGACGTGGACCCACAAGGCCGCTCCGTGAACATCTGTGACGGGCTGGGCCGGCTCCGGACAGGCGACCAGAAGCCCTCGCAGGTCACCGTGCCGATGAGCTCCACCGCCCACCGCTTCGCCGTCGGTCACCGCATACGCTGGCAGCTCAGCGGAGGTGCCCATCCGCGCTACGTGCGCAACCTGGGCACCGGGCAATCGCCGTTGGACACCACCGCTTCCGCACCGGTGCGCATCACGCTCCACACGGACTCGGCATTGCTGCTGCCCCGCGGCTTCGAAACCTCGTAGCCCTCCAGCCCCGCGGGGACGCCTGACGAGCCGGGCCGACTGGCCCGGCTCACTCCGTCACCATGAGCGGAGGATCCCGTGGATCTTCGTTCTCCTGCACTGCCTGCTGTGCTCGGGAAGTTGAAGGGCTGGTCGCATGAGCTACCTGCGTGATGCCGCGTGCATGTGCTTTCCTCACCCTGCGTGCTGAACGAGCCGCTGGGTCTGCGACGCGGTGATGCGCCTGATGATGAGGACCAGCAGCACACCGGCGGCTGCATCGAGCACCGTGCTCAGGGTGGACAGATTCGCAGCGCTCAGCAGACTCTCCTCGGAGATCTCCTCGGACAGGTAGATCCGCGTGACGGCCCGGCCGATGATCGTGCTCACCAGGAGCGGCGCCCACCAGGCCATGACCAGGCCACTGGAAACCGGCCGCCGAGCTGCGCTGGCCCGCCAGATGTCCGACACGACCTGGTACGGAACCCACAGGTTGGCCACCGGGGTGAACCAACCGCCCACCACCCAGCCCCGGGCACGACGCTGCCCGTCGGCACCGCCCAGCAACTCGGCGTTGACCCGCGCCCGCCACAACCAGACCAGGAACACCACACCGGCCGAGATCCACACCACGACCGTCGGGATCGACACCAACTGCCTGAAGGAGTCGGCCGCTTCGAGGTCCGCGATCGTCGCCGCCCCGGCCTTGTAGTCGTGGACCACCAGGTAGTCGCGCCAGTCGGACACCGAGCCCAGGACCTCACCCACGAGCACCAGCAAGATCAGTGTCGCCGCGGCGGTGGCCGGTCCCGTCACCGTCCTGGACCGTTCCGGACCCGCCGGGCTCGCACTCGCCGGCGTAGCCTGCTGTGGACCGTCCATGATTCCCCCGAATCCCGCACAATCGCAGAACAATCCTTGGGGCGGATGCTACTCCTCGGCGCCTCACACGTCCCCCCTTCCTCCTTTTTCGGGGAGTATCCGGCGTATGAGGGGGCCTCCGGTGGGCCGTGTGACGCCGTGCATCCAAGGTCAGCGGCCGAGCACGGCGCCACCGTTGCTGTTGAGGAATTCGCCGGTGATGTAGCGGGCCTCCGGCGAGGCCAGGAAGGCAACGGCTGCGGCGATGTCCTCCGGCTCTCCCACCCTGCCGACCAGGGTCTGGGCCCGGCGCCTGGCGAGTTCCTCGTCGTCGGCCGGCACGCCGAAGAACTCGGTGCCCGAGACGAAGCCGGGCAGCACGACATTGGCTGTCGCACCGTGCGGCCCCAACTGCTGTGCAAGCGTGTGGTTCCAGGCCATCAGGGCTGCCTTGGCGGCTCCGTAGGCACCGTTGCCCCGCAGGGCGGCGACGGAGCCGATGGTGACGACACGGCCGCCGGGCCGGGCCAGGCGCGGCCGCAACGCCTCGGTGAGCAGGACGGCCGGCAGGACGTTGCCGTCGAAGACCCGACGCCATTGCTCGGCGACCTCCTTGAGGCCCCCGTCCTGCGCGGGTCCGCCGCGCCCGCCCGCGTTGTTCACCAGCACATCGACGTGGGCCGGAAGCTCCTCCAGCACCCGCTCGACCTCCTCCGGCACGGCCAGGTCGCCCGCGACTGCCCGCACGGGGTGCGCGCCCCCGATCGCGCGTGCCGCCGCCTGCAGGACCGCTGCCCGCCGCCCCAGCACGGTGACCCGGTCGCCCTGCCGGGCGAACCGCTCGGCGACGGCCCGGCCGATGCCGGTGCCGCCCCCGCTGACCACGACAACCCGCCCCGCTGCACCCATCAGGCCCCTCCCGTTCTGCCACGTCGATCACCAGACTGGCACGGACGTCTGGGCCACCGGCCGGAACGCGAGGCATTACCCAGGTGACCTCCGCCACGGCTGCCCGACCTAGGACGGCGCTGTCAGTGGTCGAAGAGCGGCAGTGCCCGGAACACCAGCCAGGACAACAGGGCCAGGACCACGACCAGCGCGAAGCCCTTCCACAATGCCGTCTGTATGGCGATGACGCCCTTCCAGACCAACATCCGTCTACGGACCCCTACCGAGGCCAGAGCGGCCTTCATGGCGCGGACCACCTGGTGCGCGGGCATGCTCAGAGGGGTCATCCACGTCCGACCGGCTCTTCGCACGCCGGCCGCGAGGGACGCGAGCACGCCCCGTCGGGTCGTGGTGCCGGGCCGGGGCCCCACCGGGTGCACCTTGGGCGTCCCCTCGGGGGCGAAGGCGATGACGGCGGAGATCCAGGAGTCGCCCGCGATCACCTCGTCCAGTCGGGACGGTGTGGGCAGATGTTCGTCCAGCCGCGCGGCCACGCCCGGCTGCCCGCCGGGTGCCAGCAGGACCAGCTTGCGCGCGGGCTGAGTGGCGCGGGCCTGGTCGACCTCCCACCACAGACCCTCGCCCAACCCCAGGCCCAGCACGATGAGTTGGGACAATTCCATCAGCCGCAGGACCACCGGCTGCCAGTCGTCCGGCGGGAGATAGAAGCGTGCCGCACCCAGGCGCGGCAGTGGCTCCCCGGGCTTGCCCACCGCAATGACGGGGCCGAAGGCGCTCAACGCCCCCGCGAGCTGCTCCTCCCGCGAATGGATGTTGACCGGCACCCCGTCGTCGACCGAGGCCGCCGTGTCGTCGTCGGCGAAGCTGCGCAGGTAGAGCACGGGCTTACGACCGTCGGCCAGCAGCGCCTGGGCCGCACTGCGCGCCGAGCGGGGTCGGCAGTGGCGCAGGACCACGACACCGGCGCCCAGCGCGGCCAGGCCGCCGAGCAGCAAGAGCACCTGCGTCTCCAACGGCATTGTGTGACCCCGCTGCTCCGACGTGGCCGCTGCGATGGAGCCCGTCGCGAACAGCCCGTATCCCACCCAGCTGGCCGCCAGGAACACCGGTCGCCGCCACCACGGTTGATGCGGGACGAACTGGCTGACCACCTCGACGATCTCCGCGGCGCCCGACCGGCGACGTCGTCGCAGCCGGAGCACCGGCACAAGGAGCACCCCGGCAGGCACCGCCCAGTACAGCGCGACCGCGGTCGACGAGCTGAGTTCCCGGTCGAGCCGCGCCTGATCCCGTTCGATCTCCGTCGCCAGCCCCGCGACGTCCTTGCGGGCCAGGGAAACCCTGCCTTCCTCGGCGTGGTCGGCGGCGGAGGAGATCGCGGACCGGCTCCTGCCCGAGGGGGCGTTTTCGCCGAACCATGCGCCGATCCGGCGGATTTGAGCGCGTGCGGGCTCCGCTCCGTCGGCGTAGCGGTCCAGCGCGGCGACGAACGCCGCCGCCTGCGTCGGGGCCTCGTGGAAACGGTCACGGGCCCGCAGGTCCAGACATGCGGTGACCGCCAAGTGCAACGCGAGGTAGATCGTGACGGCCGTGATCGCCGTGACCAGTCGGGCGATCGCCCGTAAGCCGGAGGACACCGCAACCCCCTTGATTTTCCTGGCGGATCACCGCCATCAGGCGCCGATTGGTCCAGTGGTACCACCTCGGCCCACAGGCCGTCGCTGGTTTCCGGGCACAGCCTGGAAGCAAGCGGCACCAGGTCGGCCCGTGCCTGTGGATCGAGTCGACGTAAGAGCGCGCTGAGGTCACGCGCCGGGCCACACAACCTTCGCGCCCGGCCGTTCGGATGACGTTTCTCCGGAGACATTGCCGGTCCCGTCACCCTGGTGGGTTACTTGGTGCGTCCAATCCGGTGAGCCGCCCATCTTCTCCGGGGGAGCAAGTGACGGCGGTCTCTGTTCGCTTGCCGGTTTGGAGCCCCAGCCCCACCGGTCCCACGACGGCGATCCCGCACGGTTTCCCTCGGCAGGGGACCTGCGTCGTCCACCCGTGCTTCCTGTCAGCAGGGGTGGGAAGCAGCGGCTCGCATGACCGCTTGGGGGCGTCATGCCAACTGCCCGTGTTCTTCGGTCGGCACTCGTGGTCTGTTCTCTGACCGCAGCTCTGATGGCCGTACCGGTCACCGCCCATGCCCAGATCCCTGTTCTGTGCAGCGAAAGCGCGCTGGTGGCCGCAGTCAACGCGGCGAACGCGGCAGGCGGAGAAACCCTGGCCCTGGCTCCGTTCTGCACGTACTCGCTCACCACTGCTCACGGCAGTGCGTCGGACGGACCGGTCGGGCTGCCACCCATCACCACCTCGATCACCATGGCGGGGCTGGGAACGGTCATCGCCCGCGACCCGTCAGCACCGACCTTCCGGGTGCTGGAGGTCCAGGGCGACGCGAACGTTCCGGGAACCAACGGCCAGCTCACCCTGGCCGCGATCACCATCCGGGGCGGCAACGCACCCGCTCCCTACCCCGGCGGCGGCATCACCGACCGAGGCGGTGCGGTGAACCTGGTGTCCAGTTCGGTCACCGGCAACAGCGCCGTGGCCGGCGGTGGCATCTACGTCGACAACGGAGCGGTGTCCCTGACGGCCAGCAGCGTCACCGGAAACTCCGCCACCTCCGCCGGTGGCGCCATCTACCGCAACTCCGGCGTGGTGAGCCTGCTGGTCAGCGACGTCAGCCGGAACGCACCCAACAACTGCGCTCCCGCGGGGAGCATCCCGGGCTGCGCGGACTGACGGCACGACCCGACCACGTACCACCGGACAGCCGGACGGCACCACCGGCTCGCTGCGGCATCGGCGCGGCGCATCGCCGTGCACACAGATCGCCCGGTCCCGCGGGCCATCCACCACTCCATGACGAGAAGAGGCAATCATGCCCATCAGCCCCAACCAAGGCTCCACCGGCGGTGGGACAACCGTCACCATCACCGGTACCAACCTCGCCGGCGCCACTGCCGTCCACTTCGGCACGAAGCTGGGCACGATCACGGCCAACACCCCCACCTCGGTCACGGTCATCTCCCCCTCCGGGACGGGGACGGTCAACGTCACGGTGACCACTCCCGGCGGGACCAGCAATCCGCTGCCCTTCTTCTACGTGGGGGCGCCGTTCAAGTCGAGCCTGAGTCCGGTCTCCGGTCCCACCGGGGGCGGCGATACCGTCACCATCACCGGCACCGGGTTGTCCACTGCCACCTCCGTCGCCTTCGGCGCGGCCTCCGCCGCGCCGACCGTGATCAACGACAGCCAGCTCACCGTCACCGTGCCGGCCGGCGCGGCGGCCGGGTCGGTCGGCGTCAGCGTGACCACTGCGGGCGGCACCAACAACGGGCTGTCGTACACCTACGTCGACGCTCCCACCGTCACCTCCCTGACACCGACGGCCGGGCCGACTTCCGGCGGGACCGGAGTGACCATCACCGGCACCCAGCTGACCACCACACAGTCGGTCACCTTCGGTGGTGCCCCGGCGCCGTTCGACGTCATCAACGACACCACCATTTCGGCCGTCACCCCACCCGGTGCCGCCGGCGCCGTGGACGTGACGGTGGTCACCACAGGCGGAGCAGCAACCGCTGCGGGCGCCTTCACCTACACCGCAGGGCCCGGCATCTGACATACGGGTCGCTGAGCCTGGTCCCCCCGGCCAGGCGCGCGGGGGCCTACCCGGATCCCCCCAACCCTCACCGGGCAGGCCCCCGCGCATTCCCCTCGCTGCAGACACCGGACCCGCTTCTCGCGGGCCCGGCGTGCGCACCGACCGTCATTCTCGAAGGAGCGGACCCCTTGAACGCATCCCGGTACCTGTCGAAGGGGTCCTCCGCCCTGGCCGTGCCCCCGCCCACCGTCCTTACCGTTTCGCCCGCTTCGGGGTCCGTCGCGGGAGGGACGAGCGTGACGGTGACCGGCATCAACTTCTCCGGAGCCAGCAATGTGCGCTTCGGGGCGAACGCGGCGATCTCCTTCACCGTCAATTCCGATACCCGGATCACCGCCATCGCGCCGCCCGGGACCGGAACGGTTCAGGTGACCGTCACCACCCCCGCGGGCATCAGCTCGCAGTTCGTCACGTACGCGTACACGCAGGTGACCGGGCCGGTGCTGAGTTCCGTGACCCCGCCGTCCGGGCCGGCTGCGGGCGGAACGACGGTGACGCTGACGGGTTCGGGCCTGTCCAACACGACGGCGGTGCGGTTCGGTTCGACGGTTGCGACCTCGTTCACGGTGGTCTCCGACGCCCAGGTCACGGCGGTGGCCCCGGCGGGTTCGGGGACCGTGCAGATCACGGTGACCACGCCCGGTGGGACGAGCAACGGGGTGACGTACACGTATGGGTCGGTGCCCGTCGTCAGCAGCGTGAGCCCGAATCAGGGCCCTGTCTTCGGCGGGAACACCGTGATCCTGACCGGCAGCAACTTCTCGGGAGCGACCGCGGTCACCTTCGGCACCACAACAGCCACCAGCTTCACGGTCGACTCCCCGACCCGGATCAGCGCTGTCGTTCCCCCCGGAGCGGCCGGAGCGGTGCAGATCGCCGTCACCGGCCCCGGCGGCACGAGCGCCCCCGGCGCCACGTACTTCTACCTCGCCGCTCCGGTCCTCACCGGCGTCACACCGGCGTCGGGCCCGCGGGGCGGCGGCACCATCGTGACATTGACGGGCAGTCACTTCCTCAACGCGACGGCGGTGCGTTTTGGAGCTGTGGCGGCCTCCTTCACGGTCGTCTCGAACACCCGGATCACCGCGGTCGCGCCGCCGGCCTCCACCGCCGGTGCGGTCCAGGTGACCGTCACCGCCCCCGGGGGAACCGGCGGAGACCTCACCTATGAGTACCTCGCGGCCCCCGTATTGACAGCGCTGAGCCCGGCCGTAGGGCCCGCGTCCGGGGGTGAGACCGTCACGCTGACCGGCAGTGGGTTCGCCCGGACGGCATCGGTGCGCTTCGGCACCGTGACCGCCGCGTTCACCGTGGTCTCCGACACCGCGCTCACCGCCGTGGCCCCGCCCGGACCACCAGGGCCGGTCGGCATCACCGTCACCACCCCGGGCGGTACCAGTCCCGCCCTGATCTACTCCCGAGTACTTCCCCCCACCATCTGAGCCCGTCATGCATGAGGTGACGCATGAGGAAGACGAAAGAGCGAAGCGAGAGGGTTGCCGCCCTCCGCGCCGATTACCGCAGCGAACTGGCCGAAGGCCTGGAGCGGTTCTTCGAACCCCGGCGAACCGTGTGCCCCTGGTGCGCCTGCGACCGCCTGCGCCGACGCCTGCGCAGCACCGACCACCTCCAGCAGAAACCGGGGGTCTTCGTGCTCGATCAGTGCTGCAGCTGCGGGCACGTCTTCCAGAATCCCAGGCTCAACGCGCAGGGGCTGGAGTTCTACTACCGTGACTGCTACGACGGCCTGGGACGCGCGACGATGGCGCGACTGGCCTCCACGCCCCTCGCGAACAGGCTCTACCGGACACGGGCCCGCGCGATGCTGCCCCACGGCCGCCCGGCCCTGTGGCTGGACGTGGGAACCGGCCACGGCCACTTCTGCGCCGTGGCCCGAAAAATCCATCCCCACACCGAGTTCCACGGTCTCGACCGGGGCGAGGGCGTGCTGCGCGCCGGACGCGAGGGCCGCATCGCACGAGCCTACCGAGGCTCCTTCACCGAACTGAGCCAACGGCTCGCCGGACGGTACGACGCGGTGAGCATGTACCACTACCTCGAACACACTCCGGCACCGCGGAGAGAACTGGCTGCAGCGCACCGGACGCTCCGCGTGGGCGGCCATCTGCTGATCGAGGTCCCCGACCCCCAGTCCCTCTCCGCCCGTCTGCTCGGCCGCTGGTGGGGTCCTTGGCTGCAGCCCCAGCACCTGCATCTCTTTCCGCTGGCGAACCTCTGCGAGGAGTTGGGCGAGCACGGATTCACGGTGGTGTCCGTCGACCGGCGCGAGCCACACGTACCCACCGACCTCACCTCCTCGGCGGCCAACCTGCTCAAGGCCGTCCTGCCGCCCGAGGATCTGCCCTGGAGACCCACGAGACCGGGCCCGCTCAGCCGCTGGTTCCGCAGAACGATGCTGCTGCAGACCGCACCCAACCTGGTCGTCCTTTTCGCACTGGACCTTCTGTTGGCGCCCCTCATCCGCCGCACCCGCCTGTCCAACGCCTACCGGGTGATCGCGCGCCGCAACTGATTAAGCACAACACGCCTGCCAATGAAGGGAGTTGGCCATGCGTGTACTCATTGCTTCCGCGGGTTCGCACGGGGACGTGGCCCCGTACACCGGTCTGGGAGCGCGTCTGACGGCAGCCGGGCACGAGGTGGCGATGGCGACCCACGAGCGGTCCGCCGCACTGGTCCGCGGCTGTGGACTCGGCTTTCTTCCGTTGCCGCTCGACCAGGGTGCGACAACCGGCCCCGGCACCCGGCGCTCACCACCCAAGGCCGGCCTCTCCGCAGGAGAACAGCTCCGTATAGTACGGGAGTTGGGTCCGGCGATGGCTGATGCGCTGGCGGATGCCTGTGCGGCCGGAGCGGAGATCCTGCTGTTCTCCAGCGGCCTGGCACCCTTGGCACTGGTGGCAGCGGCAGGAGTGGGACTGCCCAGCATGGGAGTCTTCCTGCAACCGCTGGCCCCCACCCGGGAGTTCCCACCGGTCGTCTCCGGCCTCCCGTCGTTGGGACCGCTGGGCAACCGGGCAGCGGGACACTGCGCCCAGTCGTTGCTGGTCCGCCTCTACGCACCGGCGGCGCGCCATCTGCGGCGGCGGCTGAACGTGTCGGCGCACGCCGTCGAGCAAAGGCGTGCGGCATCGCCCGTCTACCACGGTTTCAGTCCCAGTGTCGTACCGAGACCTTCCGACTGGCGGCCGGGGATGGATGTGGTGGGGTACTGGTGGCCGGCGGAGGACCCTGACTGGACGCCGGATCCCGGACTGGCCGATTTCCTGGGCGCCGGACCGCCGCCGGTCTACGTGGGCTTCGGCAGCATGAACCTCGGGGACGCGGAGGACCTCGGACGTCTGGTGGCACGCGCCTTGCGGCTCGCCGGGGTACGCGGTGTGGTGCAGGCGGGCCGGGCCGGCCTGTCCCTCCACGGGGACGATGTGCTGACGATCGGTGCCGTTCCGCACGCACAGCTGTTTCCGCAGGTGGCAGCCGTGATACACCACGCGGGAGCGGGCACCACTGCGGCCGGGCTGCGCGCGGGGGTGCCGGCGGTGCCGGTGCCGGTGATGCTGGACCAGCCGTTCTGGGCGTCCCGTTTGAGGGCCCTCGGTGTCAGTCCCGGTGTGCTGCCGGTACGGCGACTTTCCGCGGAGAGGCTGGCGGAGGCCGTGCGGCGGGCCGTACGCGATCCGTGGTACCGCCACCGCGCGCGGCGCCTGTCCGCGCTGATCGCAGCGGAGGACGGCGCCGGGCGGGTCCTGGCAGCCGTCGAGCGCAACGACTGAACCACCGTGTCGTTCCTCGGCGTTGGGGATTGGGCCAAACGGGTGCCTTGTGGTCGGTTCCGTTACCTGGGCCGGTCCGCGTTGGTTTACTGGCTTCATCCGAACCGGCGGGCCGCCCATCCCTTCCCCGGGAAAGTCGGCGTCCTGACGCCCGCCCGCTCGCGCTCTCAACAGGCAAGCCCTTGGCGGCCGTTGCTCGCTTTCCCGCAGGCCCTTGGAAGGGACCCGGTGTTCCTCCGGCACCCATCATCCTCGCCGCTCGGCGAGGACGACACCTGTAGGGAGTTCCCCATGAACCGTGTCCGTATCGCTGCCGCCACCGGGACGTCCGTCGTCGCCATAGCTCTCGCCCTGGGCGTCGCGCCCATGGCATCGGCCGCGCCCACCAAGGCGGCTGTCTCGGCCTGCGTGAGCGACCTCGAGGCCGCCCAGAACTCCAACAACGCGGCCATTGCGGCGGACCAGGCCAACAACACCAACGCCGCCCGCGTCCACAACCTGGCCACCACCACCTCGCTGCTCTCGGCGGCGGTCGACTGCCTCGGGCAGCCGTCGGGGGTGACGGCCAACGTCCTCACCGCCACGACCAGTAACGTCGCCGCGACGGTGTTCAACGTGCTGGGGGCTTCGGCCGCCGCCCTGAATTCGGAGCAATCGACTGCTGCGGCGATCACCAGCGCTCTGGCCAACGCAAGCTGACCTTTCCGTACAGGTGGGGGCCCGGGCCGCGTGCCCGGGCCCCCACTGCGTTGTCCCTCGTGTTCCCTCGGTTGTCATTCCGCGGGAATGCGCGCTGCGCCGAACGAGTGGGCCGATGTCAAGGACATTGCCCACTGAAAACCCTTCTGGGTTACTGGGGGATGCCTGGTCGGTGGGCCGTCCATCCCCCTCGGGCTTCAGTGGTCGGCCCACCCGCCAGCCCTCTGTGTGCAGGGCTGTGAAGGAAACCCGACAGCGTGACGGCCCTCGCACCTCGCGAGTGTGAACAGGCCCGCTGCGCGCCTCCGGTGTTCTCCTCCGGTACGGCCGGCTGCTGCCAGTGCCCGGGCTCCGGGCTCGTGAACCGCATCGTCGCGAGCCGAGCCGGGCGACACCCCGCAGACAGCAGGAGGACTTCCATGTGCACATGCACGAACCAGCCGAATCCGCAGGCGGCCCAGGCGCTGCTCTCGACTCCCCAGCTCCCTCAGCTCCAGCCCCCGCAGATCAGCTTTCCGGGGTTCGGCCCGGTTCTGATCGCCCTGCTGCCCAACTCGGGACCCGTCGACGGTGGTAACACGGTGACGTTGTTCGGACTGGGGCTGGCCGGAACGACCAGCGTGCTGTTCGGGGACCAGGAGGCGACCATCGTCGGGCAGGACCCCTTCGGGCTGACCGTCACGGTGCAGCCCCCGCCGCAGGACCCGGGTCCCGTGCAGGTCACCGCCACGAACGCGGTGGGCACCACCAACCCGGTGACCTACGTCTACGTGGAGCAGGCCCCGCCGCCCGAGCCGCAGGCGACCGCGATCATCCCCATCAGCGGTCCGTCCGCGGGCGGCACCCTGTTCACCATCATCGGCTCCGGTCTGCAGAACGGGAGCGTGACGTTCGGGGACACGTCCGCGACCGTCCTGGGCGCCGACCCGTCCGGCACGTTTCTGTTCGGCATCACTCCGGCCGGACCCGACGGCGGCGGCAATGTCCCGGTCGAGGTGACCACACCGGGAGGCAGCGCCGACGTCCCCGGCGGGTTCACCTACCTGTGAGGTAGGGGATTTTCCCAGGGCATCGCCCCGGGCGTGGTGTCCCCGTCGTCCGGCCCCCGTCCCCCTCCGGGACGGGGGCCGGGCCTTTGCCGGGCACCACGCGGCGTCCTAGGGGGTGTCTTCAAATGATCTCGGGTGGTGGACCATGGTCGGGTGATACGTCGCCATGAACTATCCGATGCTGAGTGGGAGTTCGTCC